>JAQUHN010000032.1 GCA_028683555.1 Geobacteraceae bacterium | reverse complement strand
CGCCTGTCTCGCTCGCGGAGCCTCTTCTGCCATGACGTTACAAAAAGGTAGTAGACAATAAGGAACGGCAGGGTGGTCATGCTCGCTTCAAAGTTCCCTTGATACAACTGGTAGGTCCCGAAGCCAATCACCAGCAGGATAATTACAATCTGAAATAGTGCTGCTGCTTTACGTAACATGCTGGATAGACGCCTCACGATGGCTTTGCCGTTGTTGAATCTACACGGTAACGACAATTATGCAACGAGTCTTGCCCCTCCCCCACCAGGGAAGAGGAAACTTTCAGAAAAGTTGCGCGACCAGTAACAATCGATATCGGCACGAGCAAACACAACAGGGGCGAGTGTACCCCGCCCCTGGAAATTTGTTCGTCCGATGCAATGCCGCCCGAATGGCGGTTTTCACCTGGCAGACATTTATTTCTGCAGGAACTCCCTGCCGAAGGGCGACAGTTCTCTCAGCCGCTGAATAATGGGAGGAAGTTCCCCGATGATGGCATCAACTTCCTCGTCAGTGGAGAAACGGGACAGGGAGAAGCGGATGGACCCATGGGCACAGGTGAACGGCACGCCCATGGCGCGCAGAACATGGGAAGGTTCCAGAGAACCTGAGGTACAGGCACTTCCCGAAGAAGCACAGATGCCCTTCTCGCTGAGCAGCAGCAGAATCGCCTCGCCTTCGACGAATTCAAACGCAACCGAGGTTGTATTCGGTAAACGCTCGGCACCGCCACCATTCACCCGAACATTGGGAATCAGTCGAAGAATCTCCGCTTCCAGACGATCCCGCAGGGCTTTCACCCTGCTGTTCTCCTCAGCAAGGTAATGACCGGCAAGTTCGCACGACTTTCCCAGTGCAATGATGCCGACGGTGTTTTCGGTCCCGGCCCGCCGGTTTCTCTCCTGATGGCCGCCGACCATGAACGGACGGAACGGCACTCCCTTGCGAAGATACATCGCCCCGATTCCCTTCGGTGCATGCAGCTTGTGCCCGGAAAGAGCCAACATGTCCACGGTAGAGCTCGCCATATTCATGGGCACCTTCCCGACCGCCTGAACCGCATCGGTATGGAAGAGAGCCCCTTTTTCTTTTACAATTGCGCCAATTTTTTCGATGGGAAAAATTACGCCCGTCTCGTTATTGGCATGCATAATTGAAACAATGGCAGTGTCGTCATCAACAACGGCACGAAGCTCATCAAGATCCAAATTGCCGTCGCCGTCGACGGTAAGTTCCGTTACCCGGTAGCCCCGCTTCGAAAGGTTTCGGCAGAGGGTAAGTACCGCCGGATGCTCAACCCTGGTCGTAATGATATGGCGCTTTTCCGGAAAAATCTCAAGGGCGGAACGGATTGCGGCATTGTCGCTCTCGGTGCCGCAGGCAGTGAAGATTATCTCCTCCGGGAGAGCACCCAGGAGGGCTGCTGTACGGTTTCTCGCCTCGTCGATCTTTCTCTGCACCTGGCCGCCGAAAAAATGCATGGAGCTCGGGTTACCATACAGTTCACAGAAATAGGGCCGTATCTCTTCAAAAACAGCCTCATCGACCTTGGTGGTTGCATTGTTGTCAAAGTAGATTTCCTTCATCCCTCGACCTCCTCAACCACGATGTCCTCGGCTACGAATTCACGCAGTTTCTGTTCCACGAACTTGGCGGTATGTCCGGAAGATACGCAGCCGGCGCACGCTTTCCGGAACGCAATCTGTACCGTACTTCCGGCAATGTCGATGAGTTCGAGATCGCCCCCGTCCGCCCACAGCAACGGACGCACCTCTTTCTCGAGGATATCCTGGATAAGCTGCATCTTGCGAAGATTGGTCAGTTTCTCCGGGCGTTTACGCTCCTCTTTCGGCTGGTCTCCCATTACCTCGGCAATGAGCTCATTGATCTGCGGAATGCATCCGCCGCACCCTCCGCCGGCTTTGGTGAAATGGGTCACCTGTTCAGCAGTGTGAAGCTTGTTGTCGCTGATTACTTTTTTCAGAAACTGGTCGGTAATACCGAAGCACTTGCAGACGATCTCGCCCTCCATCTCGGGATGAAGGTGGTCATGGTCATGGCCGGGAACCGGCCCGCCACGGTATTTGGCAATGGCAACCTCCAAGGCTTCCTGCCCCATCACCGAACAATGCATCTTCTCCTCGGGGAGCCCACCAAGAAATTCGGCAATCTCCTGGTTGGAAACATCAAGTGCCTCATCAAGAGTTTTGCCCTTGATTATCTCGGTAAGCGCGGAGGAAGAGGCAATGGCGCTGGCACAACCAAAAGTCTGAAACTTGGCGTCGACAATACGCTCCTTATTTTCATCAAGTTTCAGGTACAGTTTCAGGGCATCGCCGCAGGCAAGACTGCCCACCTCACCGACCGCATCAGCATCGGGTATCTCGCCGACATTCTTCGGGTTTAAGAAATGTTCACGAACCTTATCCGTATAATCCCACATGAAATCCTCCAACAGGTTGTTTTTTTATATACTTCATCAATCATTGGTTCTGCAGCGTAACGACTCTAGTACACACCGAAAGCCGTCTTCAGGACAAGCTGCACTCCTGAAATCAAGAAAGGATAAAACCCTTGGCAGCGCCCATAAGCGCCATGAGTTTTTTCTCCGAAGATGCCTCCCCATACAGGCGAACCACCGGTTCCGTGCCCGATTTGCGAAAGAGGACCCAGCTGCCATCTACCAGAATGCACTTGGTACCGTCAATGGTTACCACCTTGCTTACCGTGCAGCCGGCAAAGTCCGCCGGGATTGCCCGCATCCGCTCTGAGAAACCTTTCTCCAGCTCGGCAGAAAGGGTAATATTCTCTCGTTTTGTAACAAAACGCCCCACGTCGGCATAGAGCCGCTCAAGAAGCTCGCGAAGAGTACGCCCTTCCCGAGCCACCATTTCCGCAACCAGAAAACAGGCGAGAATCCCGTCCTTCTCCGGCACATGGCCCCTGATAGAAAGCCCTGCACTCTCCTCGCCGCCGATGATGATTTTGTCCTGGCTGATAAGCTCCCCGATATACTTGAAGCCGACCGGGGTTTCATGGAGTTCTATGCCGTGTTTTGCCGCAACGGCATCAATCAGGTGCGACGTTGCAACACTTCGAGCAACCCCGCCACGCATCCCCTTGACCCGCACCAGGTAGTCGAGCAGCAGAGCGATTATGTAATTCGGTTCGATATAGGCCCCGTCTTCATCGACAATACCAAAACGGTCGGCATCGCCGTCGGTGGCTATGCCGAGCCTCAGCTGCGGGTCATTCTTTACCAGGGCAATGAAATCCTGAATATATTTTTCTGCCGGTTCAGGGGGAAAGCCGCCGAAATAGGGATCCGAACAAGTATTGATCACACGGACGGGAACATTATGCCGCAGCAGTGCTTCGTCGAGATACCCCCGACCAGCCCCGTACAGTGGATTTACCGCAATACCGCCTATCGTGGCAATGGCGTCGAAATCGATCTTTCGCTCCAGGTCAGCCAGGTAAGACTCACGAGGATCTATGTCGACAACAAGCCCTTTTCCCACCAAGTCAGGCAATGTGACGGCCCGATCATACTTTTCTTCGACGGCTTCGTTACAGCGTCGCTCTATGTCCCGAGTTGTTTCGGGAAGTGCCGGCCCAGCCCACGCGGGAGAGAACTTAATGCCATTATAATCATAAGGATTATGACTTGCAGTAAAATTTACCGCGCCAGCGGTCTTTCTTTGCAAAATAACCTGCGAGATAACCGGGGTAGGCGTATCCCGCTCGCAAAGATACGTTTTTATCCCGGCACCGGCAAGCACCCTGGCAGCCTCCTGCGCGAAACGCTGCCCCATGAAACGACTGTCATAACCGACAACAAGCCCTTTTTCCCGTTCTCCAGCATCAATCACGTGCTGTGCAATCGCACCAATAACCTTGCGGACATTCGGGAAGGTGAAGTTTTCACCCAGCACTCCCCTCCATCCCGATGTTCCGAAGACTATACGCTCCATGAACCCTCCTCAGAAATAACTCGATACTACATGGAAAGATTTTTGACAGATCTGAAAGCCCTCCGAACAGGAAGACATCCAGGAAACCCGGCAGGAGCTACCGGAAAGACCGCGTGAAAACAGGAGTGCGGTGAACCTGGTAAAAAGTCGAAAATCCATTTTTCAGGGTAATATATCTGCTATTGGCGAGTCAAGGGAAAGGACTTTGCCGCCGGATTTTTCTTATTGACATTTTTCTTTCAAACTTGCTACAGTGACCTATGTAATTCGATTACGGACGAAAAAGAGGAGGATGTGCAATGCAGTGTCAAACGGTACTCCCAGGTACCGAGTGTACTTTCTGGGGTAAACAGGGTTGTATTTTCAGCGGAGGCTCCTGCCAGACCATCGTGGAGAACTGTGAAGGTTGTGACCGAATTGTCGATGGCTCGATTGGCAAGGTCTGTAGCGCATACCCAGCCCCGATAAAAAAGTGGACGTCAGGTATCTGCAACTTTGCCACTCACGTAAAGGTCGAGATCAAGTCCGAAGAACTCAAAGTCAACCCGCTTAAGGCTTCCAAGAAAGCGGCCGGTAAAAAGTAAAACGTCCTTTCAAAGAGCTGCGCGTTACAGGGGGAAGAATTCAACTTCCCCCTTTTTGTGTCCTACAGGAACCTTAATGCAGGCTCTCGCTCCAGTATGCCTGTCTCAGCAGCATCCCGGAAGAAAGACCGAGCCCCTTCAACGTGCCATGGAGTCAAATCGTACGAAATGGTCTTCCAGTAGTCCAGAAGAGTTTCCCGATTCATCCAGGCATACTCGCCACTCTCAGCAGCCAATGTTTCCAGTGTTGAAACCGCAAGCTCCTTTGCAGCCAGCAAATGTGCTTTGATGCGTGCGGCTTCCTCCGGCATCCGGACAACGACATCATCACGTATCATCCAGAGTGCGAAGACAAAAGGAAGTCCGGTCAGGGAAAGCCACAACGCTCCCAAATCGTACCGGTAGAGCCCAGAAAAGTCCTGACTCCACTTGAGTGCTGTGTCGCCGATTACAAGTATTGCCGGGCAGCACTGTGTTTCCGCGGAAGTCCGGGCTGTTACCACCGGAAAAAATCTGTTCGTGAATCGATAATACTTCTTGAGAATGATTTTAAGGAGTGCTATTGACGTTGCAGATTCAACGGTAAGGCCAATTGGCATGCCGTCGAGCTTTTCTATGGGAACCCGGGAAAAAAGAAAGACACTTTTCACCGAGCCGATGGAACTGATGGAAAGGCCAGGGATGAGGCGATACTTTTCCGCCGACCTGGCGTAGGCAATGGAAGATGAAGGACAGAGGTCGATCTCCCCTGACAGAAGCATTTTGTTCAGTGTGGCAGGAGTTCCCCTTACAAAACGGTACGCACTGCAGTCAAAGTTCTTCTGCAGCGCCGAAAAAATAGGGAAGCAGTTTGCATAATCAATCTGTCCGATTGTCAGCCCCACCGTTCCCTATCCCTTTCCCCTGCAACTACCTGGTAATTGATCAGTCGAACTCTTCCAGAGAATCGGCGTACTCGTCCGCCGAAAGCAGCAAGCTCAATTCCTCCGGATCATCCAGCGAAAGAATCATTATCCAGCCGCTATCATAAGGATCCTCGTTAAGAAGTGCCGGATTATCGAGCAGCTCTTCATTTACTTCCAGCACCGTCCCTGTTATCGGCGCATACATGTCGGCTACTGTTTTTCTCGCCTCGATGGATCCGAAAGAGTCTTCCTGCTCAACCTCATCGCCGGCTTCGGGAAGTTCAATGGAGGTAATTTTTCCCAGCTCCTCCTGAGCATAATCGGTTACTCCGATGACAGCTTTTCCGCCCTCTACCCTCACCCAAATATGCTCTTTACTGTAGTGCAGTTCTTCCGGGAAATCCATACTACTCCAACACCATCCTTTCAAGAAATCCGGTATCCAGATGACCTTCAATAAAGTCCTTATTGGACAATATTCGCTTATGGAACGGGATCGTTGTTTTTATACCTTCGATAATATACTCGTCCAGAGCTCGAAGCATCCGACGAATAGCATCTTCTCTGGTATCCGCATGTACTATCAATTTTGATATGAGCGAGTCGTAATAGGGTAGCACGGTATACTGATCATAGACAAAGGAGTCGACACGTACGCCAAGCCCGCCAGGGGTATGGTAGGAAGTAATCTTACCGGGACAAGGAGTAAATTTGAAAGGGTCCTCGGCATTGATCCGGCATTCGATTGCATGGCCTCTTATCTTAACGTCGCTTTGCTTGTAGCGCAGCTTCAGGCCAGCGGCGGAACGTATCTGCTCGCGAATAATATCAATACCGGTAACCATTTCGGTAACCGGGTGCTCCACCTGGATCCGGGTATTCATTTCCATAAAATAGAATTTATCATCGGAATCCAGCAGAAACTCAATAGTTCCAGCACTGTTATAGTTGACTGATTTGGCGGCACGGACAGCAGCATCCCCCATTTCGGCTCGAAGCTGCGGTGTCAGCACTGAGCAGGGAGACTCTTCGATCAACTTCTGATGTCGACGCTGAATGGAGCAATCCCTTTCTCCAAGATGAATAACATTGCCATGCTTATCACCAAGGATCTGTATTTCCACATGACGGGGCTGCTGGCAGTACTTCTCGATATACACTTCCGGGTTACCGAAACCCGCCTGTGCCTCAGCTCTGGCTGTGGCAAAAGCATTCGGCAGTGCCGCGGGCGAATGGACAATCTTCATACCCCTGCCGCCGCCGCCGGCCGACGCCTTGATAATAACGGGGAAACCTATCTTTTTGGCAATCTTGATAGCTTCATTGACATCCTGAACGGCATCCTCGGTTCCCGGTAGTATCGGGACCTTTTCCTTTATCATTGCCTGTCGGGCACTGATCTTATCCCCCATCAGTCTCATGCTTTCCGACGAAGGGCCGATGAACGTGATGCCGCAGTTTTCGCAGATCTCGGCAAAAGCAGCATTTTCCGCCAGGAAACCGTATCCCGGATGAATGGCTTCTGCATCGGTCAACTCCGCGGCACTTATTATTGCATTTATATTCAGATAACTCTGGAGACTCGATGGCGGGCCGATACAAACGCTTTCGTCTGCCAGTTTGACGTGCAGCGAATTGCTGTCCGCAGTGGAATAAACGGCAACTGTCTTGATTCCCAGTTCCTTGCAGGCCCTGATAATCCGCAGGGCTATTTCACCACGATTTGCTATGAGTATTTTATGAAACATCCTGATAATCTCCAATCGGGAGGGAGCATACTGTTTGTCAGATTGAACAGAAAAAAGAGCCGAATTACTGGGTCGTGTAAAAGCTACGCCGGCTCCACCAAAAACAGGGTCTCACCATATTCGACTGGTTGCGCGTTTTCCTTGTAGATTTTTACTATCTTGCAACGATATTCAGCCTCGATTTCATTCATCAGCTTCATGGCTTCGACAATGCAGAGCACCTGCCCCTTCTCAACTACTTGACCGACCTCCACATAGGGAGGTGAATCCGGGGACGGGGCGCGATACAAGGTTCCGACGATGGGAGAGGTTATCTCCTTGCAATTTTCCGACTCCTGAGAAACGGGCTGGGCAGCCACCTGCGTCTCCGGGGCTGCAACCGGAGCCATGACCGGCAATTGCTGCTGAATTGCCATTGGCTGAGTCAGGGCATAGCTTACCGTTTCAGCACTGCTACCCCTCTGTATTCTGAGCTTTTCTCCGGCAGATTCCAGTTCAAACTCGGTAATATCGGTTTCAGTTACCATCTTTATGAGAGATTTGATATCCTTGATATCCATTTGCTTCTCCTTTTTCAGGGTCCCCGCCGGAGCAAAAGGACCAGTTTGCATACCGCAAATATACCTTTACACTACCGTCAAATCTTTAGGAACGTGAGTCAGTAATCGACATCCGTCAGCGGTGGCAAAAACCATATCTTCAATTCTGACGCCACCCCAACCGGGAAGATAAATTCCAGGTTCAATGGTAAAAACCATGCCTTCCTGCACGACATCTTCATTGCGGAAGGACACTACCGGTTTTTCGTGAACATCCAGTCCGACACCATGCCCAAGGCCATGACCGAAGTAGTCGCCATACCCTTTTCGAGCAATGTAATCCCGTGCAACCAGGTCAATATCGCAGAATTTCACACCAGGCCTAATGGCATCAAGCGCCATATCGTGAGCATCTTTAACTATTTGATATATTTCGCGCTGCTTGGCATCCGGTTTGCCGATGGCTATCGTTGCCGTTTCATCTGAATTATAACCATCAACTACCGCACCGAAATCAATGGTCACCAATTCGCCGCGACAAAGTGTTTTCGAGGTTGCCCTGCCATGGGGAAGCGCCCCTCGCTGCCCCGAAGCCACTATAAAATCAAAAGCTTTGTCATCTGCACCAGCTGTACGCAAGGCAAATTCCAGTCGAAGGGAAACATCCTTTTCCGTCCCAGCGGGCTCGATCGTCTCCAGCATGCCCAAGAAAGCTTCAGATGCAAGCTTAGCAGTTTTTGCCAAGCACTCAATCTCCTGCACGTCTTTTATTATCCGTAACGATGCCAGTTCGGCTCCCATCGGTGCAAAACGAACATCTGGCATTTGCTGCAGCAGCTCATTATGAAGCGAAACCGAGACTCGCTCAGCCTGAAAACCAATGGATCCGAAATGTTCTGACGCAGCCAGGGCAGCAAGAGCCGCTTTTTTCTCTTTGATTTCAACTACAGCACATCCGGACGTCTCTGTCTCAGCCTGTGTTGTATAGCGAGAATCGGTAAGGAGGAATATTTCCGCCCCACCCAACAGGAGCAGAGCTTCACTCCCGGTGAATCCGGTAAGATAACGGATATCCTTCATATCTGAAACAAGGATGGCATCCACGGCAAAACTCTGCAGAAACTCTCTGGCTGCAGCGACCCTGTTTTTTAGCACAAGCAACCCCGCTTTACAATCATTTTTTCCCGGCTAAATCGGCGATGATACTGGATAAAAAAGCTTTTTTTAACCCAAATCGAAAAAACTAGCCGAGCTACGATTTATTCATGTCGCTGACAAAATCAACCAGAGCACGCAAGCCGAGAAGATAGCTGTTCAGGCCAAAGCCTGATATCTGGCCCACCGCAACCGGCGCAACAAAACTGTGGTGGCGAAACTCCTCGCGCTTGTGAATATTCGATAGATGTACCTCTACTGTCGGCAGATCCACAGCGGCAAGAGCATCGCGAATAGCGACGCTGGTATGGGTATAGGCAGCCGGGTTTATCAGGATTCCTTGATAAACCCCTCTGGCGGACTGAATGGCATCAACCAGCGCACCTTCGGAGTTGGATTGAATACTGCTGATCTCACATCCAAGATCAACAGCCAGTTGCTTGAGGGAGGAATTAATTTGGTCGAGAGAAAGGGTTCCGTAGATTTCCGGTTCTCGAGTTCCAAGCAGGTTCAAGTTTGGACCATGAATAACAAGTATCTTCATAGGAGTCTCGAATTAACGTGTGGGTTGGTTGTACTGGCGGAAGGTGGCTCAGGAAAATTTATATAAAAGCCTCAAAACCTCACGATCTCAGGCCGGTGACTACATTCTGGCCAACGGATTACCGCTATTGGAGTATTTCATTTATTCGGAGAGATTTTTGTCGCAAGACATATCTCCCTTTGCCGTAGTTACCGTCCATGAGCAGAGCGAGAATAACAAACAAATCATTATCGATAACCCGGATAATTACCCGGGTAACATCGGTATTGATCGAAATTTCTTCCATTGTTCCCGAACCAAGAACATCAACGGCTTTCCTGATTTCTTTCAGTACGGTGGCATACTCTACCGACAATACCTGCAAATCGAGAGGACTACTCTCTTTAACATATTCATCAAGTGCGATACCGTCATATCCCATTACGATCGCACCAAGTGCACCATCAACACTTTCGACCATTTCCTGCAGAACATTCTTTATCGACATGCCTTTCTCCTCCTGACGGAATCAAGCCATTGCTCCAATAACGCCAATACAGCTTCTTTGGGATCCAAATCCTTGGAAAAGGGACTCCCAAGATCATCACCGGGGAGATCAGGAGCAAAGTCCTCCTGGTACTGGCCAGAGGCAAGCAGTTCCGAGGATTCACCTAACCCTGCTGCAGATGAAAGAACCGGGGCGCTCTCAAGGCGAAGCGACAAAAGCGAAAGCCGGTCTTGCAAGAGATGGTTATCCGGATCTTTTTGCAGAAGATCGGAATAAACTTCCTGTGCCCGGTCAAACAATCCTTGAGCTTCATACAATTCGGCAAGTGTAACTGTCGGCAGCGGTAGCGCCGGAGCCCCATCCTCTTGTAAATCGCCTTCCCCGGCATCGGCACTGTCTAGAAACTGCTCGATGTGACTATTTTCAGGATAGGCACAGGCGCTCGATTCATCAGCCAGTGCTGAAGCAGACAAGTGATTCGGATCACCGGAAAAAACTTCCTCGGAAAAAGGATATCCTTCGTCATTGTCAACCAGACTCGCATCAGTGGCAAGAACAGGATTTCGTTCCTTTAGTGAAGATATCGATCGCTGCAAAACCTCCAAAGCAAGAGTACTTTCCGTATCTTCAGGATTAAAGGTAACCAGAAGCTGCAGCGCCTTTTCAGCAGCAGTCAGGTTTCCCTCCTCCTGATATATCTGGCTGAGGATTTTCTGGGCCAGCAAATTTTCCGGTGTTGCCAAGGCAACTTTCTCCAGGGAAATTTTGGCGTCCTCACGCGCTCCCTTTTCGAACAGTGCACGTCCGAGGGCCATAAACCCGCCGATATATTCAGGATGGAGATCGGTACCCTGCTTTGCCACACCAACTGCATCATCCAGCAGTCCGAGTTTACGATAGAGTTCTGACAAAGGAGCGAAACAATAGGATTTCGGATCCTTGGCTAAAATATCCTCGTATTTTTTGATATCAGCCCAGAAAGAGGTTGAATCCTTTTCCATCGACACACCTCACTTCGAAACGACTTGCAGGAGAAAGTCCCAGTCGGAGACGTTTTCAATAATCGAGTCACCTATTCCTTTATTAAAAACAAAGTTGATCCCTTGCGCCCGCTTTTTCTTGTCTTTCAGCAAAGCCTGAAAATACTCGTCACGGGAAAATGGAACAAGATCAACCGGAAGGCCGAACGATTGCAGAAGGTCCACGATAGCTTTCGTGTCGCGCCGGTCCGCATAACCCATCAACTCGGATAATTTTGCAGCCTGAACCATGCCGATTGCCACCGCTTCGCCATGCAGGAAGTCAGTATAGTGGGTAAGGCGCTCAACCGCATGGGCAAAAGTATGTCCGTAATTGAGCACGGCCCGATAGCCACCCTCTCTTTCATCACGTTCGACAACCGACGCCTTCAGCGCACAAGAAATTCGGATGATATCCTGCAGACACTCCTTATCTCGATCTCGGATTCTCTCCGTATTTTCAGCAATAAAAGTGAAGAAATCCCTGTCGCAGACCACACCATATTTCAACACTTCCGCCAACCCACTTACATATTCCCTTTCAGGAAGAGTAGTCAGGGTTGCTGTGTCAATAAGTACCAGGCTGGGTTGATAAAAGGCACCGATAAGATTTTTACCCAATGGGTGGTTAATGCCCGTTTTGCCGCCAACACTGCTGTCGACTTGGGCCAAAAGGGTCGTCGGAACCTGAACGAAAGGAACACCACGCAGAAAAGTGGCTGCGGCAAAACCGGTCATATCACCGACCACACCGCCCCCGAGAGCTACCAGGAACGAATCTCTACTCAAGCCTGCGGCAAGCAGCGCATCATAGATACTGTTCAATGTCTGGGAATTCTTATGGACTTCACCGTCCGGAATCTCAATCAGATGAATCGTATAACCGGCCTTTTCCAGCGTATCTCTCACCGTAGCGGTGTACAGTTTCCCGACAGTCGGATTCGTGACGATAGCTGCCGTAGAACCAAGTGCAAGCTCGCTGCACAGCCTTCCCAATTCGGCAAGCAAACCGCTACCTACCTGAATGGTGTAACTTCGCTCGCCGAGGCTCACCAAAAGCTTCTGCAAATTCAAACTCCTCTATCAAGATGATTCAGGATTTCACGGGCAACATCTTCCACGTTTTTTCCATTAGTGTCAATTCTAATATCTGCCTCGGAATAAAACCGCTCCCGCTCCAGGAGCATTTTCTCGACCTGCTCGAGACTCTTCGAATCGCGCAGCAGTGGTCTTTGATCGTCATTCTGCAGTCGACGGAGAATCGACTGCGGAGATGCCACCAGATTGACAACGACCCCGGCTTTTCGCATAAGATCGCGGTTTTTCTGCATGATAACGGCTCCGCCGCCCGTTGAAACAACCTGGGAAGCCTGCTGTAATATGCGCTGCAATGTGGCGGATTCCACCTCACGAAAATACTCTTCACCAGCTGAGGAAAAGATCTCGTTTATTGACCTGCCTTCCTGTTCAACGATAACCGCGTCTAAATCGCAAAAACGATACCCAAGTCGGGCAGCAAGCAACCGTCCAATGCTGCTTTTCCCGGTACCCATGAAACCAGTCAGGATGACATTCATAATCACAGCGATTTCAGGTATTCCAAATACCCGGCAAAATTGGAACGCGTTTCTTCCATGGAATCCCCGGCAAATTTCTCCAGAAAAGCATTGGCGATCTCAATAGCAACAACAGCCTCCATGACAACCGTAGCAGCAGGCACAGCACATACATCTGATCTTTCAACAGTTGCCTCAATGGGTTCCCGAGACGACAAATCAACGGACATCAATGGCTTGTACAGTGTTGGAATAGGCTTCATCGCGGCACGAACAATAATGGATTCACCATTGGTTATACCACCTTCAATCCCACCGGCATTATTGGTTTTACGATAATAGCCGCTGACCTCACCTCGCGAAATTCGCGTTGAATCATAATATATTTCGTCATGCACCATTGAGCCGGGCCGCGCCGCAGACTCGAAGCCCATACCAATCTCTACGCCCTTGATTGCCTGAACACTCATAGCCGCCATGGCAAGTCGCGCGTCAAGCTTCCTGTCCCAGTGAACATGGCTCCCTAAACCGGCGGGGACTCCGGAAACAGCAACCTCAATGACACCACCCACCGAATCTCCCGATTCCCGTGCCCGGTCCACAAGCGTTTTCATCCGTGACTCGGCAGCGGAATCGACTGTATAAAAGTCCGAATTGAGAGCTACTTCACGAATATTTTTCTCGATAGAATCCGGCGATGCCGCAGTAATGCTACCGATAGCGGTAACATAGCCAAGAACCTGAATACCGAATTCAGCAAGAAATGCCTTGGCAACCGCGCCGACCGCGACACGAATCGCAGTTTCACGGGCACTTGATCTTTCCAGCACATTTCTAACATCCCGGTGACGATACTTCATTACACCGGATAAATCGGCATGACCGGGACGCGACCGGGTTACTCGTATTTTCTCGTCTCGGGCAGATTCGGCAGGAGACATCTTATCTTTCCAGTTCTCCCAATCGCGATTACGTATCGCCAAGGTTACCGGGGAACCGATTGTTTCCCCCCAGCGAACTCCGGAAAGGATTTCAGCAGTATCCTTCTCGATCTGCATCCGCCCACCGCGACCGTAGCCGCCCTGCCGCCTGGCCAGATCAGCATTGATACTCTTATCGGAAATTTTCAATCCAGCCGGCAGGCCCTCTATAATTGCAGTAAGTTGCGGTCCATGGGACTCACCCGCAGTTAAATAACGTATCATTACTCATACTCCATCAACAATTTTATTTGGAATCAGCAGCGACCTGCGATTGCCTGAGCTGCATAATGGATAATATTTTCAAAAAACACAATACCTAAACAAATGCCAGGGTTTCCCCTGGCATTTGTAGTCGGCTTTATCGATGTTTCCCTATTAATTTCTATAAATGCCCATTGCTTGTCATGGGGCGGCCGGCGCTACAAGCACCGCAGTTTTAGTTGCAAAATTTCCATCACTATCATCAACTCTAATTGAAACAGTACCGTCAACAAGTTGTGACCTGTACAGTGTCACTGAAGTTGCTCCTGGGTCGTATGTTACGATACCCGCAGCAGACGGAGTCACCGTAAAAGTATAAGGAGGCAAACCGCCCGATGCCGTATAAGTAATCGATGCGCCGATTGTTTCAGCAAATGTGTCAGTTGGAGAGGAAAGTGCCAATACTCCATAGGCAGAGACGGACTCAATTTTACTCGCGATAAGATTGCCGGTTTGTGCAACGCATTTCACATATTGAGTGACAGAATCTTTTGGAACTACATAGCCCACTGTCAGCTCACCAGAAGTGGCAAAGTTTGTTGCCACATCTTTATAAAGTGCACCGTTAATAGTTATTACATAATTCAACGGAACGCCAACCATGTCGGTTTTATACGGGTTAGTATACTTGATGGTAAAGGAAACGTTACCAGTTGTATCTGTCTGAGTTTGCGAACTGCTTACGGTCAGGCCCCCTACGAGCCCATCGGCTCCGTCGTTACCGCCGCCGCATCCGGCAACAACCAGCATACTAAGTGATAATACAAGTACTAATAATCTCCTCATTGCAAAACGCCTCCCTTTAATAAAATTAACTGACAATTTTGGGTGTTATGAAGATAAGAAGCTCACTCTTGGACTTTTTCTGGTTATTCGATTTAAAAAGCCATCCAAGCAAAGGTATATCCATCAGGAACGGCACACCGCTGTCCGTGCTGGTGTCAGTATCGACATAGATGCCACCGATAACAGTAGTTTCACCATTTTGCACCAGCAACTCGGTTGTTGCTTCTTTTTTATTGATTGGAGGCGCGACGCCGGTTGCGGCGCTGCCCGCGGAATTATTCGAAGCCTTGATTTTCATGGAAACACTGCCATCAGCGGTAATATGCGGCGTAACTTCCAGGGTCAAGGCAGCCTCGACGAATTCAGTCTTGGTACCCTCTGCCGAGACGGTTGAGTAGGGGATCATCTGACCCTGGGATATCTTGGCGGACTTATTGTTTAAGGTAACAACTTTCGGAGTTGAGATAATTTTCACCTGACCTGCTTCGGCAGCAGCTGAGAGGCGCAGATCAACCTGTACGTTACTGGTAAGCTTGCCAAAAGAGAGACCCATGGCACCACCCGCAGCACTTGCCGCAGGCAAACCGGTCGATGAGGCAACATTAGTGACAATTCCGCCAAAACCGGTATCAAGACTGTTAATACCGAGCATGGAAGCAGAGCCATCCCGATAATGGATCCCCCACTGTATACCGAGATCCTGAGTAAATGACGAACTTGCTTCAACAATCCTGGCCTCGATCAGAACCTGCTTTTCGGGAATATCCAGGGCCTGCAGCAAATTGGCCATTCGCTCTATGGAAGGCTCGACATCATTGACAATTACCCGGTTGGTGCGTGAATCAACTGATATCGTGCCGCGTTCGCTTTTGTAGGACTGGAACTGACCTGCGATGTCTGATACCGATGCAAAGTTGATATCAAAGATCTTGGTACGCAGTTCAAGTGTTCTCTCATAGGCACGTTTAGCCGCCAGTTCTTCATCGGCAAGAGACATTATTTTACCCTTGGGCCGAATCAGGACGATGTTTCCTTCCTTTTTCATCCCCAGGCCTTTTGTTTCAAGAATGACATCCAGGGCCTGATCCCAGGGAACATTCACCAGTTTAATACTGATGGTACCGGAAACATCATCACCAACCAGGAAGTTCAGATTACTGACTTCCGCAATCAGTTGGAATATTTTCCTGATATCGGCATCGGCAAACTCCAGTGTCACTCTTTTGCCGGTATAGACTTTTTTCGGAAATTTTTTATCAGTTTCGTCTGGCGAGAAAATCGTGTTTTTTGCAGCCATGGTTTGACGGCCACCAGCAGCTACCGTTACGGAAGCTTTGGTGCCGGATGCCACTTGGGGAATCGTCTTGGCAGGCACTGCAGTATTTGCGACCAATTGAGCAGGGTTGGTTATGTCCAGCAAATAGACGGAACCTTCCTTTTTCAGTGTAGCAGGGGCGCTTTCTCGCATGGATACGAGAATTTTCGTATCATACCTGCCCTTTGATCTAACCTGATAGGGAGTAATGTTTTTTACAACACTGGCAAAGGCACTGGTATCAAAAGGACGCTGCAACCTTTTTGGCAAATGACAACCGGAAAAACTCAGGGCCAGGCCGTCACTCGTCTTGGTCGGCCCGCTAACCTGACACTCACCGCTCAGTGTCACAGCAATACGCGAAACACCGTCAATCACCTGAAAATCCAACGAATCGACAGCAGAGATACCTTTAACAGCAATCGCGGATGCTGCAGTGACCGGCTTAACGACAGTACTGGCAGGAGAGGCGTCTGCTACAGCAGCTTCCTGTCCCGCCAAACGGACAAGCAAACCATCATCCATTTTTTCAAGGGTGAACGCCGGGAACACAGCTTTCAAAGAGTCAAAGACAACCCGTACTTTGTCGGGATACGTTCCGATACGGGCATTTTCTACACCTAAACTGTTAATCGGCACTGATTTCACTGACAGGGAGTTCTTTACATTATAGATATCGACAACTAACCGCTGGGGTTTGGTTAAGGTGAAATATTTATACTTATCAACTTTCGAACCCGTTTTTAAGGCAATTCCATCTTTAGTAACATCCAGTCCAGCAAGTGAAGCATCGGCTGTCACGACAGAAGACTCGATACCAGTTGCAGCGGAAGACTGCGATTGTGACGCGGCATCCTTTTCCGTGACAGGAATAATAGGTGCGGCAACAGGAACAGTAACAGCCGGAGACGGTGAAACCGACTCTTCGACTGTTGCTGAAGGGGCTTTTTCCTCGTTTTCAACGCTTGTTATCGTCGGCAATGAGTCAGGAATAGATAGTAAAAGCTTGTTTCTATCATTCGGGTCGCTTGCAACGGCAAACTCAACTTCAGTCGCAGTTTCGATAGTAATTCTGACAAGCGAGCCACCCGTCAACTCTGTACTGACTAGATCTATTTTTTTAATCAATGGATTGGCTTCTACTTGAGGGACAACCACCGAACCAGGGTCAGTCTGAGAAAGATCAATCACTGTCCTATACGGATTACTGAGGGAATAGGACGTAAAGGTCAGTGGCTTGTCAGCGGCAATCTCGACCTTCGTATTATTCCCCTCACCGGAAACAGTGATATCACGGAGAACCACCATGTCGCTGCTGGTCGCCCCATCTCCCTTGACGGAGTAGGTATTTTGTGCACAGGCAGGCACCAGAAATAGGCTAAAGAACAGCAGTAGCTTGATTCTATTGATTGCAGTAAATGCTCTCATCCGTGAATCTCCTTATTCTTTCTTGGGCAACATAAGCTTTGTTGTACTCTTCTTCAATTTCCCGGCTTCATCGCGATACTGTTCAAACACTTCGATATAGGTGGAGGTGATTTTCGTTATTTTACCTTCGTTTCGGCCGATTTCCATACCAGCTTTGACAACATAAGGTTTCCCCGTAGGGTCAAGAATCAAGGCGCTATTCTCCTTGAGTCCGACGATGATGCCCTTGACGCTGAATTGTGTCAGGTCATAATTCAAAATCGGGATAATCTGTCCGTACCGGTTACGCTTCGGTGACAAAGGCCCCTTCGTTGACGTAACATAAGCCTTGAAGGGATCCTTTTTCGTAGCAAAGTCGACAGCAACGGCAGACGTTTTGAAACCCGTTGCGGAAGAAAGCTGTTGCTGAACAACCGGTTTTTTAGCAACAGGTTTGGTAACCGGTGGCTTCGCCTTTGGCGGTGGCGCTTTTTTATCACAGCCCACCAGACAAAGGGGAAGGACAGCAAAGAAAAATGTTAAAAATACAACCTTATTTTTTACGTTTTTTATCATTTTTCTGCTCTTTCTGTTCCAGGAAACGGAATGTGGTTGCGCGGCAATTAACCTTTAAACTCGTTTGCGTGCCTGAACTCTTGATATCAGAAAACTTCACGTCACTGATATTCATAATCCGTGGCAGGTTGCCTACGGCCGCGAAAAAGTTTCCGACACTGCTAAAAGTACCGGAGACGGCTATGTCGACAGGCACCGCTGCGTAAAACTCCTTCGGCTGCTCGCCTAGGGGGCGGAACACAAGGAAATCAAGGCCGGCCTTCTTTCCCTCATCGGTAACACTGGTAAGAAGAGCTGGAATTTCCTTCTGATTCGGCAGTTCAGTAAGAGCAGCAGCCAGCTCAATCTTCAATTGCTGGTACTCCTTCTCAAGTATCGGAAGTTTTGCGGCAAGTATTCTGTTCTTCTGGACTTCTTCCTGGAGCCCCGTCAGCTTTCCTTCCAATTTTTTCAATTCATTGTACTTCGGCTGAATCAGAAAAAAGAAGAGTGCTGCACCTACCGCAAGTAGCAAAACAATCAATAGTGCAATTTTTTGCTTATTCGGCAGCTTCGTAATTTTGTCCATTCCAAGGTTCATGATTCATCCCCGTTACGAATATGGGTACAGCCAAGGGTCTTCAGCAGCTACCCTTTTGATGTCTCCAGGTTAAACCTAAGTTCGAATTTCTTCAATTTCATTCCCGACATAAGTACTTGTTCCGAAACAATCAATTCAACATTTTTGAAGTCAGGAGACTGCTCCAGGCTACGCATGAAATCGGCGATAAGCTCCTCGGTGAATGCAACCCCTTTAACGGTTACAGACGATCCGCCCTCTGCATAGCTGGTTAACCAGAGTTTGTCGGGCACCGACTGGCTCACTGTCAGCAGCCTGTTGACCGGCCCGGTTTTTTCTCTTCTGAGCTGCTTCAAAACGTCCAGCTTTCTGGTGACTTCCGCTTTCAGTTTTTCAAGTTCTTTAATTTTTCCTATCTTTACTTTCAGCTCGGACAGTTCCTGCTCCGCCTTGCTTATTTCATCTTTAGTGGAATTGATGCGGATCAGGAGAAATGAATAGGCCGCCAAGGCAATAAGGAGGACAAAAACCAGTGCTCCGACGAGAACTAATGCCTGTTGCCGTGCAGACTCTTTCCGTTTGGCTGCTCTGACTGGTAAAAGGTTAATCTTTATCATTTATCCCCTAACCTCCTCATAGCCAGCCCGGCAGCAACGGCAATAAACGGGCTTATTTCCTGAAGGTATTCAGGGTCGAACTCTTTTTCGTTGCAGGTTATTTTCTGCAGCGGGTTCAGCACCTCAACCGGCATCCCGAGACGCTGGCTGACAACCTCGGCCAGATTCGAAACTTTTGCGCAGCCTCCGCTGAGATAGACCTTACCGATTTTCTGATCCTCTGCAGTTGAATTATAAAAATCAAGGGACCGATGAATTTCCAATGACAGAGTTTCGTTAACACGGGACATCAAATCGCTCAAGCGCGCCTTATCCGGGAAATCAGCAGTTATCTTAATCCGTTCCGCATCTTGGCTACTTAATGCAAATTGTCGTTGAATCTCTTCCGTATAAAGATTTCCGCCCATTTGCACATCGCGGGTAAAGAGAGATATCCCGCCTTTTACAACATTCAGGTTCATGATACTGGCACCGATATTGATCAGCGCCACCACGTCATCCTCAGACGGGGTGTAATTCTGTTCGAAAATGTTCTGCACGGCAAAGGAATCGACATCGACAACCACCAGCCTAAGTCCAGCCTCGTTAAACACCGCAACATATTCGTTGATGATTTCCTTTTTACTGGCAACCAGCAAAACCGTCATTTTTCCGGCTGCGGACAGATCGGCATCAAGGATTTCAAAATCCAGATTCACATCGTTAATATCAAATGGAATGTACTGCTCCGCTTCCCATGCTATCTGGTCCTCAAGTTCCTCGGGTGTCATCGCGGGAAGCGATATCTTTCGAATGATTACGGAATTTCCCGAAATCGAACAGGCAGCATCCTTGGCCTTGGATCCTAGGCTTTTTGCAAGATCCCGGATCGTCTCGACAATAGAGGTGGTATCCATCAGGCTGTTGTCGACAATTGCCTCGCTCGGCAATGGCAGGATACCGACGTTTTTCAGTGAATAGGCGCCTTTTTGCTCGGAAAGCTGCACCAGCTTTATGGAGCTCGACCCTATGTCTATCCCTACTACTTCCCTGCTTTTCATAAAGAGCATGGCTGAGTCCTGTTCCTGTTAATCCGTAAAAACTTTGTCCTTGTCACTGAGAGTGTAGCCGAGGGCAAAGATAATTTTTCTCTTCGTCTCCATGCGGCATAACTCACCCCGCTCAATTCTATCGATGGTGGCTGCGGAAACACCGGCCAACCGAGCCAGTTCCATCTTGCTCATCAATCTTTCTTCTCGAATCTTCCTGACATTGTTAGGGTGCTTCATGTATATTATCCTTAGAGAAAAGGTTTTTGAGGGAAATTTACAACAATTCAAACAAATGTCAAGAAAATTTTACTAGTTGCTAGCAATTAACTACCATGGATAAAAAAATGAAAATCAAGCATTTCTTCTTCCAGCCACGTCATGCGTCCTTGAACACGTTTCAACCTTGAAAAAATACTAATTTCCCACAACAACTGGCCGGCAACAGCTAATACGCGTAAAGCACTGATAGATTTGACTTTTCCTTGGGATTTGTTTCTCTCTCCGCCCGAACTTCCACTCGATAGGTGGTGGGAATCGTCACCCCTGTTCCCTCAATTCCGGCCGATTCGGTAACGTTCTCTCCTTTACGGAGATTGGGGCGATCCGCTTTATCGGTATTTCCTTTTACCGGGGTGTCGACAATCTTCGAATATACCCGGTAGCCCGGATTTGAGCTGAATCCGCTTCCGGTCAGGGTATGTTTCAAGACAAAAGTGAAATCCGGAGAAACTTTCGGGTCCATGCTCTTGTTCGCGTCATTGCAAGCGCTACCCCAGTAGACAGTGGAGTTGTCGAGTTTCTGCTTGAGACAGTCAAGATCCGAAAACTGCAAATTCAACTGTCCGCTGCCCGCGTATTTGGTCAACAATTCCTGCACCCCTGAACCGCTGCCCGAAGAGAAGTTGCCGAATATGGCACTGTTGAGACTGGGAATGATTTCGTTCACCGTCAGGGCAACGCCGCCATAGCCGGCTTCGACCACATTTTTGTACCGTTTACCGACTGCTGACACCTGTATCCCGGTCATGACGAAATACATGAGACCAGCGACAATTGCCAAGGCAATAAGGGTCAACAAAAGCGAAGTTACCAGGGCAATACCCTTTTCATTGTTCAGTATTTTCATGGTGCACACCTATTGAGTAGCGATATTGACATTTTCCGGCTTCACCGTCATAAAGTAGACTTTCCAGCGATACTGCTTGTACTCTGCGCCAATGCCCGTTGAAAGGTTAAAGTTTCTACCGCTCCCCGCAGGCCCGACATCAATGGTCGCATTAGGGTATGAGTAGTAGCGGTCCTTGCCACCCTCGTGGGTCAGGATATAAACTTTCACCGCCTTCAACTGCTCGCGGATTTGCTGAGGGGATAAATCCGAGATATCATCAATTTCTGTCATGGTACCGTTACTGGTGGTGTCCAGAAGATAGACAACCTGCATATCCGCCACACAATCAAGGAGAGGCAACGTCGTTAAGGTACCGTCCGCATGACTTACCGTAGCCTTGTACAACACCCCGGTATTGGGGGCGCAGCGAGCGGGCCGTTCCGCAGCGCCGGGATCTTGGACAAAATAATCCGCCCGGTTGAAGGGCATGCGAAGATCTACGGACGGGTCGACACCGTAGATATAGTGGGCAATTCTGGACTCGGTTGGCTGAAAACCGTCTGGCAGACCATCATTATTATACTGGGTAAAAAAGCTGCCTCCCACGACTACCAGTTCCTTGGTAAACACACTGGTAAGGCCAACGCGGATAACAGTGACCCGATTGCCGTTCTCAAGATTTTCCTTCGGCCAGGTGTAAGGTTTTACCGTCGGCGGCTTGGTCACCCCGGTATAGTCCATATATGTCCACCGTTGCGCTGCCTCGGACATTCCGATGTTTGACGCCTTGATAACCAGGTAGTCACTCTGTGCAACATACCCGGTGGGAGGCGTATCACCTACACTGCCGCCACAGATTGCCCTGGGAACGTTCGTTGGAGCATCATTATAACCTGCGGCAATAGCCCCGACCGCTTCGTTGTAATTTATTGTCCCGGAAAACGACCACGGCAAACCGAAACCGGCGGAAGCAATGTCCTTGCGCATGATTTCCAGCCCGAGAACACCCTCAATGTTGCTCTCGGCGGTCTTCGACTGCTGCGATGCCTGCTTGACCACCTGTTGGAACGCCTCGCCCGTAATCGCAATCACGATTACGAAAATCGCCATTACCACAATCAGTTCCACAAGGCTAAATCCAGATTTATTTCTCAGCATACTCTTTTCCTTTATGCGGCTATCAGTCTCGACGGCGAGCTATCCGGTACGAAAAGTACCTGCAGCCGGCAAATTACCTTGGAAGCGATTCAGCGAGTGACAGGTCGTGTCACAACCGACGATACCACATGTTCATAATTGTTTCCCTTATGACTCCAGCGGACACCGATGTTGACCCTTTTGGCATTAGGTTCTGTCGCCCCGGCAGGAATATCATCCACCAGGTAGGTAACGGTGTAGTTCATTGTCGCACTTCGCATAGCTATCGGCACGGACAAATTTCTTGCTCCACCAGGCGTTGTTATATTGTCGAACGGCATACTCTTTTTCCGTGCCAGCTGATCTTCCGCAACCGACGTCGCCTGGGTCCGCATTTCATTGCGAAGATTGGTGGCAATCGACAGATTTATCGCTTCCAGCATGCCCAGCAACCCGACCATGAGAATTACCATGGCAACCAGTACTTCAAGCAGTGTGAACGCAGCGTTATTTGAGAGTAATGTTATCTTTCTCACACGAGGACCCCTGATTTTTGATTTTCCCGACACTGATTCGAGACGGCGTAATCAGGATACTGTCGAGAGGCGGTTGGAATTCTGAATAGACACAAACAGATTTTTCAATATTCTCCGAGATCATGCCCCGGGAATTGAACTCGAATTCCCGATCGGTTTCGTCACTAATCTCTATCGGATAGGCAAGCTCACGGGTCCGCACCACGGTACCGGCAGTATCAGTCTCGGAAGAATAGCGCCGGAAAATAACCCTGCGGTCCGAATCAAAATCAACCTCATGATTCATCCCTGTTACTAGCGCCTGCTGCCGCATGGACATCATGTCGGCATACAGCTCCTTTACTTCTTTCTCGATATTATAGCGACGAATCCATTGATTGAAACTGATCGTTGCCATACTGATCAGGACCCCGGCAATAGCCATGATGACAATCAACTCGATAAGCGAGAAACCTTTCCGGCCCATGCTATCTCTCCTGGATCTGCAATATTTTCTTGACCGGTTTTTTCAGCGTATCGGCCGGTGGCGGTGGTGACGGCGGCTTGCCGACACCCACTTTCATCTGTCGCCCGAGCCTGGACAGCGTGCTTGAATCGACGTCGGACAGATCCACGACCACGATGGCGCCGGTGGACAACTGAATGGTGATTTTCCCGCGCAGTGTTCCTGCCGGCGGCATTCCGCCCGTTGCGTAGTCAAGATACCAGAACAGCGTCTCTCCGCCGAAACCGCAAGGGTCGGCGGTAGGCTTATAGGTAGTAAACTGCAGCAGCCCGTTGGTGCGGACGCTTGGCGTTGTTATGACACGCTCCGCAGAATATCCGGTTGTCGGCGTATCCTTCAAGTCAAGGTTGATATACCAGCCTTTTTTGCCGCTTAAATTCGTTACGATGGCAGTGGACTGGTTCTGCAAGTCATCGGCTACAACTACAGTATCGGTACATGCCGGGTTCATGTCCTTCTGACTGGTGTAACAGGGTTCCTGGATCCCGTACATTGCCATCTGGGGAGTTTCACTGTCAATCTCGTCCCCTTTCTTATAAAAGTACCGTCCCGTGCCGAAATAAATCCACATACTATTAGTATAGTCGTCATAGAGCTTTTCGATGGAAGCGGTAACCGGACCGATATCGTCGACCACCTTGCTCAGACGCCATGTCGTCGGGTCGCTTTTTTCATACGTCATGAGACGCAGCAGTCCGCCTTTCGTCCAGGTGGGAGGCGAATCGGAAGACGGTTTCACATACCCCACGTAGACAACATCGGTACTGTAATACCCGGAAGAGTATTTGTTGTTCTTGTCGGTGTCTATCGCATTGGTCGCCAGTGAGCCGCCAAAAGCATTTTCAATATACGTTGTACTGCCATTCTCTTCGTATACCTCGTCGATCACCCAATAATCCTGATTCAGCGTTAGTTTCCCTGTCGTAGTGTCAGGCTTGGCATTCAGGTCAACGACAAAAAGCTTGAGGCGTTTATCCGACTTGCCGTAGAACTGGTGGAAATCGTTGTCGATCGGACCGGTGGGTCCGGACGGGAAAACCGCGAACCACCTGCCGTTTCTTCCGGAATCGGGCAACGTGCCATTATTGCCGTTGATCCTGACAATGGCTGGTTCGGCAGTGGTGTAGCCCAGATCAGGGTGGCTGAACTCCCAGAGCAGTTTCGGGTTTTTCTCATCGGTCACATCAAGCGCAAAGAAGGATGAGAGCCCGAGTTGCGTGAAGTTGGTCTGGTTGACCGGTGCTTTCACACAGTCGCTGCAGGTTGTATTATTCGCCTCCCTGCTGGAACCGCCCAACCCCATGCCGCCAATCAGCACGGTCCGCCAGCTTGCCTGCTTCTTGCAGTAATCTTGAGGACTGGCTGGCGAGTGACACGCCGCGTTAACACCGTCCACGGCATCGTTCCAGGCAACGGGATTAATGCTGGCGTCGACCAGCAGCGTCGAGTTGTCGACATAGTAGAGATGGGTATAATTCGGATCCTTGAAATACTTCAGATACGGCAAAGCATTCTGGGGAATAAAGGCCCAGTTTTCCTTGCCCAGATTTGCCGGAACGCCGTCGGCGTCGGTCAGTTGGGCTTTCTGGGTGCCGGTTGTCAGCTTCGTCACTTTGCCGAGATTGATCGCGTGCAGCATGCCGTCATTGGCGCCCACGTAGACCGTGCCGCGATTTGCATAGTCTGTGGTGGAAATGAATTTCTGATAGGTAGTGTCGCCATAATCCAGGTGGTAGCCGCTCAGCGGTTTGTCCGTCTGGACTTTCGGCGTTGAGGTAATGACGTCGCCCAGTTTCCAGACGCCCTTGCCGTTTGCAATGGCAGTGGCTTCGGTAATACCGGTGAGGCCGCTGAAACCATTAATCCAACGCCTGCGCGCACCCGACTCATGATAGCCGTACATGTATTTCATGATACTCAAGGCCTCGGTGTCGTCCGCTGCCTGCAGGTAGGTCTTAATATCGGTCCAGTTTGTCGTCAGGTTTGCAAGGGTGTCATAGGCCACGGTAAAGAGTGCACCATCATCTGCCTTGTTGTTGTCTTTGTTGAGGTAGATTTTCCGGTACGGCGCAACGGTGAGGTCTCGTTTATAGAGGAGGACACCCGCCTTCCAGAGGGCTTTGAGCTCATCCGGAGTGACATCCGGCGTTACCGGCGTGTAGGTTCCCAGGGTATCGTCACTGTATCGCTTTATGAGTGTCTGACTTTTGACTTCATCGAACACAAACTCGATCTTATAGTCGTTCTCCAGGTCGAGAATCTTGTTCTCAACGGTATCCTCACGTATTGTGCTGTTGGCGATGTACGGGTCGAAGTAATACCAGTAATTCTGGAGGTCTCCGATCCACTTGATATCCTGGTTCGAGCCATCGGTATTTTTCAGAAATTCCTTCTCCGGGTAGAAAATGGCGGTAATGATGTTCGCACCGCTCTCGCCCCGGTTGCTGACGATGGACGCCGCCGTACCGGACGCGGAACCGGCCGCAACTTCCTTCAGAACATACTCGATATTGCTCTTCAGGGTAGCAGGATCTTGTGCCTGAAACAGTGTCGTCCCGCCCTTGGCAGCGGTATTGGAAAGCAGGGTTATCGAGTTGCACGGATCACTGGCAGGCAGGCCATTGGATCCGCCGTTCAGGACCACATAGGTACTGATGGTATCCCGGGCTTTCAGTGAAGTCGAAGCCGGTTTGGTGGTAGCCGACGTCAGGCTGAAATCGGAAATCTTCATGTTCTTGCCAATCCACGACATGATCGGCAGGTTTTTACTTCCCAGGTAACTGGCACAGGTGCCGGCCGTCAGACCGGCCTGGCTGGCATAAAGGGAAGCAACATTGCTGACCGAAGTATTCTGGTCTGCCGTCGAAGAACCGTCAGTAACCAAGAGCACATAGTTTTTCTGACAATGATACTCGGACGGATTCATGTTTTCGTTAAAGTCGATGGGCTGCGTTGCAGAGTTTACCCGTAGATCGGTGCGACTGGTACCGGCACTGGTCAGGGCAAAGGAACCGATGGCATTATAGTAGGCCTCGGCAAAAGGAGTCCAGGCATTGGCGCGAATGTCGTCAATTGCTTTCACCAGCGTGCCCGCGGTAACATGGCTGCCGGGACCGTCAGTGACACAGGTCTGGCCGGATACGGTGCAGTTTCGGTCGGTGGTGCAGACCGTGGTCGTTTTGGTCCCGCAAAAACCATCGATGCAATCATCACCCACCGAACAATCGGAATTCGTAGTACATGCGTCATAGGTCATGGTGGCACAATACCCTTTGCCGACCGCATAGATGATTTTCGATGCATCAAGATCCTGGCTCGAGGTTACCGCAGTGCAGGTACCGGTACCGCAATCGGCATCCAGCGAACAGAGCCGGGTCGAATCGTTGGAGCAGACTTTAGGGGTCACGATAGTGGCACTGGTAAGAGAGGATGCCTCCGACGCGGAACCGAACTGGTTGAATGTCATGGCGCCAAACCTGATCTGTCCGGCGAACTGCTGGATCAAACCGGTCGGAGTAGCAGGAACCGCAACCTTGACCGGCATGGTAGCCAGCGGCAGGCCAAGTTGCGCTTCAACACCGGTCCCGCTGATGAGGGGCGGCGGTGTTTCATAGTTAGC
>JAQUHN010000031.1 GCA_028683555.1 Geobacteraceae bacterium | reverse complement strand
TGGGCAATTCAACCAGTCTGCGTCTGTACGGCAAATATCTTGATCGCGGTGACGGTGCCTATGCGGACGGCAGCAATGCGAAGGACGGCTGGCATGCCGCGCGGGGTGGTTTCCGTCTGGATTCGGAACCGTCCGACAGCGACAGTTTTACTTTTCAGGGAGACCTGTATGGCGGCCGGGCCGGCTGGACTCTCATTTCGCCGACCCTTGTCCCTCCCTACCGGGCAACGTCAGACTATCCTGACAAATTTTCCGGCGGCAACCTGCTCGGTCGCTGGAAGCACCAGTATTCCGAATCGTCGGATATGACCCTGCAGATGTATTACGACCGCACCAGCCAGCACATCGGTCAGTTCCGGGAAGATCGGGATATTGCCGACCTGGACTTTCAGCATCGCTTTCAAGTCGGCGAACGCCAGGCGTTTCTCTGGGGGCTCGGTTACCGTTTCAGCCATGACCGGATTGCCAACATGCAGCCGGTGACTTTCTTCCCGGACCGCCGTGCCGACAATCTGTTTACCGCTTTTCTCCAGGATGAAATGAGCCTGGTGACGGACCTTTTGCGCCTGACGCTCGGTTCCAAGTTCGAGCACAACGATTACTCCGGTTTCGAGGTGCAACCCAATGCCCGTCTGCTCTGGACACCTCGGCCAGGGCACACGGTCTGGGCGGCCGTCTCGCGGGCCGTCCGCACTCCGTCACGGGCCGATGGGGGCATTTTTTTCTACGGTGAAACCTATCCCCCCGGTTCGCCCCTGAATCCCGGCGCCCTTCCCCTGAAAACCGCGATCACTTCTTCACCGGATTTCCGTTCCGAAGAACTGGTCGCCTATGAGCTCGGCTACCGTGTTCAGCCGCTGCAAAACCTTTCTTTCGACATTGCTACTTTTTTCAATACCTATGACAGCCTCAGGAACGTGGAACCGCTGGCTCCGGTTTACCTGTCCGTACCGTCGCCCCATTACGTTCTTGCTTACCTGGCTCATAACAACATGAGCGGGGAGACCTGGGGGGTCGAGGCGACGGCGGAGTGGAAACCTCTTGACTGGTGGCGACTCATGGCGGCATATACGTTTCTGGATATCCATATCGGCTTTTGCGGCGATAGCCCCGATCTCTACAATAAGGCCGCCATGGAAGGCCGCAGTCCGCGGCACCAGTTTTCCCTCCGCTCACAGGCAGATCTGGGGCGAAATGTGGAACTGGATCTCTGGCTCCGCTATGCGGGCAGGCTTCCGAACCTGCAGATCGGAAGCTATGTCACGTTTGATGCCCGCCTGGCCTGGAAACCGGCCAACGGAATGGAAATATCGCTGGTGGGACAAAACCTGTTCCATGCGCGGCATTCCGAGTTTTCGCCTGAATTCATAACCACCGTGCCTACCGATGTGGAGCGGCAGGTATATGGAGCAATAACATGGCATTTCTAATTCATGCAGCTCCAAGGGATGATGTGCCACCTTGGCCGGGTCGCTCGTCGCGATCATCCGGTTTGCGGCTAACAGGGCGCTGTGGCCTGTTTTTACTGCTCGTCTGCACCCTTTTCGTTTCCTTTTCCGTGCCTCGCCCTGCTCGGGCCGAGACTGCTGTGCCTGGCGAATACCAGGTGAAGGCGGCGTTTCTGCTGAATTTTGTCAATTTTGTCCAGTGGCCGGACGGGGCTCTTGCCGAAGATACCTTCACCATCGGCATCCTCGGCCAGGATCCCTTCGACAGTGCCGTTGACTCTCTGAAAGGAAAAACGGTCAAAGGAAGGCGAGTGGTTGTCAGGAGGTATGATGACCCGACAGATGCGCGACAGGCTGATGTCCTCTTCATCAGTGCCTCGGAAAAGCGGGTTCTGCCGCACATCCTGAAAGCCCTCAGGGGCCATTCTGTGCTGACGGTTGGTGACGACAAGGGTTTCGGCCGTTCCGGTGTAATGATCAATCTGCTGTTGCTCCGAAAACGGGTCGGCTTCGAGATCAATCTGGTGGCGGCACAGCGCGAAGGTTTGCACATCAGTTCCCATTTGCTGAAACTGGCGCAGGAGGTGATCGAATGATGAAATATTTCTTGCTTGCCCGACTCATTCGTTCATTCCTGACGGTGTCGACAAGATTCCGCTTTGTGCCGCGTCGTTTGCCGGCCTTGATAAGCCGGGCCTTTTTTCTGCTCGCGTTTCTGCTGGTATCGGTGTCCCATGCCGAAAACGGCGGACGGCAAGAAAATGCAGAGCCGGACCTGACAACTCTCACCATCGAGGAGTTGATGGAGATCGAGGTTGATACGGTTTCCGGGGCATCACGATATGAACAGCCGGTCAGCGAGGCACCGGCATCGGTGAGCATCGTTACTGCGGACGAGATAAAAAAGTACGGCTACCGCAACCTGGCCGACATTCTGCAAAGCCTCCGTGGTTTTTCCGTAATCAATGACCGCAATTACCAGTATGCCGGGATCAGGGGATTCGGCCTGCCCGGAGATTACGGAGCACGGACGCTGCTCTTGGTGGACGGGGTGCGGCAGAACGAGTCAGTTTCGCAAGCCACTTCAATCGGCACCGAGTTTGTGGTGGATACGGACTTGATCGAGCGGGTGGAGGTTATCCGCGGACCGAGCCACTCGCTGTATGGCGCCAATGCCATGCTGGCGGTGATCAATGTCATTACCAAACGGGGACGGGATCTTGCAGGAATGGAGTTGTCGGGGGAAACTGGCAGCTTTGACAGCTATAAGGGCCGGTTGAGTTACGGCGGAAAATTCGGCGTCGGGCCGGAGGTGCTGCTGTCCGGAACGCTCTTCACCAGCAGTGGGCAGGATTTCAATTTTCCGGAATTCACTTCGCCGGCTACCAACTTTGGCTGGGCGAGGAACTGCGATCGGGATCGATCCGGCAATGCCTTCCTGAAAATACTGTACCATGACCTGACGCTGGAGGGAGGGTATGTAAAAAGGGATAAGGCCCTCCCCACGGCGCCGTGGGGCACTTTCTTCGGTGTTCCGGGAACTGAAACCACCGACAGTAGCGTGTTTATCGATCTCAAGTACCACCATACCTTTGAAAACGGCCTTGACATGATGAGCCGTTTTTCCTGGAACGAATATGACTATGATGGCCGATATGTCTACGATTGGACCGATCCGGGCGATGCGCCGCTGCTGATAACCAATATCGACCGGGTACGCAACTCCTGGCTGCAGGGAGAACTGCAAGTAAGCGGCGAATTGTCGGAAAGCCACCGGCTCATCGGCGGCATTGAGTTGCGTGATGTGCTGCGAATGGTGCAGCAGAATTATGACGTGGAGATGTATCTGGATGACCGCCGCAGTTCCTGGAATGTAGGAGTGTATCTCCAGGACGAGTACCAGGTTTTTGATAGTCTCATCCTCAATGCCGGCCTTCGCTACGACCACTTCGATACCTTCGGCGATACCCTGAACCCTCGCATTGCCCTTATCTATCGCCCCGTTGACAGCACCAGTCTCAAGTTTCTGTTCGGAACCGGGTTCCGGGCGCCGAGCGGCACTGAACTGTATTACGGTGACGGGTTCACCATGAAGCCGAACCCGGAGCTTAGGGAAGAGCAGAGCACCAGTTACGAACTGACTTTGGAACAGCAGATTGCCCGACACGTGCGTGGCACTCTAACCGGCTATTACACCAGGGTGAAGGATCTCATCACCCAGGTCACCGATCCGGTTGACGGCATGCTGGTTTACAGAAACCTTTCAAAGGTCGACCTGAAAGGCATGGAACTGGAGTTTGATGCCAAGTGGGATAACGGGATAAACGGCAGGATAAGTTACAGCTATCAGGATGCAAAGGATCTCACCACTGACAAGCGTCTGCCCAATTCGGCGCGGCACCTGGTGAAGATCAACCTGCTGTTGCCCCTGATCGAGGAAAAGTTGTTTCTGGGGATGGAAGAGCAGTACACCAGCAGGAAAAACACCCTTTCCGGCTGCCGGACCCGCGATTTCTTCGTCACCAACGCCACCCTGTTCAGCCGTAATCTGCTGAAAGACCTGGAATTGTCGGCAAGCGTCTACAACCTGTTCAACAGCAAATATTTTGTGCCTGCCGGTGGTGAGCACCAGTTGGAAAGCATCGAACAAGACGGCAGGACCTTCCGGGTGAAGGCTACCTGGCGGTTCTGATAAAAACGAACTTTGACGTATGGGACCAAAGTGGTATTACTTTAAATTTTCAACCGGTTTCTCACCTGACTGAGATTGCAGAAAACTGCAAATATTCTTTCACAGGTACCATGACCGGTACGGGAAGCAACTTGGTACTCTTCTGAAAATATCGTGGAGTAAAGAAAAGATGGCCTTGAATAACTCCTTTCGAAACCTATCAATAAAGAACAAATTGATGGCGATCCTCATGCTTACCAGCGGTATTGTGCTGTTTACCGCTTCCCTGGCATTTTTTGTCAATGAATTCGTTTCGTATCGCATGAATGCCCGGCAGGATATGATATCCATCGCAGAGTTGGTGGGAAAGAACGCTGCGGCAGCCCTGCTGTTCGGTGACCAGAGATCTGCCGCGGAAACGCTGGAAACGCTAGCTGCCAAGCCCAATGTGCTGGCCGCCTTCATCTTTAGCCAGGAGCGGGAACTTTTTGCCTCCTATATCTCCAACGAAGTACACAAAAATCGAATACAGCTGGACAAGTCTGCTCCCGGTTCGTGGCGCAAACAAAGCTGCGGCATACTTTGTCATGAATCGATCCCGAAAAATTACGGTAACCTGAAACTTTCGGAAACCAACCTGAAGCTGCTGGCTGCATCGGCGGATTCCTTCTGGGATAGTGAAGGTGATTTCGAGGTAGTGTCGCCTATTCTCATCGATAACCGGCCGGTGGGAACGGTTATCATTCTCTATGATTCGAAGGAGGTGTTTTTCCGGCTGCTGTGGTTTGTTGTCATTGTCATGGCAATTATGCTCGGGGCTTCCCTGGTTGCCTTTTTCGTGTCGAGAAGACTCCAGCGGCTGATCTCTCGGCCTATTCTCCATCTTGCCGGAGTCATGCGGTCAGTTTCAGCGGAAAAGAACTACACCGTCCGCGTCGAAAAGGAGACTAACGATGAAATCGGCATTCTCATGGACGGGTTCAACGAAATGCTCGGCCAGATCAAAGCGCGGGATGAAAAACTGGAACATTATAACGAGGAGCTGGAAGAAAAGGTTGCAGAACGCACCCTGGATCTAACCCGGACCAACGTAAAACTGGCTGACATGATCATCGATCTGCGCAAGGCCAAGGATGCTGCTGAGGCGGCGAGCAAGGCCAAGTCCCAGTTCCTGGCCAATATGAGTCACGAAATCCGTACTCCCATGAACGGTGTGCTGGGAATGACCGAGCTGCTCCTGCATACCAACTTGACCGAGCGACAACGCAAGTTCGCCGACTCGGCTTACAGTTCCGCCGAGTCGCTACTCAGCGTTATCAATGATATTCTCGATTTTTCCAAAATCGAGGCCGGCCGGCTCGAGTTGGAGAAAATTTCCTTCGATCTGGTGGCAACCGTTAACGATGGCGTCGGGATGTTTAACGAGCAGGCCAGGCATAAGGGGATTTCCCTTGATCTGGAGCTGGATGGGAATATTCCGGTCCAGGTGGAGGGTGATCCGCTCCGCCTGCGCCAGGTTCTGATCAATCTCGTTGGCAACGCCGTCAAATTCACCGAACAGGGCCGTGTTTCGGTTCGCGTCTCCACCATTGACAATGGCGCGGACTGTACCACGATCGGTATTGAAGTGCGGGATACGGGAATCGGGATTTCAGCCGATTCCCTGGCACATATTTTTGACAGCTTTTCCCAAGGTGACGGGTCAACAACCAGGAAGTTCGGCGGTACCGGCCTTGGTCTGACCATTGCCAAACAGCTGGTGGAAATGATGGGTGGCGGCCTCAGTGTGGAAAGCCGGGTGGGAGCGGGATCTGTGTTCCGGATTACGGTTTCTTTGAGGAAGCTGTCTGAAATTACCGTGTCGGACCTTTCTTCCATCGATGAGCCGGTAATAGTGGAATCGGCAGCGGAGGCTCCAGTTGTGCAAGGACAAGAATTCCTCAGTCACATCCTGGTGGTCGAAGACAACCAAGTGAATCGGGAGGTGTGTGCCGAGATACTCGAATCTCTCGGCTACCGCGTTGAAATAGCCTGTAACGGGCTGGAGGCTGTTACGGCCCTAGCCGGGAATTCCTTTGACCTGGTATTGATGGACTACCAGATGCCGGTTATGGACGGGGTTGAGGCAACCCGCCGGATCCGCGCCATGGATCAGGAAAAGGGCGTGCATACCAAGATCATCGCCCTTACTGCCCGGGCGATGGAAGGTGACAGGGAGCTATGCCTGGAAAAGGGCATGGACGATTACTTGTCCAAACCGTTTACCATCGAGGCAATGCGGGATATGCTGGACCGTTGGCTGGGAGCGGGGAATGGCGAGGGAACGGCTTCAGTCCCGCCTGTCGCGGCAGAAAAGATACCGGCAGGCCGGAGCGTCGGCGATGGCTCGCCGGTTGATTCCGTTACCTTGGACAGCATTGCCTCGCTCAGTAGCAAAAATGCGGCGGACGTCCTGCACCGGGTTATCGGACTGTTCCTGGTCCAGACGCCGGGTCAGTTGCGGACCCTCCTGGATCTGATCGTCAAGGGGGATGGGATGGGAATCGTGAAGACCGTCCATAGCCTTTCATCATCCTGTGCCATGGTTGGCGCTCTTCACCTGTCCGAACTTTGCCGCACGATGGAAGAGAAGGGGCGGGATAAGCAGTTTGAAGATGCCGCGGAACTCTACCGTTGCATCGAGCGGGAATACGATGCAGTGGAAAAGGCTCTCCAGGAGAAGCTTCACGGATTCTGAAAGACCCTTTGAAAACCGGAATCAAATACATTGACAACACGGCCCTCCATGGTTGAAAATTCATGGTCTGGGCCGTGTTCCGTTTTCACGGATTGATATCGGCCGAAAGAAACCGATATACATACTCGATATTCACGCAGGAGTTGCCAGGTTTATGCAGATACGTTTCGGTACTGACGGGTGGCGGGGGGTCATCGCCCGCGAATTTACGTTTGAAAATCTTTCTATTGTAGCGCAGGCGACCATGGATTATTTCCTGGAACAGGGTCTGGCCGGCAAGGGCTTGGTAATCGGCTACGACCGGCGCTTCCTGTCCCGTCGGTTCGCCGAGCGGGTGGCCGAGGTTGCGGCGGGGAACGGCATATCGGTGCGGCTTACCGACCGGTATTCACCGACCCCGGCGGTTTCCTGGGCCGTTCACGAGTTGGGTGCCGGCGGAGGGATCATGATCACCGCCAGTCACAACCCGCCGGAGTACAACGGATTCAAGATCAAGGAAGATTTCGGCGGTTCGGCCCGTCCCGCCACGACCAAAGTGGTGGAGGAGATTGTGTCCCGCAACCGGGCAAAGAATCGCGAGATAGTGGCGCTTCCCCTGGCGGATGCCCTGGCCAGCGGCAGGGTGGAACTGTTTGATGCCGGCGCGGCCTACCGGCGTCAGCTGTCCCGCTATGTCGACCTGGAACGCATCCGTGCTGCCGCCATTCCGGTGGCGGTGGATCCCATGTTCGGCGCCGGTGCCGGTTTCTTTCCGCAGCTGGTTTCGGGAGCGGTTGAACTTCACACCGAGGAAAATCCCGGTTTCGGCGGCGTGCCGCCCGAGCCGACGCCGGAAAACCTGGCGGAGCTCTCCGCCCTGGTGCGGAGCGGTAGTTTCAGGGTGGGCCTTGCCCTTGACGGGGATGCGGACCGGATTGGCGCGGTGGACGAGAACGGCGAGTTCTTCTCGTCCCACATGATTTTTACCGTGATTCTGTGCCATCTGCTCGAGCGGCGGGGGATGCGCGGTTCGGTGGCGAAAACCGTTTCCACCACCCGGATGGTAGATCTGCTTTGCGAGAAATACGGCCTCGAGCTGTTCGAAACGCCCATCGGCTTCAAGCATATCTGCGAGTTGATGCTGGATCACGACATTCTCATGGGCGGCGAGGAATCTGGCGGTCTCGGGGTGAAGGGCCATATTCCGGAGCGTGACGGCATCTTGCTTGGGCTCCTCTTGCTGGAAGCCATGGCCATGTCCGGAAAAAACCTGCGGCAGCTCCTCAACGATACCATGGATGAGATCGGTCATTTTTACTATCGGCGCATTGATCTCCCCATTGACAACGATGCCAAAGAGCGTCTCATTGCGGTTCTCCGTTGCGATTCGCTCGACACTATCGCCTCCCGACCGGTGGCCCGGAAGAACTTTCGGGATGGATTCAAATATATCTTCGCGGACGGCTCCTGGCTCCTTATCCGGCCTTCCGGCACCGAGCCGGTGCTCCGTCTCTACAGCGAATCGGACACTGCCGAAGCGGTCGAGGAACTGCTTCGGGCCGGCAGGGATATTGCCGGTCTGTGAAGCGGTTGCCGTGACTGCAGAATCCAGGATGAAGCCATGAAGGGCAGAACGAAAAAACCACCTGTCCCGTCGGTGAAGGAAGACACGGTTCGACATGCGATTATGGCGCTTCTCGCCGGAGAGGCGGTCTCGGCCCTCGATATCTCGCGGGAGGTGAGAATACCGGAACGTGAGGTGTACGGGCATCTGGAGCATATACAGCGAACGCTACGCGCCACCGGCCTGCGGCTTCAGGTGGTTGCGGCCGTGTGCGGGGAGTGCGGCTTCGTGTTTCACAAGCGCGCACGGCTGACGAAGCCGGGAAAATGCCCGGTCTGCCGGAGCGAGCACATCAGCGCGCCGCTGTTTTTCATCGGCGAGAGTGTGGACTGACGCGACGGTCTTCCCCTCACCCGGTGCTGCGCGCCGAAGCTTTAGCAAAGAAGTGAAGGTGCGGATGAGGAGATAGGGTGAAATTCGTTCTCGATAGGATTACAGGACATTTATGGCACACGACTCGATAATCATAAAAGGGGCCTGCGAGCATAACCTGAAATGCATCGACGTGGAGATTCCCCGCGACAGGCTGGTGGTGGTCACCGGCATCTCCGGATCGGGAAAATCCACCCTGGCTTTCGATACCATCTATGCCGAAGGGCAGCGCCGCTACGTGGAGTCCCTGTCGGCCTACGCCCGCCAGTTCCTGGAGCAGATGGAAAAGCCCGATGTGGAATCAATCGAGGGTCTTTCCCCGGCAATTTCCATCGAGCAGAAGACTACCAGCAGGAACCCCCGCTCCACGGTCGGCACGGTTACCGAAATCTACGATTACCTGCGTCTGCTGTTTGCCCGGGTCGGGCATCCCTATTGTTACAGCTGCGGCAAGGAGATCGCTTCGCAGACCATTTCCCAGATGGTTGACCAGATCATGGCCCTCCCGGAAGGGACCAAAATTACCCTCCTTTCGCCCCTGATCCGTGGCCGCAAAGGGGAATACCGAAAGGAACTGCTCCAGCTTCGCAAAGAGGGCTTCGTCCGGGTGATTGTCGACGGGCAGCCCCATGATCTCGCTGAAGAAATTTCCCTCGACAAAAAGAAAAAGCACGATATCGATATCGTGGTGGACCGCCTGATCGTCAAGGAGGGGATTCAGCGGCGTCTGGCAGACTCCCTGGAGACCGCGCTGCACCATGCCGAGGGAATCGCCAAGGTACAGATCGTCGATGGCGAAACCCTGCTGTTCTCCGAAAATCTCGCCTGCATCGAGTGCGGCATTTCCTATCCGGAAATGACACCCCGCATGTTTTCTTTCAACAACCCGTACGGCGCCTGTCCCGAATGCACCGGGCTCGGTACCCGGATGTATTTCGACCCGGACCTGGTGGTTCCCAACCCGGAGCTGTCGCTGCGGGAGGGGGCGATCGTGCCATGGGAGAAGAGGTTGTCCGGCTGGTTTCACCAGACTTTGGATGCTCTGGCCAAGGCCTATTCATTCGATATCCGCACCCCCTTTGCCAAGCTTTCCGAGGAAGCGCAACGGATCATCCTGTACGGCTCGGGCCGGGACAAGGTGGAGTTCTGGTGGGAGGAGGACGGCGGCCGCCGGCATACCTACTACAAGGAATTCGAAGGGGTACTGAACAACCTGGAGCGGCGTTACCGGGAAACCGATTCGGAGCAGGTGCGGGAAGAGCTGGAAAAGTACATGAATGTCATGCCCTGTCCCACCTGCAACGGTGCGCGGCTCAAGAAAGAGGCGCTTTTCATCCGGGTCGGAGAGCGCAATATCTGTGAAGTGTCGTCGCTCTCCATCATTGATGCCCTGGCGTTTTTCGACCATCTCAGTCTGTCGGAAAAGGAGACCGAGATTGCCCGCCGGATCCTCAAGGAGATTCGCGAACGGCTGCAATTCCTGGTCAATGTGGGACTCGACTACCTGTCGCTGGACCGCACCTCCGGTACCCTGTCCGGCGGCGAGGGGCAGCGGATCCGGCTTGCCACCCAGATCGGATCCAGCCTCGTGGGCGTCCTCTATATCCTCGATGAGCCTTCCATCGGCCTCCACCAGCGTGACAACGCCCGGCTGCTGGATACCCTGAAGCGCCTCCGCGATCTGGGAAATACCGTCCTGGTGGTCGAGCACGACGAGGAAACCATCCTCGAGGCAGATCATGTGATCGACATGGGGCCGGGCGCCGGGGTACATGGCGGCGAGGTGGTGGCCCAGGGTACGCCGGCCGAGGTGATGGCCAATCCCCGCTCCCTTACCGGCCGCTACTTGTCCGGTGAGCTTCTCATCCCGGTTCCTGCAACGCGGCGTAGCGCGGAACGATTTCTGCGCATGATCGGGGCGACGGAGAACAACCTCAAGGACGTCGCGGTCGATATTCCGCTGGGGGTGATGAGCTGTGTTACCGGCGTGTCCGGATCGGGGAAGTCATCCCTTATCATTGATACCCTGTACAAGGTCCTTTGCCAACGGATTTACCGGAGCAGGGAAAAGGCCGGTGCGGTCAGGGAAATCCAGGGTCTGGAAACACTGGACAAGGTGATCAACATTGACCAGTCGCCGATCGGCCGTACTCCTCGGTCCAATCCGGCTACCTATACCGGGGTCTTTACCGAAATACGTGATCTTTTTGCCAAACTTCCGGAGTCGAAACTGCGGGGTTACAAGCCGGGACGGTACTCCTTCAATGTCAAGGGGGGACGTTGCGAGGCCTGTTCCGGTGACGGCATCATCAAGATCGAGATGCATTTCCTGCCGGACGTGTATGTTCAGTGCGAGGTGTGCAAGGGGGCCCGCTACAACCGCGAGACACTGGAGGTGAAGTACAAGGGAAAATCCATTGCCGAGGTTCTCGACATGACGGTTTCCCAGGCGCTGCAGTTCATGGAAAACATTCCGCGGATCAAAAACAAGCTCGTGACCCTGGAAAACGTCGGGCTCGGCTACATCAAGCTCGGCCAGTCGGCCACCACCCTTTCGGGAGGTGAGGCTCAGCGGGTGAAGCTGGCCAAGGAACTTGCCAAACGGGCAACCGGGCGGACCATCTATATTCTTGACGAACCCACCACCGGCCTCCATTTCCACGATATCGCCAAGCTGCTGGAAGTGCTGCACCGGCTGGTGGAGGCAGGCAACACGGTGGTGATCATCGAACACAACCTGGACGTGATCAAAACCGCCGACTACCTGATCGACCTTGGTCCCGAGGGCGGTGACCGGGGCGGCGAGGTGATCGCGACCGGTACCCCGGAAGAGGTTGCTGCGGTGACCCGCTCCTATACCGGACAGTTTTTACGGAAGATGCTGTAGCGGCAGCAGCGCCGCGGAAAAAGCCGGGTGCCAACCGGGCATTTTTCAGCATGCAGCGAAGAAGATTTTTTACACGACTATTGCCATTCAAAGGAGAGGTGTATGGGTGATACGATACGCTTCGGCATCTCGATTGACGACAAGCTGCTGAAGAGCTTTGACCATCTTATTGAGGAAAAGGGCTACCTGAACCGTTCGGAGGCGATCCGCGACCTGATTCGGGCATCGCTGGTGGAACTGAAATGGGAGAAGGGCGACGAGGAGACGGTGGGCACGGTGACGCTGGTCTACAATCATCATGTCCGTGACCTGGCCGACAAGCTTACCGAACAGCAACATGCCTACCATGATCAGATTGTCTCCTCGCTCCATGTCCATCTGGATGCCCACAACTGCCTCGAGGTTCTGGTGGTGCGGGGCAGGGCAAGCGAGGTGAAAAAAATCGCCGACGAACTGATCGGCGTCAAGGGAGTAAAGCACGGCAAGCTGGTGATGACCACCACCGGAGAGGAATTGCATTAAAGAATACAATCAGGTGTTGAGGCTGAAGGGTTTCATAAAGCCTTCAGCCTGTATTGCCGTATCCCTGCTCAATATCGCGGTTCGTACTTCTGACCTTCGCAGACTTCCTTGATGCGGTCGCTGACGAGACGATCGTTTTCGTAGATCCGCTCCCGAACCTTTTTGCACTTGGTGTAGGCATCGGTTCCCATCGGCTCGGCAATATAGCCGCCGTAGCCACCCGGCACGTTGTCCGTCCGGTAGACTACCGGCCTGTTGTAGCGTACCGCCTGGCTGGCTCCTTGGACCGATACTTCGGAAATTGTGGCGCCGGCCAGAGCGCCGAGGGCTGCGCCGATTACCCCGCCGCGCCAGGGATTTCTGTGATCGAGAAGGGCGCCGGCGAGACCACCTGCGTACGCTCCGACACTTCCCCCCTGAACCTGGTAGGGAGTGCAGCCGGTTGCGGCGAGTAGCGAAAGCGCCACAACTAACATGAAAGCTCTTCGTGCTGTAGCCATGAGACCCCCCTTTTACCACTATCGTTCAGCTGTTGCCGTTCAGTATACCACCCCGTGGCCCTTGCACAAACCGGTCCTTGCCATTGTCGGTCCGGAATCGCCAAAGTCCCTGAAATTTCTTTGCTTGCCTTTCCAGAGAATTGACTTTAGACTTAAGTTCGAGCGCACCATGCCCTTATTGCCGGGGTGATGTACGGGCAGCTACATATGAAATTCTTTGCTGAAGAGAGAAAGGAACGACACTATGCCGAAAATTTATATCGTTGATGTAACAAATCGAGACGGGGTGCAGACCTCGCGGCTGGGCCTGGCCAAGCTGGAAAAGACCATGATCAACATGTTTCTCAATGAAATGGGGATCCACCAGAGCGAGTTCGGTTTTCCCTATACCCACCATGAGAAAAACTATATCGAGGCTAACCTGGAGCTGGCGGAGATGGGCGTGTTGAATCCGATCAGACTGAGCGGTTGGTGTCCGATGCGCAAGCAGGAAATTGAAGATTCGTTCAAAGGCGGCAAGCTGAAAAATGTCAATCTCTCCATTTCCACCTCGCAACTGATGACGGATGGTAAATTCGGCGGCCGTATAGTGAGGAGCCCTGAAGAGAACCCGTCGGCTCCCAACCTGCTTGATATCATGATGGAAAATGTGCAGCTGGCGAAAAGTCTCGGTGCGGAGATCGTCGGCGTGAATGCTGAGGACGCTTCCCGTACGGACGATGAATATCTGGTTCGCTTTGCCATCCGTGCCAAAGAAGCCGGTGCCGACCGTTTTCGATACTGCGACACCCTTGGTTACGACGACCCGTTCACTATTTATCGCCGGGTACGGATGATTGCCGAGCAAGTGGGAATTCCCGTTGAACTCCATTGTCACAACGACTTGGGCCTCGGTGTCGCCTGTTCCGTTGCCGGTGCCCAGGGAGCCATTGACGGCGGCGTCGATGCCTATATCAATACCGCCATCAACTCCATGGGGGAGAGGGCCGGCAACGCCGACTTGGTATCGGTAATCCTGGCCATCAAGAAGGCGAGTGGACTGGCCGGCAAATACCTCCTTGACGAGCGGGTTGATCTTACCAAGGCGTGGAAGCTGGCCAAGTATGCATCGTACGCCTTCGGCGTACCTATTCCGATCAACTCGGTGGGGGTCGGTGCCAATGCTTTTGCCCACGAATCGGGTATCCACGCCGACGGCGCCCTCAAGGACCGCCGCAACTACGAATTGTACGACTTTGAAGAGCTGGGCCGGGGCGAGCCGGAAATCATCGATACCGGCAGGGAGATCACGGCGGGTGAATACAGCGGCATCAAAGGGTTCCGCAATGTGTACGACCAGCTGGAGATCGAATTCCATAATGATAAGGAAGCAAACGACATCCTCGAACTGGTACGCTATGCAAACGTCCACACCCAGAAGCCTCTGGTGGATGACGAGCTCCGCTTCATTGCCAAATATCCCGAGATGGCGCGCAAGATCATGACCATGACGCCGCTTCGCTAACAGGGCAGGCTGCGGATAGTTTTTCTTTTTCAGGGAGTGCCGACAATGTCAGCGTGGCGCCGCTGTCGCCGGAAAGGCGGCGCCACCTGTTGTAACCTGACGTGGCCGTGATACCGGATACCCGAACCGTTGCTGTTTTTTCGTGAAGATACCTGAGAGGTAGCGACGCGTGAACGAAAAGAAACGGATTTTCGAGGCTGTCAGAGAAAGCGAGGAACGCTACCGCAGATTAGTGGAGCTGTCTCCGGACGGTATCGTCATAACCTCGGAGTTCAAGTTCATTTTCATGAACCCTTCGGGAATCAGGATTCTGGCCGGGGAATGCGCCGAGGAATTTCTTGGCAGGTCGGTGTTCGAATTCATTCATCGGGACCACCACGGCATCATTTCGGAACGATTCCGCAAAATGGCGGAAGATGGCGAGGGTTCACCCTGGATAGAGGTGAAGTTCGTCTGTCTTGACGGGCGGGAAATTGATGTTGAGGTTGCCTCGACTCCCTTTGTTCTGGACGGGAAAAGGGCTGTTCAGTCAATCTTCCGGGACATCACCGAACGCAAACTGGCTGAGGCGCACCTGGAGTTTCTCGCCAATTTCGATATCCTTACCGGGCTGCCTAATCGCCGGCTGTTTTTTGACAGGGTAGGGCAGTCGCTGTTGAACGCCAAACGTCAGGAGCACCTGGTAGGCCTGCTGTACCTTGACCTGGACCGCTTTAAAGAGGTCAACGATTCCTTCGGCCATGCCGTCGGCGACCTCTTGCTCAAGGAGGTTTCGGTGCGACTGGCCGATTCCCTTCGTCTCAGCGATTCTGCTGCCCGGATGGGAGGGGACGAGTTTACCGTAATTCTCACCAAGATCGTCGAGCCGGGAGATGCGGCGATTGTCGCCCAGCGAATCGTTGACAATATTGCCAGACCGTTTTTGCTGGAAGGCCATACGGTTTCCGTCGGAGTCAGTATCGGTATCGGCATTTACCCCATTGATGGGGAAGATCCCGACACGCTGCTGCAAAAGGCCGATACGGCCATGTATCGGGCAAAAGAGGCAGGGAGAAATCTGTTCCGCTACTTTCACGGTCGCTACTAGCCAATGCCGCTACCCCTGCCAAAAAACGGAAGTTCTTGCCGCTACGGAAAATCAGGCGGCAGGGTCATGAGCCGCCATTTTTGCTTTCCTGCTTCATCAACGTACTTCCATTCCTGCCGGTCTTCCAGCGTCCGTAGTGTTATGGACGGTTCCCGAAAGTAGTCTATCTCCACAATAATGGTTGCTTCTCCCTTTTCGGGGGAACATTCCACCTTCTTTACCCGGTAGTCGGTAACTTTGACAGTGCTTGCCGCCTGTACTTTCCGCTTAAACTCATCGCGCAACTCATCCGGCGGAAAAACCAGTTCGGCTTTTTCCATTTCGTTCCAGCGGAGCATCTTGTTGTAGCTCTTGGAATTTTCTTCCAGTTCCCAGGTGATGGTCCTGTTCTTGATTGTTTCGCATCCGCCCAGCAGGGCAATGGCGAACACCAGCAGTATGATTCGCAGCAGCATGTTTCAGTTCCCTCCCCAGTAATGTACCCTAAGAAAAGCAGTCACCCACAGAGTTTACAGAGTAGCCAGGGGGAGATCAGGATGGTGAGGGGTTCAGTAACATCACAAAACGAACTCTCGATGTACTTTTCAGCCTCTTGATTTCTCGGTGATCGCCAAGGCTACAGCGCACATGTGTGTCCTCTGTGGCAACTACGGTTTGCATCGCTATATTCCGGTTCTGATGTATCTCACCAACTCGGCGGCAATGCGGTAGTTACCGAACGGCGGCATGAGATAGAATCCTCCCACGCGGTTGCGGGCCGCATCAATGAATTCCCGGGCAATGGCCAACCCTTCACGAATGCCTTCCTCTTTACCCTTACCGCGCATCCTGGTGCGGATTGCTTCGGGGATGACGATGCCGGGAACCTCGTTGTGCAGGAACTCGGTATTCCGTTCGCTTACCAGCGGAAGAATTCCCGGCAGGATGGGCACCGGAAGCCTGCTGGTGAGCTGCAGCATTGTGTCGAGCTTTTCCAGATCGTACAGCGGTTGGGTCTGCACGAACTGGGCGCCATTGGCGATCTTTTTTTTCAGTCGGACTACCTGGGATTCCATGTTCCGGACATTGGGGTTGAAGGCCGCGCCGATGGTAAAGCCGGTACCCCGGTCTATGGAATTGCCGGTGCCGTTCAGGCCGGCGTTGAGATCGCGCAGCAAGGCAATCAGCCCGATGGAATTCAGATCGAACACTGACGATGCGCCGGACTGCTCGCCCATGCTGGCCGGATCGCCGGTGACGGCGAGGATCGAGCGGATGCCGAGCAGGCTTGCGCCCATGAGATCCGACTGGAGACCGATGATGTTGCGGTCTCGACAGGTGATATGGGCAATCACTTCGATGCCTACTTCTCGCTGTATGAGCTCGGCAAGGGCGATATTGCCCATTCTGACCCGGGAAAGGGGGTTTTCTGCCAGGTTGATGGCATCGGCTCCGGCTTCCCGCAGTACCCGGCAGCCTTCCAGCACCCGGCTGCAGTCGAGTCCTTTCGGCGGATCCAGCTCAACGGTAATGACGGCTTTTCGTCCCCAGTCGGCAAGGAAACCGGTTCTCGGCGGCGACGGCGGAATCTTCTCCCCCGCGGCAGGGGCCGGCGGAGAGATGGTTCTGGCAGCGGGCGCCAGGTCCCGCAGGTATTCGGCCAGCATGCGGATATGCTCGGGGGTGGTTCCGCAACAGCCGCCCACCAGGTTTGCCCCGGCTTTTGCCGTTTCAAGACCCCTGGCGGCGAAGTATTCGGGTGTGGTGCGATAGATGTAACGGCCGTCGACGTATTCCGGAAAACCACTGTTGGAGTATGCCGCAAGGGGCAGCAGGGTGACAGCTGCCATCCGCTCGATGTTGCGGGTCATTTCCAGTGTCCCGGCCCCACAGTTGGCACCGACGCAGTGGGCGCCGGCAGCGGCCAGTTCCAGGGCGACCGCTTCGACCCCGATGCCGCCGGAGATGCGGCCTCTTTCGAGGAATGACATGCTGGCGACGATCGGCAGCCCGGTTTCCCGGGCCGCTGCCAGGGCGATCTTAAGCTGCGGCAGGTCGGCGAATGTTTCCAGGATCAGCAGGTCGATACCGCCTTCGGCAAGGGCAAGTGCCTGTTCCCGGAACACGGCATGGATTTCTTCGGCGGAAAGGGGTTCGCTTTCTCCGCGGATCCGCGGAAGGGGACCGATCGAGCCGGCCACGAAAACATCTTTGCCGGCGGCGGCCTGACGGGCAAGAGCGGCGCCCTGCAGGTTGATTTCCCGGGACTTTTCTTCCAGGCCCAGCTGCAGCAGCCGCGGCCGGTTGGCGCCGAAGGTGTTGGTTTCGATCACCCGGGCACCTGCAGCGATGTAGTCGCCATGCAGGGCACGTACCAGGTCCGGCCTGGTCAGATTGAGCCGTTCGAAGCCCGATTCGGCGCTACCTCCCCTGGCATGGAGCATGGTGCCGATTGCCCCGTCTCCCACCAGAACCCGCTCATGGAGTTGTTCCAGAAAATTCACAGTTTCAACCTCGAATGGTGTGACATTTCAAAATTGATGGGCTCGTAAATAGACATTTCCCCTCCCTGGCCGGGACGGACTTTTTTGTATTTGAGTGTATATCAAAATTTGAAACAATCCCTGTCACCCCTTTCAAATTAGGGGTATTTATCCCGGGAATATCCTTGTCCAAACAGCTTTCCTATGGTTTTTTTTCGCTAAACCGAATAGAATGCCGGTTTCAAGGAAACATCACAGGAGAACAGCTGACATGCACGAACTCATTAACTGGCTTCTCACCACTATCGGCGCCATGGGCTATCCCGGCATCTTTTTGCTCATGGCCATGGAAAGTTCCGTTATTCCGGTTCCCAGCGAACTGGTGATGCCCCCGGCCGGATATCTTGCCCAGCAGGGTGAGATGAGCATCTTCGTTGCCATTCTCTGCGGCACCTTCGGCAGTCTTTTGGGCGCCTATGTCAATTATTTCGCCGCCCGTCATCTGGGCCGGCCGCTGCTGCTGAAATATGGTCGCTACGTCTGGATCACCGAGGAAAAATTTGCCCGGGTCGAAACCTTTTTCCTGCGCCACGGCGAGATATCCACCTTTCTCGGCCGGCTGCTGCCGGTGGTGCGCCACCTGATTTCTCTTCCCGCCGGGCTGTCCGGAATGAACCATCTGCGATTCTCCCTCTACACCCTGCTTGGTGCGGGAATCTGGGTGACGGTGCTGACCTATATCGGCTATTTTATCGGTGAAAAACGGGAGCTGATCATGCGCTATTCGCACCAGGCGGTGATTCTTGTGGTGCTCTGCAGTGCCGTGATCCTTGCCGTTTATATCTGGGTTCACCGGCGCCGAAAAAGGAACTGACAGACGGCGTTACCCGCGTTAAACGGCACCCTTCCAATTGGCAGGGCGGTTGTTCAGCCCAGTTCCGACAGCAGCCGCTCCAGGTCCTGCCGGGTGAGTTGCCAGACCTGGCGGCAGAATTCGCAGGTCACCTCGGTTCCCTCTTCCTGTGCCGCCATCTCGGCAAGTTCGTTCCTGCCCAGAGAAACGAGCGCCCGTTCGATTTTTTCCCTGCTGCAGGTGCACTGGAAAGCCAGCGCCCTTTTTTCCAGGGTCAGGTAGGGGATGTCGGCGAACAGGATCGCCAGAATGTCTTCGGGGTTTTTCCCTTCGCGCAGCAACTGGGTTATGGACGGCAGCCGGTTGATCTGCCGCATCAAACGCTCCACCACCTCTTCGTTTCCCGGCGGCAGCGTTTGGATAAGAAATCCGCCGGCAGCGGAAACCCGGTTGTCCGGTTCCACGAACACTCCCAGCCCGACGGCGGATGGGGTTTGCTCCGATTCGGTCAGGTACAGGGCCAGGTCCTCGGCGATTTCGCCGCTCAGCAGCTGCACCATGCCCCGGTACGGATCCTTCATTCCCAGATCCTTGGTTACGGTAAGGAAGCCGGCCTTTCCCAAAGCCTTTCCCACATCCAGCTTGCCATCAGCAGTCAGCAGGTTAACTTCCGGAACTCCCACGCAGCCGCGCACCGCACCATTGCTGTCAGCTTCCACGAGGATTTTTTTCAACGGGCCGTTCCCTTCGAACTTGAGGGCCGTTCGCTGACCGGTTTTCAGGAGAGCCCCCATGAGGGTTCCTGCGGTAAGTGCACGACCAAGGGCCGCCGATGCGGTGGGCCAGGTGCCGTGACGCTGGCAGGCTTCATTGACCAGGTCGGTGGTGACGCAGGCGAGGGCACGGACATTCTCCGACTTGGTGACGATCCGGACTAGGTAGTCGGTCATAACATCTCCGCGGTAAAGTTGAATTCTGAAGTTCCTTCAATGGTGGTTCCCCGGATGCAGGCATCCAGCAGCCGCTTGCGGTTTTCCGCCGCTTCCCCGGAGAGGTTGGCGATAAAAGAGCCGCAGCCGCTCTCTCTCAGTTTCTTGCGGTAGCCGGTAATGGAGAATCGCCGTTCCGGGGTTACCGTTGTCAGGCCGTCACGGGTGGTCACCGTGTAGGCATCGCCCCGGTCGGAAACCAGCGGTGATTCACTCCGTACGCCTTTGATGACAATCTTCGAGGTAATGACCGGTACCGGTGCATAGAGGATCACCCGGCGGACGATATCCAGATCGGCCTTGAGCAGGAGCTCCATATTGAGGAAATCGTCTTCCATGCACAGCGACGCGGCTGTTGCGCCCCGTTCCTGCCAGTGGAGCAGTGCCTGGCTGTTGAGGGAAAAGAGCCGGAAATCGGTGCAGATATCCACCTCACGATGCTGCAGCAGGGCAAAATGGGAGAGATTCGAAGCTTCGAAGCGATTGAATCCGTGCTGGATGAGGAACTCGATGGCCTCCTCGTAGAAGGGCAGGTCTGCTTCAAAGATAATGAAGGGGAGATGCCAGATTATCAGCTGCTGGCGACCCCGCAACTTCGCCGCAAAGGTCGGAACCTGGTGCAGGTTGGCTCTGGATAGCGGGAGAATGAGAGTTTCCACCCCGTCCTGGTTCAGTAGATAAAAATCCTTGATGCTATCCACATATACGGCCAGTTCTTCCCGACGGTTCGTCGGCGCAGGAAGCGTGCCGGCGAGACTTGCCAGTGCCGCTGCTTTCGACTGACGCAGCCGTTCTTTCTTGCCGGTGAGGACCTTTTGTTCGAGGGTTTGATACAGCGAGCGGCGGATCTCCTTGAGCAGCGGTGACGGGATGAGAACCGACGGGAATCCGGGGGCGCTCAGGGAGCCCAGCACAAACGGCGTCTCGCCGGTTTTGGCGAACTGGGCCTGCAGCACCCCTTCCATGCCGGCGGTGCGGGACGCTTCCAGCCTGCCGAGCGGGTATTCTTCAAGCCATTCCGCGCCACCGGCCCGTGCCTTTATTCTCAGGGTTTCCCCTGCCATGGTCAGGGCCAGATCGCAACGGATATTCTGCCCCTTGATGCCGGCCAGCCTCCGCAGGCAGGCGTTTTCGCTCATGGTAAAGGCGGTTTCGGAGGAAACCTTGAACACGGCATCGCCGATCATGAAGGCAAACGGTGCGGTAACGGTAACAAGTGACTTTTCCCGCGCCATCTTCACCGGTTTCCCTGCCAAGGCAATGTCCTTGATGGTGAAGGCTTTCCCCGCCTTATCACTCTTCGGCTGAACGCGTATCCTGTCGCCTACATGGAGCCGGTCCTTGGTTTCGAAGGAAATGCGGTTGTTGCGTATGCTCCTGATTTCGCCAAGGAACCGGCCGGTTGCGCCGCGCAGGCTGGGGATGGCGATGTCCGGCGGGTTATGGGAAGCGAGGAAGCCGCGGGTCGGCACGCGGCCGAAGGAGAGCTTCAGCAGTTCCTTGGCCTCGGCTATGACGTCGGCCCGTTTGGCGGGCGGCGCGTCGAGCACCATCCGGTAGGCACCCACCACGCTTGCCACATATTCGGCGGATTTCATCCGCCCCTCGATCTTGAAGGACGAGACTCCGGCATCCACCAGTTCCGGCAGCATGTCGATACTGGAGAAATCGTTGGGGGAAAAGTAGTACCCTTCCTTGCCCCGGTAACGATAAAGTCTGCGGCAGGGTTGGGCACAGCGTCCGCGGTTGCCGCTGCTGCCGCCGAGAAAAGAGGAAAAGTAGCATTGTCCGGAAAAGGAAAAGCAGAGGGCGCCGTGAATGAAGCATTCCAGTTCCATGGCGGTCTTGCCGGCAATGGTCCGGATTTCGTCGATGTGCAGTTCCCGGGCAAGGACCACGCGGGAAAAGCCGAGTGATGCCAGTTCCTGTACGCCCAGCGAGTTATGGATGGTCATCTGGGTCGAGGCATGGAGCGGCAGGTTGGGGAAATGGTCGCGGATCAGCCGGAAGACTCCCATGTCCTGGAGGATTACCCCGTCGGGCCCGATTCCGGAGAGGGCGGAGAGTACTTCAACCAGTTCGGGAAGTTCCCGCTCCTTGACCAAAGTGTTCAGGGTGACGTACACCTTGCGCTGCTGTGCATGGGCGTAGGCGACGATTTTTTCCATCTGCGAAAGGGAAAAATTTTTGGCCTTGGCCCGGGCGGAAAACTCCGTCAGTCCTGCGTAAATCGCATCTGCGCCCTTTTCCATGGCGGCGAAGAACGCTTCCAGGGAGCCGGCCGGGGCGAGCAGCTCCGGTTTTCTTATTTGTCGTGCATTTTCAGTCATCTGGACAGAGTATCCGAAGGAGAGGGAAAGCGTCAAGGATTTTGCTTTTGGGTGCAGGATTGCTGGGAATAATTTAACGGCCTGGCAGAAAGGCATAGGAATCCGGTCGCATTATAACTAATTGACATAAATAATTTGCTACCTATACTGCGATAAATTTTAATAATGAAATTGTGCCGATAATCAAATTCGGGCGTACCCCGGCGACGCAAAGCCCAAGGGGCCGTGAGAGCGGAAAGTCGGGATGTTGATGAAAATATTCAATAACAGCCCCTGTCATGGATAAATGAAAGAGGCTCTTTTGTGAAAGCCCTTGGAAGGTGAAAATTTACCTTGGCGGTCCCGAGAAAGGCTACGAGCTGCCTGGTAGCCGAGGCACTTTCTTGTCAGGTCAAAATCTCGGGTTTTTTTCGGAGGTATGATGCCTAAGTCCGATTATTCCAAACAGCTGAAACATGCCTGGAAGCTTATCCCGCCTAGTGTTGCCTTTCTGCTGGCTTTTGCTCTCAGATACCACTTTCTGGTGACGTACCGCTACCCGCTGATGATCCACGAACAGGATGCCGTCGGGTATATGGATGTGGCGAAAAGTATTTTGCAGCTGCACATCCCCAGTGTTGCCGGACGGCCACCCGGATATCCGCTCGTAATCTCATTATTTGCCCTTTTCCCCATCGGGTTGGAATATGCTGCGCGCCTTGCATCCATTTTCATGGATGCTCTGATCGTGTTTCCGCTTTATTTGATCGCCCGGATCTACCTGTCCCGGGTCGGTTCTTTCGCGGCTTGCCTCCTCTGGGCATTTTTTTCCTTCAGTCTGGTATTTTCTCCTTCGCCACTAAGCCAGTCGAGTTACCTCTGTTACCTCCTGTTCGGCGTGGTCTGTCTCCATCAGGGGCTGGAAAAGAAGGGGATATGGTGGTTTTCAGCTGCCGGAGCGTGTATGGCCTTATCGTATCTGGCAAGACCGGAAGGGATTGTCGGCTTTGGCTTTGGTTTATTTATCTGTTTGACTCCATTTGTCGAGAGAGGTGGCTTACACAGGAAAAATCTGGTAATGCCGGCAAGTTTTCTTTTCGGCTTCTTACTCCTTGCGGCGCCCTATCTGGTTGCACTTCGAGGTGCCTTTGGGATTTGGACTCTGTCACCTTTGTCCGAAGCTCATGTGAAGACCGCAGATGTAATCCTGACGCTGAATGCCAAGGGTGAATTACAAAGAACAGGCTCGGCAGGATTATCTGTCTGGACAGAATACTACAAGACAATGCCTCTATTCCTGGGGTCGGTATGGGCAAACATCCAGGCCTTTGCCGGAGTATACAAAAATACCTTTCCGGCCTGGATGCTTTTCATGTCGGGGGCGGGAGTTTTATCATTGGCGTGGAAGAATTCGTGGCGTAACTTTGCCTTGTTCTTGATTCCGATAGCGGTCATTGCACCGAATTTTGTGGTCTCTATTCCTAAAACTCATTCCTACCTTTATCCTGTTTTTGCGATGACTGGTATCTTTTTTGTCGCCGGTTTCGAGGCTGCTGCTCAAGGAGTGTGCCGGGTCGTGCGCATGGCCGCGCCCGAAAAGCAGCCGAGAATCCTTGAAGCAGCTTTGGTCGGGGCTCTGTTTTTAATCGTCTCCTCCTTTGCCATTGAGTCCTATCGGATTGCCGACAATAACTACCAATCACCGGAACAAATAATGGAAGTGTTGGAAACAGAGAAAATCTTCATGCTTGCAGGAGAATTCATAAAGAACCATTCGCGGGCAGAGGACGTCATCATGACTCGCTGGGGTTTGGTGGGCTATTTTGCTGATCGACCCGTCCTTGCTTTGCCAAAAGGAGGGGTGAAAGAAGTTATTGAATACGGCAAAAAGAATGGGGCCAGCTTCATATTGATCGATACAAAATCAGTCTTGTCGCGCAGGGAGGAGTTGCTGGAACTGTTCGGCCCGCTTGAGGGGAAGCGTGTTAATCCTGCGTACGGAATTGAAGCAATGAAAGGCAGCTATTTTCCGAATCTTGGCGGATACGTCATCTATCGTTACCAATAACAAGAAACTGAAAATGTATTTTACCTAGTGCCTATCGGGAAATTGCTGATGAGATACTATCGAGCCCGGCTGAAGTGTTCCCTGGCCGAATATCAGGGGATCCGCGCCTCGCACGGCACCCCGGTCTGGCAGAGTCCGCAGCCGGGAGCGGAGACGCCGTAGCGTTCGCCGATCTCCCGAACTACCTTTTCGTAGCAGTAGATCCGGCACCGTTCCTTGTCGTGCCCGAAACGGGTAATCGCTCCTGCCGGGCAGCGGCTGATGCAGGCGCCGCAGCTTCCGTCGCGACAGAACAGGCAGTTTTCGGCGAAATCCCGGTAGCGGCGCGGGCTGGGGGTGAGGACCAGGTCGGTAATGATGCTGCCGCAGCGGTGGGCGATGCCCCGCTCGGTGATGAAGCCCCGGTTGAGGCTGAAGGTGCCGAGACCGGCGGCAAAGGCGGCATGCCGTTCCGACCAGGTGGAAGAAAGACCGTCCGCAGTTGCCACCGTGCGCCAACTGGCGGAAAGGAGCGGGGCGACTGCTTGGTGGCCTCTGGCAAGGAGGAATTCGGTCAGATGTTGTCGCACGGCATTGTTGAATGCTTCGCCGTGGGTGCGGGTGAAGGCCCACTCGCGGGACGGCCAGAGTCTCTGTCGGCGATTGCTTGCCCGGGTTGCCTCGGTGATGGGGAGAATCCAGCAGAGCACGGTGCCGCTGGCGAACTGCTTCCCGGGCAAGGCGGTTTCCATTAGTTCCCGTGGGGTCAGGTGATGTTCGCCGATGATCTGCTTGTAGCTGCCGAACAGGGAATCGGTGGCATCGGCACATCCCAGCAGCGGTTCATCGAAGTACCGGGAGCGGCTGTCGGGGTGCCAGTTGGCGGCACATTCCGCCACGAAACGGATTAATTCGTCGCGTAGTTCCTTTATCATGTCAATTTTCCGGCTCATGTCTTCATCCTCCGGTTATTTCGTTGAGGGTTCCTTTCCTGCTAGAAAAGCGAGATACGAGTCGATAACGGGAATATCCGCCGCCGGCCAGTCCAGATCGGTCAGCTCGTGCGGGGAGAGCCAGGCCAGTGCGCGATGTTCATGGAGCACCAGCGTTCCTCCGGCGAGCGTGCAGACGAACGGAATCAGTTCGATGGCAAACTCCTGGTAGCGGTGATGCACCGGCGGCAGGGGGTGCCGGATGGTTACCCGGATGCCCAGCTCTTCCTCCAGTTCCCGCTCCAGGCATTCCTCGGGGCTCTCGCCGTCATGCAGTTTGCCGCCCGGGAATTCCCACTTGAGGGGCATGCTCATGGTGACGTTTCGTTGGGCGGCAAGCACCTTGCCCTCGTCTTCGATAACGGCGCACGCGACCTGCAAGACTGTTTTCTTCACGGGGAATCCTCTCTGCCGGGATAAATTTTGTATGAAATGCCGTTCATGTTGTGCTACAATGCCTGCCGCCGCTTGTCAAGGGTATCTACGGCCCTTACTTACTCCGCCAGGGAGATCCATCTTATGACCAAATCGAGACGTTTCAGTCGCGTAAAGTGCGTGGAAAAGTGTATTGTCGAAACTGCCGCCGGACCTTGTGAGGTGAGGTTGCTGGATATTTCGCTGAAAGGCGCCCTGTTGGAGCACGATGCCAATCTTCCCGTAGCAAAGGGGGATCGGTGGAAGCTTCTCTTCCGGCTTGATCATTCAGACATTATCCTCGAGTTCGGCGTCGAGGTGGTTCATTGCAGCGAAAACCTGGCAGGGGTAAAGTTTGTCGAAGTGGACCTGGACACGATGATCCACTTGCGGAGCCTCATGGAAGCCAGGACCGTCAATCCAGAACAGGTGCGGTACGAACTGGAATTTCTGCTGGACGACGAATAAATCTCCGTTGCCGGGCCGACAACGACCCTTTTTCCGTCCCGCCGGGAAAAATCCCGGCATTGCTGCCGGGGAAAAACCGGTGCCTGTCCACATGAGCACCGCGCAGCCGCGGGTTGCTCATCCTACTACTCCCCAATGATGGCCTCGATCTGTTTCCTTCGCAATGCCTGCAGTTTTCCGATAGTCTTCATTCTCATCGCACGGGTCCTGGTAAACGGATACAGGATGCCGTTCATCACTCTCATGCCGTAGTTTTTCTGTGGAAAATCATATATACCGTGACGTTGGTAGTAGCGGTGATCGGCCGGAAAAACATGCCGGAACGGCCCCCAGACCACATCGCGAAACAGTTTCTTGCCGCCGATGCTGAGATAGGTCGGTGATCGCACAAACCCTGCCGCTGCAAGACGAATCGTTTCCGTTGCGAGTTGCTGGAGAAGTTCGTCGATCGCAGCGGAATCGCCGAACTCGTCGGTAACGCAACCGATCTGATTTGCCTGCTGAATTTCGCTGTAAGCTTGAAAAATCTGTCGCAGGTTCGGTATCTGGGCAAAAGGCCCGGAGATGATGAAGCCGACCTGTTTTCCGGCAAAAGCCGGGACATGGTTGTTGAAAAAGCTCCGGTCGAAAAAAATCTTCCAGCGCGAGGAGAGGTATCGGTCACGGATTGAGCCGGCAAAAATGAGGATGTCCGCGGTCTGCAGTCTGCTGCTGAACATCTCCATGAATTCGTCGCGGTAACAGCAGATATTGTCATAGCCGCACTGCACACATCCTACGCAGCCGCCGGCGATGGTAACCGCCCGAAGGTTCACCACCTCTGTTTCGTCGGAAAAGGACTCGCAGAATCTCCGGATCATGCCTGCCAGGTTGCTTGACTGGTTTTCCAGGTCGGTAACGACCACCAGCCGTTTCCCCTTCAGGTCCACGCGACGCTCGACAGCACCGGGCCGGTAGCGGAAATCCCGCTCCGCCAGCGGCGGATAGGTGCGCGGGGTAGCTATCTGGCGTTCCATGGCCGAGAGGAAGTTTTCGCCGAACTGCAGCAGCCGGTCGCGTTCTTTTTCCCGCAGGATATCGTCCATGGACGCCGAATGGAAACCGGTGTAGCGCATTTCCAGGTCGTCGCAGAGGGCAT
>JAQUHN010000198.1 GCA_028683555.1 Geobacteraceae bacterium | reverse complement strand
GCCATGTTTCTACCATAAAAAAAGGCCTTCTAAGAATGGCGCGAGCGAACCGACATTATATTCCCGGACAGGTGTGGCACATTACCCACCGTTGCCACAAGAAAGAATTTCTCCTGAAATTTGCAAGGGACAGAAGGCGGTGGTATTCCTGGCTCTTTGAAGCCAAGAAACGCTTCGGGTTGAGGATACTCAACTACGTTGTTACTTCTAACCACGTCCATCTGCTGGCACTCGACACCGAACCGGACACCATTTCGAAAAGCATGCAACTGATCGCCGGCAGGACCGCTCAAGAATATAATCAACGCAAGCAACGAAAAGGTGCATTCTGGGAAGACCGTTATCATGCCACAGCAGTTGACCAGAACGAACATCTGATCCGCTGCCTTATCTATCTCGATCTGAATATGGTCCGGGCGGGAGTAGTAAGTCATCCATCCGAATGGGATATGAGCGGATACAATGAAATCCAGCACCCTCCTACACGGTACGGAGTGATCGACTATGAGGGTTTACGGAACCTTTGCGGTTTGCCTGGCGTCGCGCAGTTTTCCGAACAGCACCGGCAATGGGTACAGGAGGCCGTTGAGAATGGCAGGACCCAGCGCGAAAGTTGCTGGACCGATTGCATTGCCGTTGGCAGCAACAGGTTTGTGGAGGAAACCAAGACAAAGCTCGGCATTATGGGGCTGGGAAGAAGGATCGAAACTCTGGAAACTGATCGATGCGTATTGAGAGAAGAATCGACACCTTACAATGCTGTTATTGTCCCCAAAATTGAGTGTCTAAGCCTCGAAAACGGCTATTTTTGGGACTATAATTCAATGTATTCAGTTACTTGACTTGGTCCGACCCCGAACACCGAGAAGGCTTCCGGAGAGCTGGCAATGTTTCGATGCAGGAGCACGTTTCCCTCCGCATCCAGAATGCAGAGAAACATCTTCCAGGCATGCAGATCGATTCCGCAGTAGTGTTTGTGTGGTTTCGTGTAGAATCTCATAGTGTAAGGCCTCCTTTGGAGAATGGGTTTCGCCAAAGTCCAGCATACGACAAAAATGCGTATGCCCAAGGGGGGCCTTACATAGTATCCAGGCTTACGACCCGCCAAAGAAACCAGCGGGTCAAAGCCATGCCCGTTAATCCGAAGATAAAAAGAGGTAAGGATGAGTGATTGGGGCGCAAGACTATGGTTCAGATGGCCGAACAATAAGGTCGAATGGGCAATATGGGTTGGGACTGGCTTTATTCTTTTGGCGATTATCAATTCGCTGCTTTTCGTCAAGAAACCTATAGGACTACCATCACAGGCATTCACCGCCATAAGCACGACTAGTATCTTAAAAGACCTAGGATTTGGCATTATTGGATCGGCTTTTTTATTTGATGGTCTCGATCTGATAAAACTCAACAAGAAGAAAATGACAAGCTATTTCGTAACAACAGTAGGAATTGCCTGGTTCTTATATTTGATCGTCGGCCCCGCAATAACCTCGGTTATGCTTACGAATATGCAGGGAGACCTTTTTAAATTAAGTAATTCCCTGATTGATAAAGAAACAAACAATTTAAAGAAGAAAGTTTTATCTGTTGCTGACAGGTCTCGTTTAACAGAAATAATTGCAAAAGAAAGATTTTTCAAAGATGGATTTATAGCTGAGTACACGGATAAAAAAGGGAACACATTGAGCTATCAGCCAACAGCTGCGGACATTCAGGAACGGAAGCAATTTCTATTCACTCAACGCCTAATCAGCATTCTGAGATATGAAATGGTTTTCTGGATAATCGTTTTGGTCATAAACGTCACAGGCTATGTCCTTTACTGCAAAAGGAAAACTCAAACGTGATTAACCAGGGTTACGACCCGCCAAAAAATCACGGCGGGTCAAACCCAGCCCCGTTGGCTCTGAAGACTGATAACAGATGAAAAATAGCCAAAAAATTGAAATTCAAGATGCTTACAGAGACTTTGAAGCCCCTTCTTGGGTTTCTAAAGCACTTTGCCGTCTTATAGATGGCATTCCTGAAAAGCATCTTTATGGTCTCAAGACAATTCTGTTGACGAATAGTTTGGGACTTAATCGTTCACAACGACGAAAAAAGACTAAATTCAAAAAGCAGACGGTGACAACCCATGTATGTTTAGGTCTATACCAGCAAGAATGGCAAGGGCGACCTGCCAAGATTGAACTTTTCACTGACAATATCCTGAGCAGCTTCCCAGCGATAATTCACAGGATCCCTTTTTTCCAAGATTTGATTTTGGGTGATGTGCTGTATCATGAAGTCGGCCACCATATTCATAAGACAAGTGAGCCTGAATACAGGGAACGCGAAGATGTCGCCGATTTTTGGAGAAAGAAACTCATCGGTATCTACTTTCGGAAGCAGTACTGGTATCTGAGACCTTTGACCATTGTCCTAAAACCTTTGGTGACCGTGCTGCAAGGACTATCCAGAAAAATGCAGGCAAAAGCCAACCAGGCCGTGGAGCGGTGAAGACCCGCTCACCGGCCAGCCGTTTTCTAAAACAGGCCTTGGACTCCGACCGAGCAACAAGACTGCCCGGACGGGTCAATGACGTAGGCCTTAGCGAGAAAAATAAAATAAAGAAAATCATTCTCTCTATTCTTCTCGTCGGAATTGTCAACAATGCTACGGCAGCGGAACGAACTGCCAGTATCTGCTATGGGAATACTGAGAAAGGTCGAATTGAAAATGCATGGCAGCTACCAACGAATGGAAGTAATTTTTCAGCCTACAGCCGTTTTGAGGTAGCCCTCGGTCGGAATTATGTACACAGCGCAATATACGCAGTGGTTCTCGATGCATATAAAGACATCCAGCAGAACGCACCACAGAAAAAGTACGTTTACGGCGATACAGGCTGGAAAAGTGGCGGGAGTTTCCGCCCGCACAAGACTCACCAAAATGGCCTCTCCGTTGATTTCTTTGTCCCCGTCGTTGATAAAACAGGAAAGTCAGTGCCTCTCCCGACAGCCCCTTTCAATAAGTTCGGTTACACTATTGAGTTCACCTCAGACGGAAGGTACCAGAACTACAAAATTGATTTTGATGCTATGGCGAAACACCTGGCTGCCCTGAAAAAGGCAGCTGACCAGCACGGAGTGAAAATATGGCGTGTGATCTTCGACAACGACCTCCAAAAGCTTCTATTCCAAAGTTCAAAGGGAAAAGAGCTTCAGGCACAACTGACTTTTTCAAAGAAGAAACCTTGGATACGGCACGACGAGCATTATCACGTTGATTTCATCGTACCTTGCAAGGATGATCGCTGACCATCGAATGGTGCGGTTGCACCGCACACCCTCATAACGTTGGTAGGATAAATAATGACCTCAGAAATAAATCCAAATGATCGTGTAACTCCATGGATACTAAAATGGTTAGTTTTACCACTGATCGTTGGTGGGTTTTTATTGATGTGCCTGGAAGTGCAAGTCAATCAATGGAAATGCTCTAGAGAAGCAAAAAGACAAGGATACCTTGAAGGGAATTTCATCCCCCAATATAGGTTCAGTCCTGCAGCTTGCATATGCGAAAAACAAATTACGCCAGATGGAACGATTGATAAGTCAAAAAGAAAAGTTATTGAGCTCGAAGACAAGAAGTTGTCTTGGTAATTTGAAAAACAGCTAAAGGTGCAACCCTAGCGAAGTTGCTTTATGAGGAGAAACCGCAGCATGAGGGTGACACCCTTACCTTTTGCACCGTTGCATATTTTCACCTTTTCTGCAGTTTTACAGCTCCACTGGCCCCTCGACCTTTCTCTTTCTTCTGATGATGCACCCTACCCTTGTGGCTGCTGGATCGCCTTGACTTCCAGGAACTCTTCCAGTCCGTAGCGCCCCATCTCACGACCGTAGCCCGACTGCCGGTAGCCGCCGAAGGGGGCATCGTTATTGTACGGCGCGCCGTTGATGTCCACCTGCCCGGCACGCAGCCGCCGCGCTACCGCCAGAGCCCGTTTTTCGTCCCCCGACCAGACTCCGGCGGCAAGGCCGTAGGGTGTGTCATTGGCCAAGGCAACCCCTTCTTCCTCGCTTCGATAGGTCAGGATCGTGAGAACCGGGCCGAAAATCTCCTCCCGGGCGATGGTCATGTCAGGTTTCACCCTGCCGAAAACCGTAGGCGAAACGAAGTAGCCCCGCTCCATCCCGGACGGAGCATCGGCCCCGCCCAGGAGCAGCTCCGCCCCCTCCTTGACGCCGGTGCGGATATACTCCAAAACCCGCTCATGCTGGCGCCTCGACACCAGGGGACCGAGTCGCGTCTTTTCGCTCCTTGGGTCGCCGGGAGTGAACCTGGCGGCTGTCTCCACGGCGATCTTCACCACTTCTTCGTAGCGCGCCTCGGGTACCAGCATTCGGGTCCAGGCGTTGCAGGTCTGGCCAGAGTTGAGGTAACACGCCTTGACCGTCCCCTTGACCGCTTCCGCCAGATCAGCGTCGTCGAGGATGAGGGAGGGCGATTTCCCCCCCAGCTCCAGGGCGACCCGCTTGATTCCGGCCGAGGCCAGTTCCGCCACCCGCTTACCGGCACGGGTGGAGCCGGTGAAAGAGACCAGGTCAACGTCCGGGTGGCTTGCCAGTCGCTCGCCCACCAGCGGGCCGGAGCCGCTTACCAGGTTAAAAACCCCGGCAGGAAGACCGGCGGCATCAATGGCGTCGGCCAGGAGATAAGCATTGAGGGGCGTCACCTCGCTCGGCTTGAGTACCACGGTGCAGCCCGCGGCAAGGGCGGGCGCCACTTTGGCGATGATCTGGTGAAGGGGATAGTTCCAGGGAGTGATGGCGGCCACCACCCCCGCCGCCTCCTTTACCACCAGGGAATTGCCGATCCGCTCCTCGAAGGTGAAGGTGCGTACGAGCTTTGCGTAGGACTCCACCGTCGCCAGCGGAAGGCCCACCTGGATGATTTTTGTCAGCTTGAAGGGCATGCCCAATTCGTCGACAATCAGCTCAGTCATCTCGTCGGCGCGGCTCTGCAGCTCTGCGTAAATTCTTTCCAGCCACTCTGCCCGTTCTGCCGGCGTCGTTGCCGACCAGGCGTCGAAAGCATCCCGCGCCGCCCGCACCGCAGCATCGGCATCGCCATGCCCCCCAGCCGGAACCGTTCCGATGATCTCCTCGGTCGCGGGATTGATCACATCAAAAACCTCGTTCCCGGACGGCACAGCCCAGTGACCGTTAATGTACAGTTTGTCCCTCTTCAGCATTCTCTCCTCCTTGTGGAATTGAAAGTTGACCAAAGCAGCATACCACATCACGTCCCACACCTGAACTTTCTCATTCCGCGATTCCAGCGCCGCAAATCAAAACATCCCTCCGGAAGATCATTTACAACCCACCGGAGTCTGACTTTGTTCCGGGATTATACTTATTAGATCCATTATTCTAAGGAAAATCCTACGGCTGCCGCCTTCCGCTCCTCCGAGCTTCAAACACGCATGAAAATTGCGGTAACATCCCGGAGCAAACATGAATATTTTTATCACCCCGAAATCACCATCAAAATTTTGCTAATCAAAGAATTGTTAAAGTTTTGCCATCAGCTATCGATAGCATTAGTAATTCACACTCTTTTACAAGGATATCCATGGGCACAAACAATATCTCATTGACTTCGGGCATGCGAAACAATCTGCTTTCGCTCAGCAGCACCAGTTCACTTATAAACCTTACCCAGAACCGGCTGGCAACCGGTAAAAAGGTGAACAGCGCCCTGGACAATCCCACCAATTTTTTTGCGGCCCAAACTCACCTTTCGCGTGTGGACGATCTGCGTTCCCGCAAGGATGGCATGAGCGAGGCGGTGCAGGCGGTCAAGTCAGCAGATGCGGGCATCAAGGCGATAACCTCCCTGATCGAATCGGCAAAGGGGGTTGCCCAGGCGGCAATTGCCACGGCCAGCACCACCGACCGCACCAATTACTCCAGCACTTTCGACACGCTCCTGAACCAGATCACCCAATTGGCCAGCGATTCCGGCTATCGGGGCACCAACCTGCTCCTCGGCCAGAGCCAGACCGTCGAGCTTGGCCAGGTAACCGGCACGGCAACCCTGGGGATTACCGGACTGGACGCCACCAGCACCGGCCTGGGTATCAGCAGTGCATCCACCACCAGCAGCACGCCTACGCCGGACTGGACGCTTAGTACGACAATGGCCACAGATAATATAACCGCCACATTTGCCCAGTCCGCCCTTCCAACTCCCTTTGCGGATCTCTGGCCTTATGATTATAAGAAATACCGGATTATCTCTGCAGATTCCGTTTCAACAATTGGTTCATGGGGTAACACAGTTCCTACGGATTTTGGGGCTAGCGTAAAATCCGGCTCTCTTGTAGCCGGAGAAAGTATCACGATCGAGTACTACGCCGGCGGTGTCGACCAGACCACCGGCGAGCCGATCGCCGCAGCCGCCACCAACAACTGGAGTTCCACCGCCGGCATCCAGTCCTCGGCTACGAAGTTGGAAAGCGCCCTGACCACCCTGCGC
>JAQUHN010000030.1 GCA_028683555.1 Geobacteraceae bacterium | reverse complement strand
CATTTGTGGCCGTGCCATTTACTCGGGCGACCTCGATTTTGAAGCTGCGCAAGAGCGCGCTGACGAACTGAACGGCTGACCGCACGTGCTAGCCAAACGCATCATTCCCTGCCTTGACGTGACCGGAGGCCGCGTCGTCAAGGGTGTCAACTTTGTCGAACTGCGTGACGCCGGCGATCCGGTGGAAATCGCCGAGATGTATGACCGCCAGGGTGCCGACGAGTTGACCTTTCTCGATATAATCGCTTCATCCGATCAGCGCGACATCATTATCGATGTCGTGCGACGGACTGCTGAGCGGGTGTTTATGCCGTTAACCGTTGGCGGCGGCGTCAGGAAGGTGGAAGATATCCGCCGGTTTCTGAATGCCGGCGCGGATAAGGTTTCCATCAATACCGCTGCCGTGCATCGTCCCGAGTTCGTGAAGGAGTCGGCCGAGCGGTTCGGATCGCAATGTACCGTAGTGGCCATCGACGCCCGACGCGTACCGGGTGAGGATCGTTGGGAGGTCTATACCCATGGTGGCCGGAATGCTACCGGGATCGATGCCCTTGAGTGGGCACAGCGGATGGAAGAGTACGGGGCGGGAGAGATTCTTCTTACCAGCATGGACTGCGACGGGACAAAAGATGGCTACGATCTTCCCCTGACCCGTGGCGTGGTCGATGCCGTTTCCATTCCTGTCATTGCTTCCGGTGGGGTCGGCAATCTGGAACATCTTTATGACGGTTTTGTTGCGGGAGGCGCGAGCGCCTGCCTTGCGGCTTCCATCTTTCATTATCGGGAATACACGATCGGTGAGGCCAAGGAATATCTCAGGGAAAAGGGTGTTGCGGTGAGGTTATGAACAATTCTGACAGACCGGTTGCTACTTGCCGGGATCATGGTGCAATTCTGGACCTCCTGTACCAGGTTATTCAGGAACGCAAAAACAGTTCCACGGAAAAATCCTATACGGTGTCTCTCTTTCAGAAAGGTCTTGATACGATTCTGAAAAAAACCGGAGAAGAGGCGTTTGAACTAGCCATTGCCGGAAAGGGCGGCAAGCGCGAGGAGATTATCTATGAGGCCGGTGATCTGCTGTATCACCTGCTGGTGCTCCTGGCCTATTACGATATTGAGCCGGATGAGGTATACTCTGAATTGCGCCGGCGCTTCGGTGTTTCCGGTATCACGGAAAAGGAATCACGCGGAACCTGAAAATTTACCGTAAACAAAGAAAAACGTCAGATTTTTCTTGACAACGAAAAATCGGGTGTTATGATGACTCTTCTTTACACTACCACCCCCTGTCTACGGCTTGAACTCTTCATATATACACAAAATTTAAATATAGGAGGGAGGGGAATATGAATGCCGGGAGTAAGGGTAAAGGAAACTGAATCATTTGAACTTGCGCTGAAAAGATTCAAGAAGCAATGTGAAAAAGCAGGGATTCTTTCTGAAGTCCGTAAGCGCGAGCACTACGAAAAACCGAGTATCAAAAAGAAAAAGAAGGCCATAGCTGCCCGTAAAAGGGCGTTGAAGAAACAACGGAAAATCATTGAATAAGAATTTTCGGTGTTGTTCGTTAGAACCATTCTGGAGAGGATATTTTCTGATGTGGAAAGAGCTTGCTCATGCTCCTCTCCAATTCGTATTCAAATAGGTAGTTGCAAGGTGGGGGCGATCTGATGATTTGCCCCTACTTTTACTTTGTGACCATACCAGAGAGAGTGGAATGAACCTCGTTGATATCCTTGTCTGGGTTGTTTTACTGATTTTTGCGGTAAAAGGATTCATGAAAGGGCTCGTCAGGGAGGTTTGTTCCCTTTTGGGACTTGTCGTCGGCGGATGGACAGCGTTTACCTATTGTCGGCCACTTGCGGAAGTTCTTCAGTCCCATATTCCCTTTTCCCATACCGTTACACTGCTTTTATCCTTTGGGCTCATCTTTCTGGCGCTCGGTCTCTTTTTTATTTTTCTGGGTTACCTGTTGACCGCCCTGCTGAAAATAATTCTGCTGGGAAGTCTGAATCGTATCGGAGGTGTTCTTCTGGGTGTTTTGCAGGGGGCACTTGTTCTGTGTATACTTCTTACCTTGGGAACGTGTGCGTCGGTACCGGTGAAGGTCAGGACTTATATTGAAAAGTCTGCCACCGCCCGGCCTTTCCTGGTCTGTGGCAGGGAACTTGCTTCATGGTGGAAAATCGGTCCGCATGCCGTAAATAAGAGCTGAACCGGTTTTTGGTTTTTCACGGTGTGGCAGAGACGGCTGCCTGGCGCCAGCAAGATTTCGCGAGCGGGTAAGGTTTGTGATGATTCCTGAAGAAATAATCCGAGAAATCCGGGAAAGGGCCGTTATACTGGATATAATTTCGGATTATGTAGCTCTGAAAAAATCTGGTGTCAACTATCTTGGCCTTTGTCCGTTTCACTCTGAAAAGACTCCATCGTTTAATGTGAACCCGGCAAAGGGAATCTACCACTGTTTCGGCTGCGGTGTCGGTGGTGATGTCGTCAGTTTTGTCATGCGGATAGAAGGGTTTTCCTTCCCGGAGGCAATGAAATTTCTGGCCCGCAGGGTTGGCGTAGTTGTTCCTGAGCGACCACTGAATGCAGCTGAAAAGCGCCTCCGCGATGAACGTGAAATTCTCTACGATGTGCATGAACTTGCCGTCCAGTTCTATGAAAAAGTCCTGCATGAGGGAACAGAGGGCGCAGCATGCCGGCTCTATTTGAAAAATCGTGATGTGGACCTTGATACGGCCCGGACGTATAAGTTGGGCTACGCACCGGAATCATGGGATTCTCTGACGCGGTATCTGGAAAAAAAAGGCATCCCCCTTGCGGAGGCGGAAAAGGTGGGACTTGTCCGACGTAAGGAGCGGGGCGGGTATTATGACGGTTTCAGAAACCGGCTTTTGTTTCCCATCAGCGATATTCATGGTCGCGTCATTGGTTTTGGTGGAAGAGTCCTTGATGACTCCCTTCCCAAATACTTGAATTCACCCGAGTCGCCGGTGTACCGCAAAAGTGAGGTCCTGTTCGGCCTTGCGATGGCGAAGCAGGTGATTCGTGAAAAGGGAGAGGCGTTCATTGTCGAGGGATATTTCGATCATTTGGCACTGTTTCGTGCCGGTGTGAGGAATGTGGTGGCAACCTGCGGCACCGCGTTGACTGATGCCCACCTGAAATATCTGCGCCGTTTTGCCGGGAAAGCATATCTTCTGTTTGATGCGGATAATGCCGGCAAAAAAGCAACGTTGCGGGCCATGGAGATATTTTTGCAGGAAAAGTTTCCTGCTCGAGTCATACAGATGCCTGCCGGGGAAGATCCTGACACCTATCTCGAAAAATACGGCATTGATGCTTTTGAAGCATTGGTCGCTGCTGCTTTGCCCGTTTTCGAGTTCTTTTTCAAAGATCTTTGCAGCCAAGTGGAACTCGGTAGCGTTGAAGGAAAAATGAAGGTTCTGGATGAGCTGGCGCCGCGACTTCGCAAGATCGCCGACGCAGTTGAGCGTGATTTGTATATACGCGAAATAGCCAGGTTCCTGGGTATAGAAGAAAACGACGTTCGAAGAAAGATGGGGAAAGAGGAATCTTCTCAATCCCCGGTCCGTGCCCCCAGGGAGCGGAAAAAACCCGCTGCCGGCGCTGAGGAAATGCTGCTGTCCCTCATGGGGAAATACCCGGAAGTGGTCCGTGAGGTTGCGGAGTTCGGGCCGACACAGATATTTCGCTCGGAATTGCTTCCTGTGGCGAAAAATCTCATAAAACATGTTGCGGAACACAAGCGTATTGACTGGTCGCACATCCTCGATTCGGTGGATTCGTTGGAAGAGCGGAGCCGTCTTGGCGCCCTGTTTATATCAGAGGCGCATCTGGAAGAAATGGATGTGCACAAGGCTTTTCAGCAGTGCCGCCGCACGTTGGATCGAATCGCCTTGCAGCAGATCAAGGCGCTTGGCCTTAAGCTGGCCCAAGCCGATCCCGATAGCGATTCCTATCACGAACTTCTTCGACGTATTGACTCTCTGCGGGCGAAGAAGTCCCAGCTAACGTAAACAAGTTTGATACGATATATTTAGATTGTCTTTATGACGAGGTGAACTGGATGGCAAAAAAGAGCTTGGACGAAGTGAAACATCTGATCGATTTAGGGAAAGAAAAAGGTTTTTTGACCTATGATGAGGTCAATGACCTGCTTCCCCCTGATATTGTTTCCTCGGACCAGATTGATGATGTTATGAGCATGTTTGGCGAGATGGACATAGAGGTGGTTGACTCGGCCCAGAAGGTCAAAATTCCGAAGGTGAAGCTGGATCTCGAAGAGGAAGAGGACGCGGAGGGCGAACAAGAAGAGGTTGAGTTCGAACCAGGTGTTCTCGGCAGAACCAGCGATCCGGTGCGCATGTATCTGCGTGAGATGGGTTCAGTCTCTCTCCTGACCCGCGAGGGTGAGGTGGAAATAGCAAAACGAATCGAGGAGGGTGACAGAGATGTCGCGCGAGTCATCTACAATACTCCGATTACCGTCAAAGAGGTAATAGCACTTGGTGACATGCTGGAAAATTTTCAGGTCTCCGCCGCGGAAATCAGCAAAGAGGTCGAAGAGGAAGAGCTTGAAGACGATGAGGAAGATGTCCAGAAAATCAGGCTGCTCTCCCTCATAAACGATATCAGGTCTTGTGATGCAAATATGGAACAACTCCAGAATGCCCTGCTGGAACCCGCTGTTGCCGATGATGAAAGAGAGCGGCTCGCCGGCGAGTTGCATGATCTGAAATCGAGGACGGCCGACCTTTTGAAATCACTGCGCCTGAAAGATCGCCATATTGAAAGGATTGCCCTGCGGCTCAAGGAGCTTGCCGCAAAGGTTGACAAGATTCTGGCGGATGTTCATGAGGTGAGCAGTGAGTCGAGTATTTCCGTTGAGGATCTGATGACGCTCTGCCGCGAAACTCGTGACAATGATGATGCCCGAGTGTTGTTCCTGTCGCGCCTCTCCGCTTCGTCTGAAGAAGCCCAGAAGATGGAGAAAAAACTGCGGGTAGCGCAGCGGAAGCTGGAAAAAATCGAGCAGGATTCCGGTTTTCAGGCTGTTGAGTTGGCTAAGGAAATCAAGGGTATTGAAGAGGGTGAGCGCAAGGCGAAAGATGCAAAGTCGGAGCTGGTTGAAGCAAATCTGCGGCTTGTTGTTTCAATTGCCAAGAAGTATACGAACCGCGGTCTGCAATTCCTCGATTTGATTCAAGAGGGTAATATCGGCCTGATGAAGGCTGTAGACAAATTCGAGTACCAGCGGGGCTACAAATTTTCCACCTACGCAACCTGGTGGATCCGTCAAGCCATAACCCGTGCTATTGCGGATCAGGCAAGAACAATCCGTATTCCGGTACATATGATTGAGACAATCAACAAACTCATCCGCACCAGTCGACAGCTTGTGCAGGAGATAGGGCGGGAGCCTTCGCCGGAAGAGATTGCGGAACGGATGAGCCTGCCCCTCGATAAGGTACGCAAAGTGCTTAAGATAGCCAAGGAGCCCATTTCCCTGGAGACGCCCATCGGCGAGGAAGAAGATTCTCACCTCGGCGACTTTATCGAGGACAAGGGAGTTGTTTCTCCCTTGGAAGCGGTCATCAAGGCCAATCTTTCCGAGCAGACCGCTCGCGTTCTTTCCAGCCTAACTCCGCGGGAGGAGAAGGTTTTGCGGATGCGTTTCGGCATCGGCGAAAAAAGCGATCATACACTTGAGGAAGTCGGCCAGAACTTTGAGGTTACCCGGGAAAGGATCCGGCAAATCGAGGCAAAAGCACTTCGCAAGCTGCGGCATCCAAGCCGCAGCAAGAAGCTGAAGAGTTTTGTCGAGTAACCCTTTTTAGGGCAATGGTCAGGCCGCGTCGAACAATTTGGCGCGGCCTTTTTTTGTAGAGCAGGTAGTTACAGGATAGCGGGGAGCGTCTATGGAGTTGGTTTTTTTTGCTACAGCAGCCAAAGGTGTGGAAGAAGTTCTCGCCGATGAGATCCGTCGGTTGGGGGTATCGGAAGTGGTCCTCGAAAAAGGCGGCGTCCGTTTCAAGGGGGACATGGCAACCTGTTATCGCGCCAATCTCTGGTTGCGCACCGCCCATCGCATCCTGATGCCGATAGCGGAATTTCCGTGCGAGACCCCCCAGCATTTATATGACGGGGTACGTTCGGTTCGTTGGCAAGACTATCTCAACCCCGACATCACCCTTGCGGTAACCTGTAACCTGCGGGATTCAAAGATAACCCATTCCGGGTTTGCGGCACTGAAGACAAAGGACGCCATTGTCGACGCCATTCGGGATTCTTTCGGCCGTAGGCCAGATGTGGACACCCGGGCACCCGGGCTTCTGGTTAATGTGCATCTGGTCCGCAACTACTGCACCATAAGTCTCGATACCTCAGGGATCAGTCTGGACAAGCGGGGCTATCGGTTGGACTGCAATGAAGCGCCGTTACGGGAAACACTTGCGGCTGCCATGATTGAATTGTGCGGCTGGGATGGTTCAACTCCCCTTGTGGATCCCATGTGCGGTTCGGGAACTATACCTGTTGAAGCGGCATTGAAAGCGTGCCGACGTGCCCCTGGACTTACTCGGCAAAGTTTCGGTTTTCAGCGATGGCCGTCCTTTGATTCGCTAACATGGAGTAACGTCTTGCAGGAAGCACAGGAGCAGGCTCGGCACTCTTTGCCGGTTCCGATACTTGGCTATGACCTGTCCGGCAGATCGCTTGAGCTGGCACGGCAGAACGTCCAGCGTGCAGGTGTCGGTGGCCTGGTAACCTTTTGCCAGGCGGGTATTGGCGAGTGGTCCCCCCCTGCCTCGCCCGGGATTCTTCTTTGTAATCCGCCGTACGGCGTACGTCTTGGGGAAGAGGAAGCACTGCAGTCCCTGTATAAAAAATTAGGCGACACCCTGAAGAGGTCTTTTACCGGATATGCTGCTTATGTTTTGACCGGTAATCCGCGGCTTGCCTCATGCATTGGACTGAAGCCATCCCGTCGCATTGTGCTATTTAACGGGGCAATCGAATGCCGTTTGCTCAGGTATGAATTGTACTGAGGATCTTGTCGTGATCGATCGATGTTTTGCGCTGCGGACGCATTTGGCGGAAATCGTTATCGACGGTGCCATATGCAGTGCACGCAATGAAATTCCGGTTTTTTGCCATGTTACCGGGCAGGGCACTGTTTAATGCGAAAACTGTTCTATAATAGAAAAATGTTCTGAAAATTAACATTGCGTCCGTCGCTGTATGTTTGGTTTGAGAAAGCTAATATTGTAATAAGTGTAAAAAGTCCCCTAAAATGAGTATCAAATGATCTCGTCCCCCTTTCTTTCCTTGCAGTAAAAACTGATTTTTCTTGGCATCCAAATTGCTATAAAACAAAACAACGTTTTGATTGGTCCGGTTGGCATATGCTGTTTTCGGCTTCTGTCGATACTGTTTTTCGATTGGATGCAGCCTGCCGGATGTGAACATCTTCTGTTAACTCTTACTTGGAAAGGAGGGATGAAAGCGCAGGTTCTGGTGTTACTGTAATTGGTTTGTTTTGGTTTTTAGACAAAGATTGATGTAGTGGGATACTTTATTTTATTGAGGGAGGAAAAAAGGATGACGTTAGCACTTCTCGTTTTGATCAGCATGATGTGGATTCCGGTAGGTATGTTTTTCCTCGGTGCCGGTGAAGTGAAGAGCACTGGCTTCGTAACCGCAGTTGTCGGTGTCATTGTTATTGTCGGGGCAACGATCCAATGTCTCGTTGGTGGTCCCGGCTTTACCGGTGATGCTTTTGGTGCCACACCGCTCTTCGTTTTTGGTATCCTCTATCTGCAAGTTGCACACGTTCTGCTGGCTGGTGTCGAAGATTTGCGTACCCTTGGCAATGGTGCTTTAGTTGTTGCAATCGTCTGCGCCATCTATACGTTCCTCTATGCTACCGGCGGAGCCGTCAAGCCTGATGGGACAACGATGATCGCTAAAGTTCCCTACCTGGCTTTCATGTTCGGAACTTTTACCGTGCTGTGTCTGTCCGTTGTAGGGCAAGCCTATGGCAAAATCGGCGCAAAACTTCCGGCGTGGTTGCTTATTATCCTGAGCTTCACTTGTTTGATGGCTCCGGCTATCGGCCTTATGGCATATGGCAAGCTGCCCTTCTAAATTGAGCTGCTGTCAGCAGAAAATAAAAAACGCCCGCCCCGAATTCAGGGCGGGCGTTTTTTATTTTCTGTAATGAGATTTGGTGGTCCTGTTGGGTGTTTACTGTTTTGATGAGAAAAGTGGTTTGCATTTTGTAGGGCTCCTGATACAATTCCAGTCACCTAAAGTAGGCAACTTCACAATCCCATGATTAAAGGAGTCGACCATGCCGAAGTACGTTATCGAGAGGGAAATTCCGGGTGCAGGGAATATTGGTCCGGAGGATATGCAGGCGATTTCGCAGAAATCATGCAGTGTTCTGAATGAACTCGGACCCCAGGTACAGTGGGTCCAGAGCTATGTGACCGAAGACAAAATTTACTGCATTTACATAGCACCGAACAAGGAAATGGTGATGGAGCATGCCAAGCGCGGTGGGTTCCCGGCAAATAGCGTTGCCGAAGTGAAGCGGATGATCGACCCCACAACCGCGGAATAAACCAAAGCATATTTTCTTTGGAACTGAAGGCATCGTTCTCAAGGAAGGAAGTCCAATTCAAGGGCCTGCACATGGTAACAGTGCAGGCCCTTTTCTTTTTGCCAGACCAAACAGCTGTGGTTAATCCTTCGCTATTGACAAAGTGCTAAGATTTGGCTAGCTTTTACAGCTTAACGCCTGGATGTTTCGAGTTCGGCTTTTTGGTGCAGAAATTTTTACCGAGAGGCTGGAGACTTTTTTAAAATGCACTTTCGTCCGTTTCCTGGAAAATTGCTTTAGCGGTACGGATTGGCAGGAGTGGCTAGGAGAAGTAATGCGTGGACAGGATCATGGGGCAGACTGCCTCAGGGATGTTAAAATTACCAGAAATTATACCCGGTATGCCGAAGGTTCCGTCCTGGTTGAGTTCGGCAATACCAAGGTTATCTGTACGGCTTCGGTTGAAGATGGTGTGCCATCTTTCCTGCGGGGGAAAGGTTCCGGCTGGTTAACCGCGGAATATTCCATGTTGCCTCGGGCAACCCAGACTCGATCGGCACGGGAGTCTTCTCGGGGCAAGGTGGGTGGTCGCACCCATGAGATTCAACGGCTGATCGGGCGCTCGTTACGGGCGGTAACTGATTTGTCACTTCTTGGGGAAAGAACCCTGTTTATTGATTGTGACGTGATTCAAGCTGATGGCGGAACACGCACCGCTTCCATTACCGGCGCATATGTGGCGTTGGCAGATGCTGTGCAAAAGCTCTGTTCCTCGCGGGTTCTTCAGCGGAACCCGTTGCTGGAGGCCGTTGCTGCAGTTAGTGTCGGTATCGTCGATGGTGTTATTCTGCTGGATCTGGATTATGATGAGGATTCGTCGGCAGAGGTCGATATGAATTTTGTCATGACTTCCTCGAACCGATTCGTTGAAGTCCAGGGAACTGCGGAATCCAAACCGTTCGGTATTGAGGAGATGGATGCGATGCGTTTTCTTGCCATATCCGGGATTACACGCCTGTTTGATATCCAGAAAGAGGCACTCGGCCAGTGATTGAACTGCTAGTTGCAACCGCAAATAAGGGGAAAATGAAGGAAATAGGGCAGATCCTTGCCGGTTATGTTGATCGCCTGTATTGTCTTGCGGATTTTCCGGATCTTCCCGAAGTTGTTGAGGATGGCCTGACCTTTGAGGAGAATGCCTGCAAAAAGGCGTTGAGTGCTGCCCGTGCAACAGGAATACCTTCGGTGGCTGACGATTCCGGCCTTGTGGTCGAAGCTCTGGGAGGACATCCCGGAATTCGTTCTGCACGATATTCCGGGATTGGCGCCAGTGATGCGGATAATAATCGTAAGCTGCTGCGTGAAATGGCAGACCTGCCGGCTGCTCAGAGAGCGGCGTACTTTTATTGTGCCGTTGCTCTTTGTTTTCCCGATGGTACCTGCAGGACATTTTGTGGTACATTACAGGGCGTGATGCTTGATGCGCCCCGCGGCGCAGGAGGGTTCGGCTATGACCCGCTCTTTTTTGTCCCGGAGCATGGGAAGACCCTGGCTGAGCTGGACTCGGGGGTTAAAAACGATATCAGTCACCGGGGGAAAGCTCTGGAAGAATTGAGAAAATATCTGTCCGGACAGGAATGCGCATAAAAAAGCTTGCGTTGCCTCTGTTTGCATGATATAAATATGCTCTTTTTATCGGGGTGTAGCGCAGCCTGGCTAGCGCACCTGCCTTGGGAGCAGGGGGCCGGAGGTTCGAATCCTCTCACCCCGACCAATATGCGCCTGTAGCTCAGTTGGATAGAGCAACGGACTTCTAATCCGTAGGTCAGAGGTTCGAATCCTCTCAGGCGTGCCAATTGAATATTTTTATGGTGGCTGTGGTGAAGCGGTTAACACAAACGACTGTGACTCGTTCATCCGTGGGTTCGAATCCCATCAGCCACCCCATTTATCATAAGCCCCGTAGTCACGGGGCTTATTCATATTCGCAAAACAATCTGCGAGAGTGGCGGAACTGGCAGACGCACTGGACTTAGGATCCAGCGGGCAACCGTGGGGGTTCAACTCCCCCCTCTCGCACCAATTTTTCCGTGCTTGCACGGAAAAACTCCAGCCTGATACCTGATTTAAACTATATAAGTGATCTTCTAAGACTTCGAATAGAGAAACTGAGAGAGGTAATTCCATGCTTGTCAATGTCGAGAATCTTAGCCCCGTAAAAAAGAAAATTTCCTTCGAAATTCCATCCGAGCGCGTTTCCCAAGAGATCGAAAAGGTCTATGAAGAAATCAAGCGAACCGTCTCGATCAAGGGCTTCAGAAAAGGCAAGGTGCCTAAAGCTATTATCGAGAAGCACTATTATGATCGGATCGAATCAGATGCCATCAAGAACCTCATCAACGAGACCTACTTTAAGGCGTTGATGGAAAAGAAAATACTCCCCGTTTCGCAACCCGAGTTTGAAAGTGACCCGGTGAAAGCCGGTGAATCTTTTAAATATGCAGTGACATTTGAGACCGCTCCGGAAATTGATGTCAAGGAGTATCAGGGGCTGCAGGTGGAAAAGCGCAAGCTGGTTGTTGATCAGTCGGCTGTCGAAGGGCGGCTTACGGAGCTTCAGGATGGGATGGCACAGTTGAAGCCGGTGGAGGAGCCCCGTCCGGCGAAGGACGGCGATTTCGTTTCCATAGACTTCAAGGGTTTTCTCGATGGGGTGCCTTTCGACCGGGGCGAAGCCCAGGATTATATGCTTCAGTTGGGGTCTAACCACTTTATTCCAGGGTTTGAGGAGCAGGTCGTCGGCATGTCTCCCGGTGACTCCCGTGAAGTTAAGGTTACCTTTCCCGCAGAGTATGGCAATGCGGAATTGGCCGGCAAGGATGTCACGTTTGACGTGACCCTTAAAGAGATCAAGGCTAAGGAGCTTCCGCCCCTTGACGATGATTTCGCACGGCAGCTTGGCGCGTTTGAAACCATAGAAGAGCTCAGGACCAGGATTTCCGAGGTCTATGAAAAAGAAGAAGAGCAGAAGATCGAAAATGAGTTGCGTGATAATCTTGTCAAGGTGTTGATTGAAAAACACGAATTTGAAGTACCTGAAGCTATGGTTGCAAAACAGCTTAACGTGCTGATCGAAAATATGCAGAGCAATCTTGAAAAGCAGAACCTGACCTTTGAGCAGCTTGGTACGAGCGAAGAGAAAATCAGGGAGCAGTCACGGGGCGTTGCCGTGAGTCAGGTGAAAGGTTCTTTACTTCTTGCCGCTGTTGCCGAAAAGGAAAATATCACTGTTGAAGATGCTGAGATAGAGGAAAAAATCAGGGATATTGCAGCACAGGCCAACAAGGACTTTGAAGTAGTATCAGGGATTTATCAGTCGAATCCCTATGCTAAAGACACTCTGGTCATGCAGATGAGGGAAGATAAGGTTATTGCATTTCTTCAGGAACATGCAAAAGTAACGGAAGTTGAGAAACAACCGGAATAGTTTTTGTTTCTTGATCGGCGGTTATAGGCGGGAAACACTCTACGGGAGGCAGTATGCTGGTACCAATTGTTGTCGAGCAGAGCGGACGGGGCGAGCGGTCATATGATATTTATTCCAGGCTGCTGAAGGACAGGATCATATTCCTTGGCGACTCCATTGACGACCATATGGCGAACCTGATCATTGCTCAACTCCTCTTTCTCGAAGCCGAGGATCCGGATAAAGATATTCACCTCTACATCAATTCACCGGGTGGCGTTGTTACTTCGGGAATGGCGATTTATGATACCATCCAATATATCAAGGCGCCCGTGTCAACCATATGTGTAGGCCAAGCTGCATCAATGGCCGCGCTCCTTCTGGCCGCAGGAGAAAAGGGTAAACGATACAGCCTTACTCATTCGAGAATCATGATTCACCAGCCGTTGGGCGGTTTTCAGGGGCAAGCCACGGACATTCATATCCATGCCCAGGAAATCCTGCGCATGAAGCAGACATTGAATTCGCTGCTTGCCGAGCATTCCGGCCAATCGTTCGAGAAGATATCCAACGATACCGAGCGTGATTACTTTATGTCTGGTGAAGATGCAAAATGTTATGGTATCATTGATAGCATAATATCGCGGAATACCATAACGGGAGGTTCGAAATGAACAGGCGGGATGACAGGTCGAGTAATCTGACATGCTCGTTCTGCGGTAAGAGTCAGGACGAGGTGAAAAAGCTCATTGCCGGTCCCACGGTTTATATTTGCGATGAATGCATCGAGTTGTGCAACGATATAATAGCCGAGGAGACCAAACTGGAAGAGGCTATGGGGCCTGATATCAAAAAGCTCCCCAAGCCAATTGAGATCAAGGAAGTTCTTGACGAATATGTTATCGGTCAGGATCGGGCGAAGAAAATTCTTGCCGTTGCCGTTTATAATCACTACAAGCGAATCGAGATGGTGAAGAAACCGGGCGATGTGGAGATGCAGAAGAGTAATATTCTGCTGCTCGGTCCGACCGGTTCAGGAAAAACCCTTCTTGCGCAAACACTTGCGCGAAGCCTCAAGGTTCCCTTTGCAATGGCGGATGCAACGAATCTGACAGAAGCGGGTTATGTCGGAGAGGATGTGGAAAACATTATCCTGAACCTTCTCCAAGCCGCCGACTATGACGTGGAACGAGCTCAAAAGGGCATCATCTATATTGATGAAATCGATAAGATCGCAAGAAAGTCAGACTCTCCCTCCATCACCAGGGATGTGTCCGGTGAGGGGGTTCAACAGGCCCTGCTGAAAATCATCGAGGGTACGGTTGCCAGTGTTCCGCCGAAAGGCGGCAGAAAACATCCGCAGCAGGAATTTTTGAAGGTTGATACCACGGATATCCTTTTTATCTGTGGCGGGGCTTTTTCCGGACTGGATAACATTATCCAGCAGCGGATCGGTGTAAAGACCCTCGGGTTCGGCGCCGAGGTCAAGAAGAAGATGGAAAAAAAAGCAGGTGAGCTTCTCTGTGAAGCTACCCCGGAAGATCTTCTCCGGTTCGGATTCATTCCTGAGTTCATCGGTCGTCTTCCGGTACTTGCAACCCTCAGTGAGTTGGATGAAGAGGCAATGGTACAGATCCTCAAGGAACCGAAGAACGCACTGGTAAAGCAGTATCAGAAGCTGTTCGATCTTGAGCATGTGAAGCTCAAATTCACCGATGGTTCTCTTGTTGCTATTGCCCGGGAGGCCTTGAAGCGCAAGACCGGTGCTCGCGGGCTTCGTTCGATACTGGAAAATGCCATGCTTGATGTGATGTATGACATTCCTTCGCAAAACTTGGTCAAGGAAGTGGTTATCCACGAGGATGTCATTTACAATAAGGAAAAACCGATAATTGTATATGAAAATGTGGCGGAGTCCGCCTGATTTTAGAGGATTGCATGGTTAAGAAAGTAACTGCCGAGAATAACAAAAGAGGGAATCTTACCAGATTCCCTCTTTTGCCATTACGGGACATCGTGGTTTTTCCGCACATGGTGGTACCGCTTTTTGTGGGTCGCGAAAAGTCTATTCTTGCTCTGCAGGCGGCAATGGACACGGATAAGTTTATCTTTCTTGCTGCCCAGAAAAATGCAAAAACAGATGACCCTGCGGAGGGCGAAATTCATCTTCAGGGAACTCTTTGCAAGGTAATCCAGTTGCTGAATCTTCCTGACGGGACGGTCAAGGTTCTGGTTGAAGGGCGGCGCAGAGGCATCGTCTCCCGGTTTATTGCGAATGACTCCTATCTTCTTGTGGAGGTCGATGAGTGTTTTGACAGCGCCGAGCCGGATCCTGAAACGGAAGCCTTGATGCGTGGTACGAAAACCACCTTTGAGTCCTTTGCGTCTTTCTCCAAGAAGATTCCGCAAGAGACAGTTCAAGCCGTTCTCGACACCAGTGATCCTTCCCGGTTGGCTGATACGGTTGCTTCCCATCTCAATCTGAAGACGAAACAGAAACAGCATTTTTTGTCAATTGTCCAAGCTGTTTCACGGTTGGAATGGTTGATTGCATTGATGGGATCTGAGATCGAAATACTTCAGCTTGAAAAGAAGATCCATACCCGTGTTAAAAGACAGATGGAAAAAAGTCAGAAGGAGTATTACCTCAATGAGCAACTGAAGGCTATTCAGAAAGAGCTGGGAGGCAAAGACGAGCTCAAGCAGGAACTTGCGGAAATTGAGCAAAAAATTTCCTCCGGAAAGCTGACAAAAGAAGCTGAACATAAAGGCCTCTCGGAGTTGAAGAAATTGAAGCATATGTCTCCTATGTCAGCTGAAGCCGCAGTTGTAAGAAATTATGTGGATTGGCTGATTTCATTACCGTGGGGCGATTGTTCCCAGGAAAATCTGAATATGGTGGATGCAGACACGGTGCTCAACGCTGACCACTTTGGGCTTGAAAAGGTCAAAGAGAGAATTCTTGAATACTTGTCGGTTGCGTCACTTGTCAAGAAGATGAAAGGTCCCATTCTCTGTCTTGAGGGTCCGCCGGGGGTTGGCAAGACTTCTCTGGCCCGGTCAATTGCCAGGGCAACGGGGAGAAGCTTTGTGAAGATGTCGCTTGGCGGCGTAAGGGATGAAGCGGAAATCAGGGGGCATCGCAGGACCTATGTTGGGGCAATGCCCGGTAAAATTATCCAGAACCTGAAGAAATCAGGTAGTGGAAATCCGGTTTTTCTTTTGGACGAAATTGATAAAATGAGTACCGATTTTCGTGGGGACCCTGCCTCCGCGCTTCTAGAGGTTCTCGACCCGGAACAGAATAGTACTTTTAATGATCACTTTCTTGATGTTGATTATGATCTGTCCCCGGTATTGTTTCTTGCTACCGCGAATTCGCTCCATGCTATTCCGAGACCGCTTTTGGACAGGTTGGAGGTTATCAGGGTTGAAGGGTATACCGAGACAGAGAAACTTGAAATTGCCAAACGGTACCTGGTCGGCAAGCAATTGCGGCTCAATGGGCTTTCGCAGCAGACCGTCTCCTTTACGGATAAAGCTCTGCTGGAGATAATCAGGTTTTATACCCGTGAAGCGGGCGTACGAAACCTGGAGCGGGAAATTGCCGCTGTATGCAGGAAAATTGCTTACCGGATTGCGAAGGGCAAGAGGAAGAATGTCACCCTGCGGCCGCAACAGGTTCGGGATTTTCTCGGATCTCATCGATTTTCCCATGATAGCGCTGAGCCGGAAGACTCCGTCGGGGTTGTTACCGGATTGGCCTGGACAGAGACGGGTGGAGAACTTCTCAGTATTGAAGTAACGGTTCTGCCGGGTAAGGGAATCATGACGATCACCGGGCAACTTGGCGAGGTAATGCAGGAATCTGCTCATGCCGCGGTAGCCTATGTCCGCTCCAGGGCTTCCCTTTTGGGGTTGGAGCGAAATTTCTTTCAATCGCTTGATATTCATATTCATGTGCCGGAAGGCGCGATTCCAAAGGATGGTCCTTCAGCAGGCATCGCCATGGCGACGGCTGTAACCTCTGCTTTAACGGGCAGAGCTGTCAGGCAGGGGTATGCCATGACGGGTGAGATAACGCTTCGTGGCAGAGTGCTTCCCATTGGCGGGCTGAAGGAGAAGATCCTTGCTGCCAAGCGAGGAAACGTCAAGGCTGTTGTTGTCCCAAAGGGAAATGAAAAGGACCTTGGCGATATGCCCAAGGAAGTTCTGGCCGGAATACGCATTCACCTTGCTGCCCATATGGATGAAGTTTTGGAGAATGTTCTGTCGGAAGTGAGGGTACTTCCGGAACTTTTTATGCCCGCTGCAGAGATGATTCCAGCGTTTGCAGATGCCGGTAAGGCGGCTCATTGATACAGATTCTCAAATCGTGTTGCAGAGATAAAAATAGCTTGACACTCAAGGGGCCCCTTGCTATAAATAGGCTTCTTTTTTGGAGCGTTTCTTTCAGTGGATATTGGGAGGTATTGAGTGACAAAAGCCGAATTGATTAGCACGATAGCAGCTGGGGCGGAACTTACGAAAACTGATGCTGAGAAAGCACTGAAGAGTTTGCTTGAAGCTGTTACTGATTGTCTGAAAAAAGGCGACAAGCTCAGTCTGATCGGCTTTGGTACCTTCAGTACTGTGGCACGGGCTGCACGTAAAGGCCAAAATCCGCAAACCGGAAAGAAAATTACTATACCTGCTTCAATTTCTCCCAAGTTCAAAGCTGGAAAAGCTCTGAAAGACATGGTGAATACCAAGAAGAAAAAGTAAGGCAGCACGTGCTGTCTTCCTATATGGCCGCATGAGAGAGTTGTCTCTGGTAGCGGAAGTAGATTTGCTTCGGGGTCGTAGTTAAGTCGGTTATAACGCCGGCCTGTCACGCCGGAGGCCGCGGGTTCGAGTCCCGTCGACCCCGCCAGTAAATACATAGAAGGGCGAATAGCTCAGCTGGGAGAGCGCCAGCCTTACAAGCTGGATGTCACAGGTTCGATCCCTGTTTCGCCCACCATTTTTTTAATGTTGTGTCAGTTCGTTACAGAAGAGCAGTATCATTCGGGGTTGTAGTTAAGTCGGTTATAACGCCGGCCTGTCACGCCGGAGGCCGCGGGTTCGAGTCCCGTCGACCCCGCCATAATCAAAAAAAGGTCATGCAACTGCATGACCTTTTTTTTTGCTGCGGACAGTCTTACTGCCAATGGGGATAGTTCCCTTTCCCTTGACTTGGCATGGGAAAAAACATATTCTGCTCCTATCCAATCTAATATATTCAGCTTTCCCGACCTGTCCAACTCGGGTCCCGCGACGAAAGCTGCCGGTTATCTGGAGCATCCTTAAATGAGCCCGTTTCACCTCTCGGGAAGCAAGGTTGAGTCGAATGAAAGTTCTGGTAGTAATTCCCACATATAATGAACGTGACAACATCTGCCGGCTTATCCCCGAGGTTCTGGCACAGGATCCGAGTATTTCCGTTCTGATCGTTGATGACAACTCTCCTGATGGAACTGCCGATATTGTCGAGGAAATGGCCGGAAGTGATACACGGATTTACCTGCTTCGGCGCGGAGCCAAGCTTGGTTTGGGTTCCGCGTATCGTGACGGCTTTCGGATTGCTCTCCAGAAAGGCGCCTCCCATATAATCGAGATGGACGCCGATTTCTCGCATGATCCAAAGAGTCTTCCAGCTTTGCTGAAAGAATCGGAATGCTATGATCTTGTTGTCGGCTCCCGTTACAAGAACGGCGTAAGTGTAGTCAATTGGCCTATCAGAAGGCTTCTTCTCAGTTACTGTGCGACGATATATACCAGGATTATCACCGGGCTCAAGGTTTCCGACTGTACCAGTGGCTATAAATGTTTCCGGCGTGAAGTTCTGGAAGCTATCAATCTGGATACGGTTCGCTCTGATGGGTATTCTTTCCAGATAGAAATGAATTTTCTATGTATGGAGAACGGCTTCACTATCGGTGAGGTTCCCATCATTTTTATTGATCGACATGCCGGAACCTCAAAGATGTCTAAAAAAATTGTCCGTGAGGCGGTAATCATGGTGTGGAAGCTGCGGATAGGCTCACTATGTCGACGATTGTTCCGCTCAGGAGTACGCAGTGACAAACGAAATATGGGCACTGTTTTGTGAGATCGCTTTCTGGGGTTGGGTGTTCTCAGGGGCGTTTTTTTTTCTGCGTTCATTTCCCGCGCGCGGCATGTTCAACAGTAACAGTGCCGTTGCATGGGGATCGGTTTTTCTGCTTTGCTATGCTTTCTGGGGTTTCGCAATGGTAATTTACTGAAATAGTAAATACGCTGTTGCCGGAACTCCGTAAAAACAGTTGGTTACTGCTGTTGGTCGGATGTTTTGCCTGGTATGGACAGCTTAATGCTCAAACTGGGCACAGTTTTATTGGGGCAGGAATCATGTCCCCATCACTACCTTGTTTCGTGCAACTTTTACGTCGGCTGGTTCTGGAGCTTTTGCGATGATTCAACTCCATAATGTATATATGTCGTACCAGGGTGACGGGGCAGCATTGAGCAATGTGACCCTGAAAATTGCCAAGGGAGAATTCGTTTTTCTGACCGGTGTTTCCGGCGCAGGCAAATCAACTCTGCTGAAACTTCTTTACGGTGCTTTGCAGCCGACACGTGGCCAGGTTGTCATCGACGGGGTAAATGTCTCCAAGCTTCCTTCCTCCCAGTTACCTTTTCTGCGGCGCAAAGTCGGGGTTGTTTTTCAGGATTTCAAGCTGTTGTCCAATCGGAGTGTGCTGGAAAATGTGGCCCTGACGCTCGAGGTTCTGGGGTGGGGGAAAAAAGATATCAATAAGCGTGTTTACCACATCCTCAAGCAGATGGGCTTGGAACACAAGCTCAACTCGACGCCTTTGCGGCTATCGGGGGGCGAGCAGCAGCGCATTGCTTTGGCCCGCGCCCTGGTCAACGAACCGAAAATAATTTTGGCCGATGAGCCAACCGGCAACCTGGATGAGGAATCCAGGGAAAAAGTTCTCTCGATTCTGAAAGAAGCGAACATCCGGGGCAGTACCGTCGTTATCGCAACTCATGACAGGCGGCTTATCGAAAGTTCTCACAAACGGCTTATTGTTCTTGATAAAGGACATATCGTGGAGGATTCTGATGAGTCGTAAAAATGTCGCAAAAAGACCGAAACTGGCCAGGGAAGGAGTGGGGGGACGTCTTCACTATTTTGTGGAAAGGGCCTTCACCAATATCAGGCAGAACCTCCCTGTTAACCTGCTGACGATCGGTACAATTTCTCTTGCCTTTTTGATCCTCTCGTTGGCACTGCTAATCTTTGTTAACCTCGAACGTGTTACGGAAACATGGAGCGACCGGGTTCAGGTAACAGCCTACTTCGAAGGGGATCTTTCTCCCGGAGACCTGTCGACGCTGAAGGCAAGGATTAAAGCGATTAAAGGGACTGCTGATATCGATTATGTTTCCCGGGAAGAAGCGCTGCAGCGATTCTCTGGCAGGCTAAAGGGCCAGGAAGCTTTGCTGGAGGGGGTGTCTTACGAAATTCTTCCTTCCTCTCTCGAGATACATCTAAAGAAGGACAACCGCGACAGCGAGGCTGTTTCCCGTTATGTGGCTCAGCTCAAGAAAATTCCGCTGATTACAGAGGTGCAGTACGGTGAAGAGTGGGTAAAGCGCTTCAGCCATTTTATGAACCTCGTTCGTTTTGCCGGAATCCTCGTAGCCGGCTTCATCGTACTTGCAGTGGTTTTCATTGTTGCCAATACCATCAAGCTGACAATCTATGCGCGCAAGGATGAACTTGAACTGATGGGACTGGTTGGGGCGACTCGGCTGTTTATCAAGGTTCCTTTTCTTATCGAAGGGGTGGTGCAGGGCGTGGTTGGCGCTTCTGTTGCGCTTCTTGTTCTTACCGGAGTCTACCTGGCTTTCCTCCATAATGCCGATTTCTTTTTCAGTTTCAACACTATTGAGGCCGGCCTTCTTTTTCTACCTGCCAGCCATATTGTCGCCCTGCTGTTCGGGGGAGCGGCGCTTGGTTTTCTGGGAAGCCTGGCATCCTTGAAACGGTTTATCAGCCTGTGACCATGTGGATCAATCAGTTCATAGCTCTGTTCCTTATCTCTTGTCTTGCATCTTTCGCCTGGTGCGCCGATGCAAAAAAACAGCTGCAGGGTGTCAAACGGGAAATAAGAGAGAAGCAACGTCTTATTACTAAGACGACTCGGGTGGAAAGAGTCGTTACCGGAGAGTTGGCGGAGATTGATAAGAGTCTGAAGGAGAAAGAGGGTAGTCTTGCTGCTCTTAACCGGGATTTGCGATCGGTGGAGATGGGGCTCAATAAGACACGCGCCGATATTGATACGGTTCTGAAAGATGTCGAGGTAAGAAAACGTTTGTTACAGAGGCGTCTTGTTTCTGTCTACAAGGCTGGCGAAGTGGGCAGTATCCGCTTTATTTTCTCTTCAGAGACATTGCCGCGGATGATGGAAAATGTTCGCTACATGAAAGCTCTACTAGCGAATGATCGTCAGTTGGTGACTGCATACAATGAGCGGATTGACAAACTCAAAGAGCTGAAGGCAAGCCTGGAGCGGGACGTGCGCCGCAAGGAAAGCTTCAAGCAGAGCATTGAACTGAAGAAAAATGAAATCAAAGTGGAAAAAGAGAAGAAAGCCTCTTATCTGCTCAAGGTTCGCGAGGATAAAAAGAGTTATATAATGTCTCTGCGGGCACTGGAGGCAAACTCCAGGCGACTGCAGTCAATCGTAGAAAAACTTGAAGCTGCCAGTAGAAAGAGATATACTGCTAAAACTCGCAGGCAGCCTGTCAAACAAGGCAGCAAAGGGGGCATTTCCGTTGTCCCGCCAACCACCACCACTGGTTTTGGTTCCCAAAAAGGCCGACTTCCCTTACCAACCCAAGGCCGGATCGTTGGCTCCTTCGGCAGACATAAGCACCCTGAGTTCAATTCTTATACAGTTAGCAATGGTATATCCATTGCCGCACCTGCCGGAGCAGACGTACGCTCTGTCTATGCCGGTATGGTGGTTTTTGCTGAGTACTTCAAGGGATATGGCAATATGGTTATCGTCGACCACGGTGACGGATTTTTCAGCCTCTATGCCCACAATGCCAAACTGCACAAAAGAGCCGGTTCGAATGTGGCTAAAAATGAGTTGTTGGCGAGTGTTGGCGATATTGATTCCACCCACGGTCCGATACTCTATTTTGAAATCAGGTACCAGGGGAAGCCGGTAGATCCGGGGCCCTGGGTTCGTTAGTTGTTCGATACAGAAAATATGCAGAAGTTTGGAGGAAAAATGGTGCCGAAACGAAAAGGAAGAAAAATCGCCCTGTTCATTGCCACTATTTCTGCTTTGGTTGTGATCATCGGCTTTGGAGTTCAGCACCGGTGTGCAGCAGAGGGTGGAAATGATTATGAGTCGATAGAGCTGTTTACCGATGTACTCAAGATAGTACAGAAGAATTACGTGGAAGAGGTCGATACGAAAAAGCTGGTTTACGGCGCTATCAATGGCATGCTCTCGTCACTTGATCCCCACAGTTCTTTCCTTCCGCCAGATATGTACAAGGAGATGAAAATTGAAACCAAGGGTTCCTTCGGTGGTCTTGGCATCGAGATAACCGTGAAGGACGGATACCTGACCGTTATCTCCCCCATAGAAGATACTCCGGCGTTTCGAGCCGGCATCAAGGCCGGGGACCAGATACTGAAAATCGAAGATAAGCTTACCAAGGACATGAACATCATCGACGCTGTGAAGCGCATGAGAGGGCCGAAGGGAACCAAGGTAACGATAACCATCATGCGGGAAGGTTTTGATCGGCCGAAAGAGTTCACCCTGACTCGTGACATTATCCAGGTGAAGAGTGTAAAGTTCAAGACTCTCGACTATGGTTACGGCTATGTAAGGATTGCCCAGTTCCAGGAAAAGACCGATGAGGATCTTATCAAAGCCCTGAAAACTTTGAAGCAAGAAAGCGGCGGTTCCTTAAAAGGTTTGATTCTGGATATGCGCAATGACCCCGGCGGCCTGCTCGATCAGGCGGTTAAAGTGGCGGACCATTTTATCGCTGATGGCGGCCTGATTGTTTATACGGAAGGACGGGACCAGGACTCAAAAATGAGGTTTGCCGCTCGCAAGGGAGCAAAAGAACTTGGCTACCCGATGGTTATTCTTATTAATGGTGGCAGTGCCAGTGCCTCGGAGATCGTGGCCGGTGCCCTGCAGGACCACAACCGCGCAGTTGTCCTGGGAACCCAGAGTTTCGGCAAAGGATCCGTCCAGACCATCATTCCTCTTTCTGAGGATTCCGGTCTGAGACTTACCACTGCCAAATACTTTACTCCCAAGGGGCGTTCCATTCAGGCTAAGGGGATTACACCTGATATCGTTGTGGAAAATCTGGAAATTACCGCTGCAGAGAAAAAAGAAACCTTGAGTATTCGAGAGAAAGATCTCGATAATCACTTTGAAACTGACGGTAGCGAGCAAAAGGGTGCAAAGAAGGAATCGAAGCCGCCGGCGTATAAGATAGACGAGCAATTCAAGGGTGATTATCAGATACTCCGTGCCTTGGACCTTCTGAAAGGGTGGGAGATTTTGAAGAGCATGCAGAAGACGGGGTAGGAAGAAAGCATTTCGGGGACACCCTACGTCTGGATCCCGATACGGAGCTAATAGCCGTCGCGGGGTCCAGACGTTTACCGCAGTAGGTGGAAAATCAAGCCTTTTTCTTGGCGGTACGCCCTGGTTTTTTCGGTGCAGCCTTTTCGGCTTTCAGTTTTGCTGCCCTGACAGCGCGTGCTTTCGCCAGGTTTTCAGCCAGTCCTCGTTCCTGAGCCATCTTTCTTCGGCCTTCCGAGAAGTTTTTTGCAGTCAAAGGCTGACTTGACGGGATGTTGAACTGCTTACGGTATTCACCCGGTTTCAAGCCGTGTGCTTGGGCCAAGTGGCGGGCAAGAGTTTTCATGCCGCCTCTGCCACAGATCATGCAGTAGACTTGGTCCGCCTGAAATGCTTTTTTGAGGCTCATTGTCGGGGTTTTTACTTCCTGCTCGGTGGCTGAGTCGAGCACTGTGCCTGATGCCTCGAGTTGCTGAAGCGCCGCATGAACTTTCTGTATCTCTTGCAGAAGCTCTTCTGTCGACATTTCGTTGACAGAAGCATGCGATGAGACAATATTGGCGGCTAGTTCTACCAGTGTTGCGGGCATTTGAAATTCCTCCTTAGATAATTTGAACTGATCTTCTTCTATTTAAACGTAAAAAGTCTTAAAATCAAGGAAATACCTTCTGACCGAATAAAAATACTGACTCAACGTAATAAGTTCTTCTGCTTTCTCCTGAAAATACTTTGGTGCTTCTACTTCCCACTGTAAGGACAAATGATATGCCTAAAATCGAGATTGACGAACTGAGATGCAAGGGTTGTGGGCTCTGTGCCACCGTATGCCCTAAGAAATGTATTGTTTTGAGTGAGCAGATTAACAATCTTGGATATACGATTGCGGTACTGGATGAAGCCGGGGGGGCCTGTGTCGGATGTGCTTTGTGCGCTGAGATGTGTCCGGATGTGGCAATTCTAGTGTTCAAATAGTATTCGGTTGAATGAATTGGTTGGTTCCGCTATTGTTGAAATGCTGGAATGATGGTAGACGTGCAACTTGCAGCGACAGGAATAGTCAATCTGTCTTCAACATAGTACGGAAGACTTCGATACGATGAACAGAGTCAAAGGGAGGATGTCTTGCCGAAACGTATACTGGTAAAAGGCAATGAGGCAATATGCAGGGGTGCCATTGAGGCAGGTTGTCGCTACTATTTCGGTTATCCCATTACACCCCAGAACGATATTCCGGAATTCATGTCGCGGGAACTGCCAAAGGTGAACGGCGAGTTTATCCAGGCTGAAAGTGAAATTGCTTCGGTCAACATGGTGATGGGCGCTGCTGCCACCGGTGTTCGGGCCATGACTTCCTCGTCCAGTCCTGGGATTTCCCTCAAGATGGAGGCGATTTCCTACATGGCGGGAATGGAACTGCCATGCCTGATAGTGAATATTTCCCGCTCTGGTCCCGGCCTCGGCGGAATTGATGCCTCACAGGGTGATTATTTCCAGGCAGTCAAGGGTGGCGGTCATGGCGGATATCATATTGTCGTCATAGCACCCGCGTCAATTCAGGAGATGTATGATCTGACGATGCATGCTTTTGATCTCGCCGAGATTTACCGCACACCGGTAATGATTCTTGGTGACGCGGTGGTGGGGCAGATGAAAGAGCCTCTCATCCCCCATCCGAAGCCAAATACCGATCTTCCTGTCAAGGACTGGGCCCTTCGTGGCAAGGGGGACGGGGAACAGCGGATTATAAAATCCCTTTTTCTCGGTGACGGTGAACTTGAGGCACATAACTGGAAGCTTCATGCCAAGTATCAGCAGTTAAAGGAAAAGGAAACGCGCTGGGAGGAGTTCGAGACGGCCGATGCGACCCTTATCGTGACCGGCTTCGGTTCCGCTGCCAGGATTGCCAAGACGGCGGTTATGATGGCCCGGGAAGAGGGGCTCAAGGTCGGGTTGCTGCGTCCTGTCACACTTTTCCCTTTTCCGGAAAAAGCATTTTATGCGGCTACCGAGCACTGCAAGAAGATACTGGATATTGAGCTCAATACCGGACAAATGGTCGAGGATGTTCGTCTATCGGTGAGACGGGATGCCGAAGTTTTCTTCTACGGCCGGCCTTCGGGAACAGGTTCCCTCCCCACTCCGGAGGAGCTTTTGGGGCAGATAAAAAAGTATCTCTAAAATAACTGCCATCACGGCATGATTTCCGTGATGATTTCGAGAACCAATGTCGAGGTTACAGAATGCAACAGGTATTCAAAAGGCCAGAAGCTCTGAAGGACGTTCAAACCCATTTTTGTCCGGGATGTCATCATGGTACGATCCACCGGCTGGTGGCTGAGGCCCTGGATGAGTTCGGCCTCCAGAAAAGGACTATTGGCATAGCATCGATCGGTTGTTCGGTTTTTTTGTATCACTATTTCGATATTGACGTCATTGAAACTCCCCATGGCCGCGCGCCAGCCGTGGCAACTGGTGTCAAGCGCGCCAAGCCGGATAGTTTTGTCTTTACCTATCAGGGGGACGGCGACCTGGCTGCGATCGGTACTGCTGAGATAATTCACGCCGCCAATCGGGGTGAAGACATTACGGTTATTTTTGTGAACAATACCACCTACGGCATGACCGGTGGCCAGATGGCCCCTACCACGCTGCTGGGTCAAAAGACATCAACATCGCCTTATGGCAGAAAATCGGAAAAGGAAGGTTTTCCCGTCCGGGTAACCGAGCTGCTGTCTGGGTTGGAAGGCGTCGCTTTTGCCGCAAGGACAGCGGTAAACACGCCGAAAAACTTGATGGATGCAAAGAAGCAGATAAAAAAGGCCTTTCAGTACCAGGTGGAAGGCAAGGGCTTTTCGTTTGTCGAGGTTCTGTCTTCCTGCCCCACCAACTGGGGAATGAATGCAGTAGAGGCGAATGAGAGAGTCGGACGCGAGATGTGCGAATATTTCAAGCTGGGCGTTTTTAAAGACACTGCGGGCATCTAAGGTGGCCAAAGCCTGTCGATGATATGATTTAGGGTAATTTTTCGTGAACTGGGGGATTGTACATGAGGCATGATATGTTTATGTCCGGTTTTGGTGGACAGGGAGTACTCCTTGCGGGCACTCTTCTTTCCCTTGCTGCCATCATCGAAGGTAAAAACGTTTCTTTCCTGCCATCGTACGGGGTTGAAAAAAGGGGTGGGGCTGCAAATTGTACCGTCGTCATCGCTGACGGCGATGTCGGCTCGCCGGTTATCGGCAATCCTTCCGTCGGGGTGATTCTCAATCAACTGTCGATGGATAAATATGCCGGGAAGATCAAGCCCGGCGGAATTTGCATCGTTAATTCATCATTGGTTGACCTGCAAGGGTTCTCACGGGAAGACATTGAGGTCATATCTCTGCCGATGAATGCCATTGCCATGGAAATTGGTGATCCGCGGATGGTTAACATGGTTGCCGTGGGGGCCTATGCCGGCAGAACAGGTGTGGTTTCGCTGTCAGCTCTTGCAGAAGCCCTCAAGGATTGCCTGCCGGAGCGTAATCACAAATTCATTCCTGCCAATGTCAGGGTTCTGGAAGCAGGAGCGGCCGAGGTCCTCAAATACCGTGAGTTGGCAGCGTCCTAGCTTCGGCAATTGAAAAGGCTTGACGGCGAAGTGTGACTTTGGTATATACGTAGTCTGCCTGATGGGGGATCGTCTAGCGGCAGGACTGCGGACTCTGACTCCGCCAACCAAGGTTCGAATCCTTGTCCCCCAGCCACAATTTTGGTCCCATCGTCTAGCGGTTAGGACACCGGCCTTTCACGTCGGTAACAGGGGTTCAAGTCCCCTTGGGATCACCATTTACTCAGTAAAAGCCCTCGATTGCCGTATCGGCAGCGAGGGCTTTTTCTGTATTTCCTCCCCCCGAAATTTTATCGCTCGCCTGCAAAATTTGGAAAAGTGAGCCAGGCAAATTCTCAGCCAACGTTTGATAGCAGCAGTGCCCCTTTATCCGCTATACGACCACTTTTTTGCAGTTAGGTAATGCTCGCCGTTTTCTCCTGTTGCCGGTTTAGGGACAAGAGTATCGATATTTTGCCATGCTGAGGTTGCAGGTGCCCCATAGCCGCGGTTTTGCGAGTAGAAACGGAGGATTAGCGGTTGCTGTCGATTTGAAGCTATGTTATAAAGGTTGAGCCTGCGCGGAGTCTTTATAAGAGTGGTTTTCTGCCGGTTTTCATGTGCAGAGAGAATCCTGGAATGTAAAGATCGTCTGCCGTTGGGGTTGGCACGATATATTGCGGGAAATGCACGCTACCAGCATTTCAGCGCTATAGTGCAAAATTCTGTTTCGTGTTTTTGGGGGAGTTTTTCATGATTGGGATTGACAGTATTATCACTAGTGCCTTGCGGGGAGATATCCATA
>JAQUHN010000197.1 GCA_028683555.1 Geobacteraceae bacterium | reverse complement strand
AAATCGTTTCTCTGGTCGGGTTGTCGGGAAATGGTTGTGCAAGATGACTTCAGCGTTTATTATCAAGGAGTTACGAGGAGTGCGGGCTTCGAGACTGTTTTGTGGTAGGTCGTCGTTCCCTCCACCAACCTTCGCTAAAGCTTCGGTTGGCAGGCCAGCCTTCGAATTATGGCCTGTCGGCCGGAGCTTTATGTTTTTGCGAAGGTTGCGCGCCGTAGCTGCCGGCGTGTCCGCTGAAGCTTTAGCGCAAGCGGAAGTTTACGAAGGCGATTAGCGTAGGAGGGCTTCTTATCACCAAGGCTTCGGTTGGCACACCATGTGTCAAGTTGAAGCCTTTGTTGTTTCTAGTCCGCTGACGTGTTCGCCGTAGCCTTGGCGAAGGAGAAAGCCTGCGAAAGCGCCTGGCGTAGGAGGGCTTCTTGTCGTTTACGCTTCGGTTGGCACACGCTGTCGCTAAAGTTTTAGCGCCAAGTGTCAGTCGGAACCTTTCATAAACCATTTCCCACAACATAAAAACCCCTTCACAATCACCCTGCAAAAAGGTATAGTGCCTGCTATTAATAGATCTTAATAGATGCAGAGAAATAAAGGAAATACGTCTACCTCATCCGCAGTGTCACGTATCCCGATCAGACCTACACTGGTATGACTTCAGATGTCGAGAAGCGGCTAACAGCGCACAATGCCGGGAAGGCTTCGCACACATCAAAATATCGGCCATGGGAGCTTGTGACGTGCATTGGTTTTTCCTGTGAGGAAAAAGCTTCTCAGTTTGAGAGGTATCTTAAAACCGGTTCAGGCCGCGCATTCGCCGCCAAACGCCTCTGGTAGGAGTCTTCGCAGCAGTTCTTTACCCCTGCAGTTCCCTCTTCACCTCTTCATCGATAAAACTCTCCTCGATCGCTTCCCGTGCCCATGGTTCTTTGCAGGTGGCAAGTACCCTCGCAGCACCTTCCGCCACGGCCGGTATGTCGCTCCATAGGGCGTCGCGAATGGAGCGCAGTTCGACCAGGTCCGGTTTTCTGCCGTCAGCCAGATCGCGGCAGCGGCCGCAGAGCAGGGCGAGGGTTGCCGGTTCCGGTTCCCGCTCGGGACGATAGTCCCAGGTGCGCAGGTCTTCCTTGCTGCCGCACCATTCGCATTTGAAGCCCGCCCGTTTGCCTATCTCCTTGCCGAACTGGCTGATGGTATCCAGTCGATCTTTGTTTGCCTGATATCCTTTTGCCATTGCTGATTTCCTCCGTTGTGCTCGGATGTACGAAAAGAATTGTACCCGAGAAACCTGCATCGGGAAGGATATATTTCCCGGTGCTGCCATTCAAGTACTTCTAATTACCTACCAAAATCTGCTACCGTCTTTCATATCTTAATTGAAATAATTTTAATGGTAATGAATTGTTGCTTCTGATAATACTATTTTGCCACCTGAGCGGTAGGTGTAGCATCGCGCAGGAGAGTGGTTTCGAACAATCAATTTAACAGGTGAAATAAAGTGGATAGTACAATTCAGGGATTATCAAAAAAAGTACAGGAATTTTGTGAAGCACGCGACTGGGACCAGTACCACGGCCCCAAAGACCTCGCCATCGGCGTTATTACTGAGGCATCGGAACTGCTGGAGCATTTCCGGTTCCTTTCAGAAGAGCAGGCGCTGGATTTATTCAAAGACAAGAAAAGCAAAGAGGATATCGAAGACGAACTTGCCGATGTCCTCTTTTTTTTGCTCCGTTTTTCACAGCGGTTCGATGTTGATCTGGCTCAGGCGCTGCAACGGAAGATGGAGAAGAGCAATCAGAAATACCCGGTGGAGAAGTCGAAGGGGAGTAATCGCAAATATACGAAACTTTAAAAATTATGTTCGTATTAATAAATTGTTAGTACCGGAGACGGACTGTTGATTGTTTATTCTGCAACGAAATCTGAGTTCAAAGATGACGTTATGAAGAATGATATCGGTAATATCATTCATGACGCATTCCAAACAGCAACAGGAAGACGAACCAGTAAAGCCGAAATCGACTCATGGGTGAATTCGCTGCAGTACATGGATCGTGTGTTACAAGATGATGAGATACCCCATGACGCAGGAGTCTCCATTGAATATCACCTTCCGCAGTCTTCAAAACGCATTGATTTCATTCTGACCGGCATCGATCATCAGAACCGGGAATCCGCAATCCTAATAGAACTCAAGCAATGGCAGCAGGCACAGTTGACGGAAAGCGATGCAATCGTCATCACGCAATTCAAACACGGCTTTCAAGAAACCCTTCATCCTTCCTACCAGGCGTGGTCCTACAAGCGGCTGCTGGAAGATTTCAACGCTACCGTTCAGGAAGAGCAAGTTCAGCTATTCCCATGCGCGTATCTTCATAACTATCCGCAAGACGATGTAATTGCCAACAGTTTCTACGGCGAATACATCCGTGAAGCCCCCCTTTTTTTGAAAAGCGATGCAAAAAAGCTGCAAGAGTTCATAAAAGCTAACGTAAAGTACGGTGACAAAAACCAGATCATGTACCGCATTGATCACGGAAAGATCAGGCCATCAAAGAACCTGGCCGATCAACTCCTGTCCATGCTGCAGGGTAACGAAGAATTCGTGCTGATTGACGATCAGAAACTGGTGTATGAAACAGCACTCAAACTTGCCAAGGCCTCATCTGAAAAAAGGAAAAAGGTGCTGATAGTTGAGGGCGGGCCAGGTACCGGGAAGTCCGTTGTTGCCATAAATCTGCTTGTTGAGCTTACAAACCGTCAGCTTGTTGCTCAATATGTAACGCGCAACTCAGCTCCCCGTCTGGTGTACGAGGCTAAACTTACCGGTGCACTCAAAAAGTCTCATATCTCCAATATGTTTTCCGGCTCAGGTTCCTTTCATTCTGTCAGGGCGAACAGCATTGATTGTTTGGTCGTCGATGAGGCACACCGGCTAAACGAAAAGTCCGGTATGTTCAGTCATCTCGGTGAAAATCAAATCAAGGAAATTATCGAAGCGAGCAAATTCAGCGTGTTTTTCATTGATGAAGACCAAAAGGTAACGCTGAAAGATATTGGGGATAAAGAAGAAATCCGTCGATGGGCGAAGAAGCTTAAAGCAGAGATTGTCGAACTGAATCTTGAATCGCAATTTCGCTGTAATGGTTCAAATGGTTATCTGGCTTGGCTCGACGACATGCTGCAGATTCGGGAAACGGCAAACAAAATTCTGGAAATCAGAGACTTCGATTTCCGTATTATTGACAGCCCTGGCGAACTTCATGACTTGATCCGGGAAAAGAACAAGGAAAAGAACAAAGCCCGGATGGTCGCAGGGTACTGCTGGAAATGGATCAGCAAGAAGCACTCTCATCTCAAAGATATTGTGATAGGGGACTACAAAGCGACCTGGAATCTCGTTTCTGACGGCCAGGCATGGATTATCAGACCAGACTCTGTCAGCGAAGTCGGTTGCATCCATACCAGCCAGGGACTGGAAGTCGATTACATTGGGGTGATAGTTGGGCCGGATCTCATTGTTAGGGAAGGGCAGGTAGTTACACGACCGGCCGAACGTGCCAATACTGACAAGTCAATACATGGCTGGAAAACTCTGACTAAAAAAGATCCAAAGGCTGCAAACAATCAGCTCGATGCCATTATCAAGAATACCTATCGTACCCTTATGACTCGCGGTCAAAAGGGGTGTTACGTTTACTTTGTCGATGATGAAACAAGGCAGTATTTCGCGAATCGCCTGGAAGAAGCACCTCTCCAAGCGCAACTTCCGGCAAATCCGCCGTTTTCTGAAATACTTGAAGTGTCTGAACATCTACCATTCCGTCGTCTGCCGTTGGCAGAAGTCAAACCATACCAGAATTGTGTTCCCCTCTATGATCTGAAGGTCGCGGCGGGGCAGTTCAGCGAAGAACAGCAGGTTGAGGATGTTGAGTGGGTGGAATTGCCTGATGCGTTTCGACCGCAGCTAGGATTGTTTGTTGCCCAGGTCGTCGGTGAATCCATGAATCGCCGGATTCCGAATGGTGCATGGTGTCTTTTTCGGATGAATCCTGTGGGGGCACGCCAAAGGAAGGTAGTTCTTGTCCAGCATCGGGAAATTGCTGATAGTGAGGCTGGCGGGCATTTTACTGTCAAGGTTTATGAGAGTAGGAAGGAAGTGATGCCTGACGGAAGTTGGCGGCATGCTTCGATTGTTCTTCGGCCGGATACTACGTTGCCGGGGTATGAGGAGATTGTGCTGAGCGAGGAGCAGGCAGAGGATTTGTGGGTCGTTGCTGAGTTGGTGGCGGTGTTGGGGTAAGTCTGGTCGGAGTGATAAATCAGTATTATGTCCCGAATGGCACTAGTTTAAGGTAGTTTTGCATGAGAAATGACCTGAAAATATTGGCTAAAAAAGGCATAATGTCGTATGCGAAATCCTACGCCAATGCTTCCCGGTTTTCATTTGCAAACCCTTCGTCGTAAGCCCCGTTCAGCTCAGCAAAAACTTGCCGATAAAATTGCACTGCTAAAGCAAAAGTCTTTCAAGCAAATCGGCGAGGTCTTTGAAAAGTTTATTCCCCGCACGCTTCTCAAGCCTGAGCAGTCAGGGGATATGAGTCGCCGAAGAATTTTCTCCAAAGAGAACACCTTCTGGGCTTTTTTTAGCCAAGTGCTGGACGCAGACGGGGGCTGCAAAGAAGTGATTCGCAAGCTCCAGTCCTATGCCTCCATCAAGGGGGTGAAGGTTCCTTCGTCCTCAACTGCTTCGTATTGCACGGCCCGTAAGAAGCTGGATGAACAGATGTTCTCTGACATTCTAGAGCATACAGCTGAGCGGCTTGAGCAAATGCCAGAGTCCGGTTTGCTGAACAACCGGCGGGTCATAGTCGTCGACGGAACGGCGTCAGCATGCCGGATACGCAGATGAACCAGGATGTCTGGCCGCAGCCGTCTTCCGTGAAGCTTGGGTGTGGGTTTCCTTCGGCACGTATCTGCGCCTGTTTTTCACTGCAAAGCGGCGGCTTGCTCAGCTACGCCATCGGCAATAAGAAGAATCACGAACTTCCGCTGTTCCGCCAGCAGTGGAAGACCTTCAAGCAAGGCGACATCTTCTTGGGCGATAAAGGGTTCTGCAGCTATTTCGACATCGCAAACCTTGCAGAACAGGGTGTTGACAGTGTTGTCACTCTTGCCCGGAGAGCACCGGTCCGCGCCGCAAGCAGCATCAAAAAGCTTGGACCCGACGATCTGCTGATAAAATGGAAACGCCCCGTTTATAACACCAGTCTGTCGTATTCGAGAGACGATTGGTCCAAGCTCCCGGAAGAACTGGTTTTGCGACAGATCAAGGTAACGGTGAAGTATCCAGGGTTTCGAACCCAGAGATTTCACATTGTTACCACCTTGCTCGATGCCGGGCAATATCCTGCAGAGGAACTTGCCGAACTGTACTTCAAGCGGTGGGACGTTGAACTGTTTTTCCGCGATATTAAGACGACCATGGGCATGGATATCCTGCGGTGCAAAACACCGGAGATGATCCGAAAAGAAATCATGATGTACTTTATCGCTTACAACTGCGTCCGCCGGCTGATGTACGAAGCGGCCGAAGAAGCGGATCTTGAGGTTCAAGTGGTAAGTTTTAAGGGCAGCTTGCAAGCACTCCGTAGCTGGGAACCACATTTCAATCAGGCGAAAATCAGTATGACAGAACGTTTCAGGCTGATCAGTGACTTATATGACGCCATGACCAATACACCGATCAGGCAACGTCCCGGACGGAGTGAACCCCGCTGTCGTAAACGACGCCCCAAAAATTACGAGTTACTGACCTCTCCGAGGAATGTAACGAGAGAGATTCCACACCGGAACAGATACCATGCTACGAACCCTTAAACTAGTGCCATTCTATTATGTCCCCAGAATTCCCAGAAGGTTATAAAGTATTTGCCGTATTTCAAAAGTGCTATCCAAAGTTCCCTTTTATGTCGTTGGAATTGATATTTAGTCATGTTTTTAAGTTTCTTGGTTCTGGATTTGAAATAAGGAAATATAGAAATATGGGAGTTAGTAATGAAAATTAACTGGTTCAGAATCGAGAATTTTAGGTCTATTATTGACTCTGGTGTTTGCTATTTGGATTCAGGTATAACACTATTGGCTGGTAAAAACGAATCAGGTAAGTCAAATATCTTGCGGGCTCTTGAATGTTTTGGGGTAAATGATTTCAATGGTAATTGTCCACAAGATATTCAAGATGATGTTTACCCCGAAGTGACCATTAGTTTTACTTTTTCTAGAGATGAGTTGAATGATTCTTTTAGCTTTCCAGAAGACGACAGTAATGATTATGAATTGATAATTTCTAGAACTGGGAAATATTTACCAAGTTATTCTGGTAAATGTTTTCAAATATTAGCAAAAGAATCAATCGAAAATGAGATTAGCGAAAAAGGTGAAATATATGAATTAGTAAAAAAACTGGCTACAATAACAAAGAAGCCATTTAAAATAAGAATAAGTAAATTGTATTACCTAAAATATAAGGTTCGTCTCAAACATCCGTGCATAAACGGCACGCGTAAAAAATTGAAAGCATGAGTTCCATCAGGTAGTTATGGAAGCGCCAACGACCATACCTATCTGCAGGAGGAACCCATGCTTGTTGAACAG
>JAQUHN010000196.1 GCA_028683555.1 Geobacteraceae bacterium | reverse complement strand
CCCCGGATTTGAAGCTATCGGTTTTCAATTCGGAAACGAGTTTTTTTGTCTTGGCAAGGAAATCAAGGATTTGCGCGGAGGCCTAGCCAGGTACGCCGCACTGGCGACAGCTGCGTTCTCATTTTGCGCAGTGGCAATTTCGGCGACTGCCAGAAGGGCCAGGCCAATCAAAAGTGCCCCTGTTTTCTCCTTAGGTGCAAAACTCAACAAATCGATCAGAAATAGGGACAGCCTGATTTTTACATCGATACTACTTGGATTCTTCCAGCAGGTTCTTAAGACTCGCAAAGGGTGAATGTACCAGAGAGGGACGGCTCTCTCTAGCGGAAGCCGCTTCTTGGCTACGGGCCTCCTGCACGTCGCGGGTATGCTCATGATCATGGCAGTAGATACAGAGCAGTTCCCAGTTGCTGCCATCGGGTGGATTGTTGTCGTGATTGTGATCTTTGTGGTGCACGGTGAGCTCGCGAAGCTTTTTGCCCTCGAATTCGCGGGCGCAGCGGCCACAAACCGGCGGAAATAGTTTCAACGCCTGTTCCCTGTATCCCGCCTGGCGCTCCTGCTGCTCCCGGCGCATTTCTGCGACCATCCGGTCTCGATCTTCAGCATCTTTGCAATTTTTTGGATCAATCATACGTCCCCTTGAATCTACTAGCCAATCGGCTGTCTCGACACTTTGTTACCTTGTCCAATTAGCTCTCCATCTGTCAATAACTCACCAGCACCACAGCAAAATCCGGGACAGACCAATTATTTTCCAATCTATTCTTCCTCCGAACAAGATGGGTAAGATGGAGGACAAAAATCGGGGTCCGACCTGCCCCTTTTGCCCCCAATTTTACCCCACCGGAAGAGACAAGAAAAGATTACTTTGGGAAAGCATTTGTTCGACTATAAAGTCAATCGTTTCCCGCACCCGCGCCGTCCTGCTTCTGGTTGTGCCGATCGGCAACACCTCCTTTATGGGCGTACCCATGGTCAACGCGTTTTTCGGCGAGGCAGGTATCCCCTATCTGATCATTTATGACCAGGTCGGGACCATGCTCATTTTTGCCATCTTCGGATCCGTTATACTCGCCATGCATAGCTGTAAGGGCAAGGTAAAAATATCCGAGGTAATCAAGCGAGCCCTTCTCTTCCCGCCGACGCTGGCGCTGCTGGTCGGATTGCTGCTGCGCTCCTGGCCTTACCCCTCTGCCCTGGTCAAGGGGTTGGAGACCCTGGCGGGCATGTTGACCCCGCTGGTGATGACCGCGATAGGTTTTCAGCTGAGGATAAGGCTGAGCCCTGCTGTTTTGCAGCCGCTGGGCTTTGGCCTGGCAGTCAAGTTGGCCATTGCTCCGCTTGTTGCCGTGCTTGGATGTCGCCTGCTCGGATTGAACGGGTTGGCGGCGGATATCGCTGTTTTTGAGGCGGGCATGCCGCCAATGGTCACTGCAGGTGCCCTGGCAATTGCCGCTGGCATTCTGCCGGAACTGGCTGCAGCGTTGGTCAGCCTGGGAATGGCATTGGCATTTGTGTCGCTACCTGTACTCTACTGGATTATTTGATTTCGAACCTTGGCGTCTACCAGACTCTAAAAAAATGGGGGCAGGCCTGCCCCCTTGCCTTCCTTTTTCTAATAATTTTCTCCTAGCGAGTATCGTACCGCAGCCTCCGAGTGTATTGCCGTCGTGTCGAAAACAGCTATATCAACATCCGCCTGTTTAATAAGCAACGGAATCTCCGTGCATCCTAAAACGACACCTTCAGCGCCCTCCTCTTCCTGGAGACGCTTGATGATACGAACAAAACCTCTTCTGGACGCATCTTCTATCCTGTTGCCACACAACTCATCGAAAATCACCCTATTGATGTAGTCCCGTTCCTTTTCATTGGGTGTGATTACCTTGATCCCGTATTTTTCAAGGCGCTCCCGATAAAAGGGTTGCTCCATTGTGTACTTGGTTCCCAGTAATGCCACGGTATGTACTCCCTTTTCGCGTATCTTTTTCCCGGTAGCATCGGCGATATGGAGAACGGGAATTCCGACTGTTTCCCCGATGTGGTCGGCAAGCGAATTGAGAGTGTTTGAGGCAATTACGATAAAGTCCGCCCCACCCCGTTTCAGTCGTTGTGCAGCATCGATCATGGTTCGGGTCATGTACGTCCAGTCCCCTTTGTCGGCAAGTCGCTCCTCCTTGGAGAACTCACCGAACTCGAGGGAGAACATCAGGATCTGTGCTGAATGCACCCCCCCCAACTTGTCACGGACCATTTCGTTCATCAGGCGGTAGTATTCTATCGATGACGCCCAGCTTACTCCACCGATGATACCTATTGTTTTCAGCGGCTGTTCTGTTGAAGGAGCTGGAGCCACGAGGGCCTGCATACCGGTATCGCATTTTTGTACGGTCGAAGTGCTGTGCCCGGCACATCCGCTCATGACAGTGGCCATCAAAAGAACCATACCAAAGCAACTGCGCATCAATTGTACATGCATAGTTTCCTCCTTACGATAAAGGTATCCACCTGTGACGATCCAGCCTTTTCCCCAGCGCCCTTAATACTTTTGATTTACCACTGTTTTTCCGTTTAGCAATCAGAGAATTTCCCAGGCTCTTTTGAGAAAGATGGGCTGCAACGATGCATATTTTCGGACTTCTTGCAGTTTCGCCGCCCTGAACCCCTTGCCATTCATACAAAAAAGCCACTTTTCGTTTGGAAAAGTGGCTTTTTTGTGAAGACAATATCTCGGACAACTATGCTTTTACCGGGTCGGACAGGCGAGGCTTGTCCGGAAAATCAGGGGCGTTTCTAGAAGCCGCGCTTTCGGAAGGCTATTTATTTTCAAAAGCGGAAAATTGGGTCGTTTTATAAAGGCCTTCGCTTACATACCGCAATAATTTCCGGAATCGATTCGTGGGTATATATCCTTTTACGTCAATGATCGGTTTGCCGTGAATATCCAGGAACAAGGAGGTGGGAGTGAAGTAGATCCGAAAGTCCTCTTTCAGCTTTTTGTTTTGACTGACATCAACCTCCACCAGAAGAAACCGCTCGTTTAGGATAGAGACAATTTCCTTATTCTGAAAAACCTTGCGTTTCATCTCTGTGCATTGGTAACACCAGGGGCTGGTAAAAAAGATAAACAGGGGCCGTTGGGCCTCTTTTCCTTTTTGCAGAGCGGTCTCATAATCCAGATAATTCAATGTGTCGGCTGCGCATAGCCGCGCCGGACATCCCAACAACAAACAGACTACGAATGCGATGCAGATCGGAAGGAAGTATATCCATTTTTCCTTCCGATCTGCGCTTAAACAGAGTGAGAGCTTTTTCAGGAGGCATTCTGACTGAGTCGGCATTCTCAACCTTCTTTCAAATAATGTCAGGTTTTTGTCGGAACAGAGGCTGTTCGTCGGATCAGAACTGACTCTTTTCATAAGCGTCGAAGTTCATGGTCTTATATTTTTCCTTCGTCACATACTCCAGCATACGTTCAAATCGCGACTTCGTTATCACATCTCTTTCCCGCAACGCCGTCGACCCGTCGGGCGCGATAAAGACATGGGTGGGCGTGTAATCTACCTCAAACAGTTTCGCCGTCTGCTTTTCTTTATCCAAATCGACTATGACGGGAATAAAATTCTGGTTGATGAAACGTATGACTTTTGCATCCTCGTAAACCTTATGCTCCATTTGCTTGCACCGGTAGCAATACGACAGATGGAAAAACAGGAGCATGGGCTTTTTAAGCTCCCGCTGTTTTTCCAGTCCCTGTTCATAGGTCAGCCAATGCACGCCATGTTCGCCGGCCATGACCGGAGCCGCAAAGTGCGTCAGCGTCACTACGGCTGCCAGAGCAATGAGTATGAGCTTAACACCTTTCATGGTCACCTCCATTATGCGCGGTTTCTGGCTTTTTAGAAACGGTAGCTAACCATGAAATTAAATGTATCCATGGTATGAGACACTTTGGAGCCGTAAAATGGATTCGTCATTGGATTGGGATCGCCATCGTTGGTTTTGGAATTTGTGAAGGCATGTTCGTAAGCGAAATCGAAGTCCCAATTCGTCCAGGTGTAGGTAAATCCTGCGGTGGCGTGGTGTTCGACAAGTGCCGGAAACAGCGGGCTCAGGTTTGCCGAAGAGACCGGGCTGTTACCGTAATTATAACCCGTGCGGATTTTTAAGTATTCGGTCAACTCGTACTCCGCTCCGATGGCCACCACGATTTGATCATCCCACTCCATCACAAAGGGAACGTTCAATGTATTTGGCGCCTCTGCATTGTTGGGGTTGGTGGCGGTAACCGTAACTGTCTTGATGGCCGAGCTCCAGTTGATCCAACTCAGGTCCATAGCAAGCAGCAGTTTGGGGGTAGCACGGTAGGCGACACCCGCTTCCACTTGTCGTGGCCAGGTAAAACCATCCATCTTCACGTCACCGTATTTAACGCCCGATGCGGTTGTGAGCTCGCCGCCATCAAAATCGATAGAGCTTTCAGTCGTGTACGTGGCGCCCACCGACCATTTGTCGTTTAACTGATAGTTGACCCCGAAGCGCCCCGAGAAGGTAAAGCTGGTCAGATCTTTCACCCGATGCCCAATGGTGTTGGGAAAAAAGTCATACTTAAGGGTGGCATAGCCTGCAAACAAACTTGCTCCCATGGTTAACTTATCGGTGACGTTATAGGCTACGGTTGGTGAAAGCCTGACAAATCCGACCTGGGACATGAGATCGTCCTTCAGACCCGGCATCATTCCCGGCATAACTTCAACGTTTTGAAAATCAACACCCATGCCGCCCTGCGCGAAAGCGCCGATACCTACGGACCAGCGGCTGGTCCCGATTCGTTGGGCGTAACCTATAAATGGAACGGGAAATACTTGAAATTCATTTTCTGTTTTGCTTCCGCCGCTAGGGGTGTCTTCCATGCCAGGGAATAGAAACGCACCGCCCAGAGAAATTACGCGATTACACGTAGTAGCCAACTGCGCCGGATTTCCCGCTATGGCCGTGCAACCCGCGGGAACCGCCACATCCGCTCCGCCCATGCCGGCAGAGACCGCGCCCGTCCCGATCATGTTCATCCCGTTGGTCGCCCAGCCGGTCAGCGGCGTAAACAACATCAAAGTCACGACGATTAAACCCGGAATAACCATCTTCTTCATAACCTTTCCCCCTACTTAAGATGTATCTAAACTGACAGAAGTAGTCTGTTCGTCTAGAGCCTATAGATTTTTCTCTACTATCTCGGGACGAGCCTGTTCGACAGGAAACCATAAGTAGTTTGTTGCCCTTGAACAGCCATGTTCGTTGGGATCTTACCGGATATGGTGTTTCATGATGCCGCGAATCATCCTGCCGCACAGACCGGTGCATCGTGATAAATGCCCGGATGGCTGACGGTAATCGGGGTGGTGCAGTAATCAGATCGAAGTCTACCCCCTAAATTTCCTATTCACAATATATGGTTTAATATATATATTGCAACCTATATTTTGTTAAAATTGACCAATTCTGCTGAACAGCTTTCAACCGCATGAAGGGAGATAGGTGGTTAGTTTGCAGGAACGGTCTATTTTAAACCGGATCATCGGAGCATTCGGCCTCTCCCACAGGGGATGTGAGGTCGGAAGCATTGAGTTATCAGGCAGTTACATTTCATTATCACAGGTTTGCATGCCTGCCCCCATCGTCTCCTGTGTTTATCCTCTTGCTGTGAATCTTATAAACGTAGGGGTGTCTCTTTGGTTTTCCTCTTCGAACAAAAAAATAACTTGTTCAACCCCATTATTTATGATATTCATAATATATGGTTTTTCATATAAATAGGTGGGCTGGTGATTTGAAACGTTTGCCAGGCCAGCGGCCACCTGTTGATTACTATCAGGAGCAGATAAACCGATGCACAATGAAACGATGTTGGATGTCGCCGTTTTTCTTTTCAGGAAGGGAAAAAAGAACTGTGCCGAAGCCGTTGCCGGAGCTTGGCAGAAGGTGGCGGGAAAGGATCTTGAAGAGGCTGAGAATTTAAGCAAGTGTGGTTCTGGCAGGGCGCCACAGGGATTATGCGGAGCCGTTTATGCCGCCCTGCTCGTCTCAGATGAAGGCAAAAAAGACGAGCTTACCGATCGCTTCGCGGATGCCGCCGGTTCGCTTCTGTGTGGGGAAATCCGTTCAATGAGAAAACTCTCCTGTACGGCCTGTGTCGAGTTGGCCGCCTCTCTGCTCGAAGAGAACCTGCAGCAGGCGGTCGCCTGAGAGGCCGAGCATTTTCAAATCTCGGATGTTGCTGGACAAGTGGATTCCCCCTCTCCATCCCCTTGTTCAATCAACTTTTAGTTCTCCCCCCATTCCGAGTGAACAAAAGCCCTTCAGTTTCTGAAGGGCTTTTGTCTTTGCTGGCGCCGAGTTGGAACTACAAAAACCATGGACACTCGCCTGTTTTCTTTTACATCAACCAGACTAACGCACTAAAGCAAAAACGTCCCAAGATGCCCGCCGGTTTTCGGTTTACCAAAGATACATGCTCGCTTTTTTGTTGGTTCGTCTCAAACATCCGTGCATAAACGGCACGCGTAAAAAATTGAAAGCATGAGTTCCATCAGGTAGTTATGGAAGCGCCAACGACCATACCTATCTGCAGGAGGAACCCATGCTTGTTGAACA
>JAQUHN010000195.1 GCA_028683555.1 Geobacteraceae bacterium | reverse complement strand
TGGGTGACAGTTCCTTTATCGAGCGGGTTTTGGGTGAGACTGAGGAACTTCCCCCGCCTGGCCGCATGAACCCGGAGAGCCTCGCCGAGCTCGTTGCCGCACACTACCGGTTACCGGATCTTCTGGGCCGCAGCCACCGGCACGCCGAGGCCCGGTCTGCCTGCGCATGGCTTGCCCGGGAAGCCGGCGTCTGTACCCTGGCCGAAGTGGCCCGGTTCTTCAAGCGGGATATATCCACGGTAAGCGTCGGAGCGCGGCGCATCGGGGCGCATCAGGATTCTGCACAAATGTTATGCGATATGCTCGAGGCTGTGCGGAAATATTCAAATAGCAAAGCCTGATCCCATAAACCCTGACTCCATAAACTCATTAAAATGTGACTCCACAAGCGATCACTGGTACAATTCTGGACAAGATCATTGCAAATGAAATCAGATTGTTTTGGAGAGCGGGCATGACTATTCAACAGTCTCTAATCGAGAAAATACGGCTTGCCGACCGGCAGGGGGCAAACGCATTGCTGGATGCGTGGGCAACGGAACACGGTTATGAGCGTCTGATCTCGGACGTGCTGGATCCGACTCTGTTACTGATCGGTGAGAAATGGTGTGCGTCCGGAGCCATGACTCTCGCCCAGGTGTATATTGCTGCCAAGGTGACTGAGGATGTATTAAACAAAATCATTAGCATGAGAATAAATCCTTCTGAAAGCCACCCGCCTAAAGGGCCGGTGGTCATCGGCAACATTGAGGAGGACTTCCATGCTTTGGGTCGTCGGATGGTGGGAACGTTCCTGCGTGCGGAAGGCTGGATCGTTCATGATCTTGGCAACGACGTCCCGGCAACGGTATTCGTAGACAAGGCGCTGGAGGTCGGCGCTCGCGTGATAGGGGTATCGGCCATGATTATGACGACCGCCCTCAATATCAAGATGGTGCGGCAGGAGATCGACAGCCGTGGTCTCACTGGAAGAATTCAACTGGCGGTGGGAGGAGCGGTATTCTGTGTCAGTCCCGGCCTTGTCGGGGAGGTCGGCGGAGACGGCACTGCTGCCAATGCGCTTGCCGTTCCGGACCTGTTTAACCGGCTCTGGCGGCAGTCCGTCGAAAAGGAGGCAGGCGCATGAACAGCACGGATCGGATAATGGCCACACTTACCGGTAAACCGCTTGACCGGCGCGCCGTCGCGCCGGTGCTGAGCCTCTATGGCGCAAGGCTTACCGGTTGCCCCCTCGATCAGTACTACACGGACCCCGCCGCCTACGCTCGCGGTCAGTCCGCGGTGCGCGAGACTTTTCGGCCGGATGTCCTGTGCGCGCCGTTGGCGTTTGCCTCTATCGGCGCGGCCTTCGGCAGCGAACTCGTCTTCATCGATACGGATGTACCCAATATTCGGCGTCCGGCCGTCCAGACGGTGGAGGATTGGAACCTGCTTGTGCCGCCGGACCCCGACACAGATCCGCGGTTGCTGTATTTCCGGGAATCCATCCGTCTGATGGCGGCAGAGCATAGGGATCAGGTTCCCATATCCATGGTGATTCCGATTCCCGCAGACATTCCCGGACTGGTCATGGGTCTGGAAGCCTGGCTGGAGACGGTGCTGTTCGATCCGGCAGGGGCGCAACTGGTGATGGAAAAGGTTATTCCTTTCTACGTCCAGCTGGTCAACGGGTTCTTCGCGGCAGGGGCGAAGTTCGTCGCAATGCCCTGCGGTTTTGCTTCGCCCACGATTGTTACCCGTGATATTGTTTCGACCTTCACGCGGCCAATTTTGGATCGAGTCCTGTCCCAGCTTCATGGGCCGGTGATACTGCATAATGTGGGAGCGCCGCTGTTGGCCCACCTGGATTTGTTGACGGGATTGCCTTCCGTGGTGGGGGTTATAATGGATCAACGGGACGACCTCGCACGGGCACGCCTGGTGGTTGGACCGGACATCGTGCTGTTCGGTGGGCTTGATTGCTCCACCATAAGTCAGATGACAGTTTCTGATGTGGAAAACCGGTGCCGGGCCATTCTGGAGGAGCGCCGGCAGGATCCGCGTTTTGTTCTCGGCACTTCCGGTCCTGACGTTGTCTGGAACACACCGCCGGAGAATATTCACGCGATGCTTAAGACAGCGGAATCTATAGGGAGTGTCGGCGTATGAGTGGTATTTGCCGGCCAAATGGTGTGATTATCTGCTGTTCGGTCCTTCAGGCCGAAGTGAAATTTCTCAGTGAAGCGCACTGGCCTGATCGCAAATTGATTTTCCTCCCCTCGATGATGCATATGCATCCCGAACTACTTGCATCGACCCTTGAATCGGTTCTGGAAGACGAGCTGAAACAGGGGTATTCTGTCGTATTGGTTTTTGGCGATTGCTGCGCGCAGATGATGACGCTGGAAGCCCTTCCCGGGGTGGTCCGAACGAGGGGGAAGAACTGTTATGAACTGCTTCTCGGACCTGGGGAATATCGCCGGCTGTCGCATGAAGGGGTGTTCTTTCTGATGCCCGAATGGGTGCAACGCTGGAAGGAAATCTTTACCAGAGAGCTTGGTTTGAACCGTAAAAATGCCACAAGCCTTATGCGGGATATGCACCGCAAGCTCGTGTACCTGGATACCGGCCTGATGACGGTACCTGTCAGGGAATTGCATGAATGCTTCGACTATTGCGGCTTGCCTTACGAAGTGCTGCGGATACCGCTCACCCATTTGAGTTCCTCCATCGAGAAAGCGCTTTTTGAATGCAGGAACAAAGGAGTTCAAAGATGAAACCGGGCCCAATCACCAATGATCCGGCGTTTCCCGTGATGGCCATGGACATACTGAGCAATGTGCTCAGCCGTGCGGACAATCCCGGTGAACTGGGAACCTATCTGACGGAAGAGATCCGGGATCTCACCGGTGCCCGCTGCGTGCTGCTCATCCAATGCTTGTGCACCGCGACAATGCCGACACACCGCGTTTTCAGCGTCAATCCATCGAGAAGACGCGAATGGGCGGAAACGCTTCTCGCAAACCGTTTGTACGAGGTAGTCCACCGCATGCCGGCCGCCAGGTTCTGGCGTGGGGATGAGCCTTGGGAAGTTGCCGGGCTTTTGAGTGGAGAAGGATTCCAGTTGTCGATGGCCTTTCCATTGGATGTCGGGTCATTTCGCGTCGGGGCCATGCTTGTGCTCGGCCTGCCGGATGAAGAGCATATTTCCTCAGTTCTCAGCCTGCTCAACGATTTGTCCACTATCGTAGCGCTGGTGCTGCGCAACTCCTTTCTTTTCGAGCGCCAGGAAGAGATCATTCAGGAGCGTACCGCAGAATTGAGCGCCAGCGAGGAAAAATACCGGACCTTGATCGAAAGTGCAAACGACGGTGTTTTTATTCACGAAATAACGGAAGGCGGCATGCCCGGTCCATTTATCGAAGTGAATGAGGTGGCATGCAGGCGGCTTGGGTACAGCAGGGAGGAACTTTCCCGGATGAGCCCAATGGAGCTCGACGATCCCCGTTACCGCGACATGATTGCGCTGGCCATGGAGCGGCTTCTCAAAGAAGGCCATGCGGTTTTCGAGACGGCGCAGGTGGCTAAAGACGGCCTGAGCATACCCGTGGAGGTGAGCACACGCGTCTTGGAACTGAAGGGAAAACGTTTCCTCTTTTCCATCGTCCGCGACATAACCGAGCGCAAGCGTGCCGAGGAAGCAATTCATCAAAGCAAAGAGAAGTTCCGGGTGTTGGCCGAAACTTCTCCTGCCGCCATTGTTCTCCATCAGGGAGAAAAGTTTGTTTATACGAATCCTGCAACTACGAGGATTTCAGGATACAGCGAGGCAGAACTGCTGAATATGAATTTCTGGGACTTCTTCAGCGCGGATTCCCGGGACTTGATTCGTAGGCGCGGATTGGCCAGGCTGCGCGGCGAATCGGTGCCCCTTCAGTATGAACAAAAATTGATCACCAACAACGGCGAGGAAAAATGGGTTGTTGTCTCTGCCGGAAATATTAAATACAGCGGCAAGTCGGCCATTATTGCCACCCTCCTCGATATCACCGAGGCCAAACGCGCCGAACAGAGACTCAGCACTGCTCTTGCTGAAAAAGTTGTCCTGTTGCAGGAGGTCCACCACCGCGTCAAGAACAACCTGCAAATCATCTGCTCATTGCTCGATCTGCAGTCCGAATCAATCGCGGAAAAACGGTCGAGAAGCTGTTTCCGGGAATGCCAGGACCGTATCCGGTCTATGGCCTTGATCCACGCAAAACTCTATGAATCGGAGGATCTTGCTTCCATTGATTTTGGGGAATATATCAAAGAACTGTCCTTGAAACTGTTCGACTCCTACATGGTGGATTCTGGGCGGATTAGCCTGAAAGTCGTTGCGGAGGGGGTCTCCATGGGTATCGATAGAGCAATCCCCTGGGGGCTGATTGTCAACGAACTGGTATCAAATGCGTTGAAGCACGCTTTCCCGGATAACCGTTCCGGCGAGATTTTAATACACATTTATTTGGACGAGGACGACTGGATTACCCTTATTGTTGCCGATTCAGGAATTGGCATGCCGCCGGGTCTCGATTTCAAAAACACCGGGACGCTCGGTCTGCAGCTGGTCAACATGCTTACACTTCAACTAAAAGGGCAAATATCATTGGAAGGAACGAAAGGAACTGCGTTTAAAATCCGTTCCCGGAAAAATATCCAACTATGACGCGACCCAAATGAATGACACACGAAAAAAAGTGGGGCATCGTTGATGAGGGAAAAACGGGACATTCTTGAAAAAAATAATCCCCCTGTCAGCTTTCCTCTTGCCTAGAAACGCTCACATAGACATACCCGACCTGCTGCCGCACGTCATAGTCCGTGGCATCGAAAAACGCCCGGTATTGCTAGACGACCAGGACCGGGAAGTGCATAAAGGGAGTATAAAAAATGTCAGGTCCACACCAATGACATTGTCACAGGTGTGAACCTGACATTTTTTTATATGCCACTCTTCTTCGGACTATTTCTTCGTGGAGTCGTCGTGCTTACCTTTAGCCGTGTCAATGCTACTGGTCTGTTCCTTTTTATGATCTCGACCCGCGAGATCGCATGCATCAGACATTCAAGTCGATATGCCAAGTTTTGGCAGAATCACTTTTTGCAGAAGAACCCAGATAACTAAAATAGCAGTGATTGTAATAAGGCCTTCCATAGTGCCTCCTCGATATTGGTTATGCAAAATGTCCGCGAGCGCAGAGAACAGAAGTAACATGCTCCAGGCCGCAATAGTTGCATGTGCTCTGTGAAACAGAATGGCAGTAGCTCAGTACGCCTTCAAAGAGGAGGCAATCAAGCCGGTACCAGTCATCTGCTGCCGTGGTAATTCGTCTAACACCGTAACGCTTCGTTTTCTATGATCGTTTACTATGACGCCAACCTGGCGTCGCTCAGAATCTTCAACCAACAGGGTTGCATGGAGCCGCTGAAGACGACCCGGTTGAAGAAAAAGATGAAAATCCTTTGCTTACCTCGGTTGACCCACAGCTCGGACACTCCACCGTTTCCGCCGCCTCGTTTTTCTGAAGTTTTTCAAATTGCTGACCACACTTTGTGCATGAGTATTCGTAAATTGGCATTCTTGTCCTCCTTTATCGTAATATGCGAATTTTTGAATATAATAGTATTTCTTCTATGTAATGTCAATGGATTATCTGCTTTAACCCTCCTGTGAGCCTACGGAGTCAGGTTTGACTTGTTGGCATTTGCTGGTATTAAGATTAAATCCGGGAAGGATTATTGGATATAAACAGATATATCCAGCTTTTTCCTGATAATTAGGCCTTCTTTCAGCTGGAACAGACGCAAGGGAGGTTGTCCCCATGATTATGAAATACATTATTATGCTGCTTTTCGTGTTGACTGCTGCCGATGCATCGTGGGCTGTCACGCCGAGCAACCGGGGAGATGATGCCCGTATCTGGACTGCGCCGCTCGTGGCTGCAGCGGGCGAAAAACTGGATATCCTGGCTGTGGCGACCGGCGGCGAACTGTCGGAGCTGTTCGTCACCGGTCCCGCAGGACATCGGATCAGGATGACTGCCGTGAGAGGGGGTGGTCCTCCCTGGAGTCTGCGGGCTGCTCTCCCGGCGGTTGGCCGCGGCAGCTATCGGATCGAGGCGATGCGGGAAGGGAGGGTGGCTGCCTGCACCGAAATCCGGGTCGGGGAGGGCGCCGGTAATCGGGGCAACGGTGAGTGGGATCTGCCGACGGAGGCGCTGTTCGCCGCGTGGGTCGAACATTTGTTCGATGCCCCGCTTGAGGAATCGCTCAGCTTCCCTTCTCTCGAGCCCGTGCTGCGCGACCCGCAACGCAACTTCCTCCATGACTACCTGCGAAAGGGGGAAGACAGCCGGTTCCCTGCCGAGCCGGATTGCGCCGACTTCCCGTACTTCCTTCGTGCCTATTTCGCCTGGAAGCTCGGCCTCCCCGTCAGCTATCGCTCCTGCAGCCGCGGGAGCTCCGGCACACCCCCACGCTGCGGCCCTCCGGAGATCGACCGCACCTTTGTCCGCACCATTGCTCGCGCCGATGCCTTCCGCAAGGTTAGCCGCAGGATCATGGATCGGGTAACCTCCGGCAACGGACGCACGGCGCTTGCCGACGACGCCACCGACTTCTACCCGGTACCGCTCGGGCGC
>JAQUHN010000194.1 GCA_028683555.1 Geobacteraceae bacterium | reverse complement strand
CCCTGGTATCGTCCTCCAGCCCCTCCCCTTCCAGCAATGATCGGTACATCGTGTCCGCGACCTTTTCCGCACAGGCAATTCCCCCGTCCAGGTACACGGCTGCCAGCAAGGCTTCGAAACAAGCTGCCAGAACCGTCTTTTTCGTCCTCCCGCCGGTCTTTTCCTCCCCCCGACTCATCAAGAGATATCTGCCCAAACCTAGCTGTTCGGCAAGAGCGGCAAGTGTTGCGGTATCGATGAGAGTAGCCTTTCGGCGGGACAGTTCCCCTTCATCGCTTTCCGGAAACAGTTTCAGGAGTCTGCAACTGATGATAAACCCCAGCACCGAATCACCGAAAAATTCCAGCCGCTGGTTGTCCGGAATCCCGCGACGGCGGGAAACAGCAGCATAGGAACTGTGAATCAGCGCCTGGAAAAGAAGTCTGCGATTGGTAAAACGATAGCCAATTTCATTTTCCAACTGGGAAAGGAGACGAGCCCGGGTTACGTGAGGAGGAGTAGATTTTACTTTATTTGCATGCATATGGGACAAATAGTACGGGGAGAAAACGGATTTTGTCAATCCCGTTTCTACACACACCGGGGAGACAACTTTATCGGACGCGCCAAAAGGTCGGCATCGCACGCCACAGCATGACCCAGTGATGTCATCTGCGAAAAAAATGACCGGAAAAACGAAAGTCGCTGCCGGCACGGTTCACTAATTCCGCAACTGATCGGGAAAATTGCGCCGCACCAATCGTCGGAAACAACCAGGGCGGCTGCCGCAGATGGACGGAAGGACCCATCGCTTCCCGACGCCGGAGTGGTATACTTATATTCATTCCGAGTATCACATGGCCGCGTAAGCCATCAATGCGCAGAAGCGCGAAGGAGACAGAAAATGAAACCCATGGCCAGTATACCGAAGAAATTGTTCGAAGGAATTTTCCTGAATCATGCTGAGCAGGAATTGCTCGAACTGACAAAGCTTGACGAAAACACTCTCTATGCCAGGATGGGAGTTGCGGGACGTCTAACGCAGGAAACCCTGAAAACGAAAAGTGAATATGTGAACTGCCCGAACATGGGGGACCCGGAAGGGAAATCGCCATTCTTTTTCCGGCATGAGAAGGTCGAATTGTCATCGCCGGCAATTTACTGCAATCTTCCTGATAACGATCTTGACGCAGGGAGAATTATATTGAATCAAATGGGGGTGCATTTCGATCGGGTTATCTGCGACACGGTAAGTAAAAGCCCTCTCTTCGGCTACAGGCAGGAAGCCATCAAGCTTGGCACCCATTGCATCGAAGCCGTGACAAAGGCATTTCCGATGATAGACGAGAAGATCATCTGGCCATTCGTCGCACTCCGCGCCAAGCAGATGTTTAACATTTGCGCCAAATGATCGATACAAAGTTCTTCGCAAAACATAGGGGAAAAACATGGATTCTTCACCTACTATCCTGATCGGCGGGGCAGCGGGACAAGGACTTCTGACCGTCGGGCAACTTCTCTCCAGGGTGCTGGTTCGTTCCGGCTTCCATATTGTCGTAACGCAGGATTACATGTCGCGGATTCGAGGAGGACACAACACCTTCTCCATCAGGATGTCCTCCGCGCCCATCGTTGCTCCCCGCGAGACCGTTAATATCTTGATTGCTTTCGACGGCGAGTCGGTACGGAAACATCTCTCGCACATGACAAACGACGGTATTATTGTCATGGCTGACAATGTACAGGCGGAAACGGGAAACCATACCTGCCTGCGGATTCCCGTCGCCACGCTGGGTAAACCGGCAATGTTCAACATCATGGCCGCGGCAATCGTCGCCACCCTCCTCGATCTCGATGACGGATTGGTGGATAAGACCATGCGGGAAGAATTGCCCGACTCTTTCGATGAGGCTGCTGCTGCACTCCAGGCAGCCTTTTCATGGGCACGCAACACCGGGGTCAGCCGCCCTTCCCTCCGTCCTGCGGGTGTATCTGCACCCCGGATGATGGTCAACGGCAACGAAGCGCTTGCCCTGGGAGCCATCGCCGGTGGCCTCAGGTTTGCCGCGTTCTACCCCATGACCCCGGGCACTTCCGTAATGCTCACCCTGCTTGCCCATGCCGACCGGATGGGCTTGGTCGTGGAACAGGCCGAGGACGAGATTGCCGCCGTCACCATGGCGATAGGTGCTTCGTTTACCGGCGCTCCTTCCCTGGTTTCCACGTCAGGCGGCGGTTTCGCCCTCATGGGGGAAGGTGTAAGTCTGGCCGGAATGACCGAAACGCCGCTTGTCGTGATCATCGCGCAACGTCCCGGACCGGCCACCGGACTTCCCACCCGCACCGAACAGGCTGATCTCGAATTTGTCCTGCATGCCGGCCACGGAGAATTTCCCCGGGCCATACTGGCGCCAGGTTCTCCCGAACAGTGTTTCGAGCTTGCCGCGCATGCGCTGGATCTTGCGGAGAGGACCCAGGGGCCGGTGCTGATCCTCACCGACCAGTTTCTAGCGGATTCCTACCGGGATGTGGCGCCTTTTCGTGCCGAAACCATTACACCCGTTTACCCGCTGGAACTCACCCCGCATGATGAAGGAGTCTATGCGCGCTATGCTTTGACCGACACGGGTATATCTCCGCGCGCACTGCCCGGATCGGGAAAGAAACTGGTGGTCGCAGATAGCGATGAGCATACCGAAGACGGTCATATTACCGAGGACCTCACGATCAGGACAAAAATGGTGGAAAAGCGGTTGAGAAAAATGGAACTGCTGCGCAATGAGTGTATCCGGCCAGCTTTCATCGGCGCTGATAATCCGGACCTTTTGTTCGTCTGCTGGGGATCTGTCCTGGGGGCCGTTACGGAAGCAGCAGAAGAGCTGTCGGCACAAGGCATCAAGGCTGCATCCCTTCATTTTTCCCAAGTCTGGCCCCTTGTTGCCGAATCCTTTCTCCCATTGCTCGAGCGCTCCGGAGCTGTGGTTGTCGTGGAAGGCAACGCCACCGGCCAGTTTGCCCGACTGTTGCGGAGGGAGTGCGGTTTCATGGCTCAGGTCCGCATCAATCGCTACGACGGCCTGCCCATAACGCCGGAGTTTATCCTGCGACAGCTTGCGGAGAAAGAGTTGATCTCGTGATTACCACGACAGGCCTGAGAAATCTGGAGGAAAACATGGTCAGCGAGGAAGAATTCGGCAGGTATGAAACCGCCTGGTGTCCAGGGTGCGGCAACTTCTCGATCCTGAAAGCAATGAAGAAGGCACTGGTGATGAGCGGGTTGGCGCCTTACGAGGTCCTGTTCGTTTCAGGGATCGGCCAGGCGGCCAAGGCCCCCCACTACCTGAACGCACACGTATTCAACGGACTCCACGGCCGGGCGCTACCCGTCGCCACCGGCGCCAAACTCGCCAATCCCCGGTTGGCGGTGATTGCAGAAAGCGGCGATGGTTGCACCTATGGCGAAGGGGGAAACCATTTCCTTGCCGCTATCCGCCGAAACATCAATGTGACCCTGATCGTCCACGACAACCAGGTGTATGGCCTCACCAAGGGGCAGGCAAGCCCCACCTCCGAGGAGGGGTTTGTCACCAAGGCGCAACCGCACGGCGTTCTTTCCGCACCCTTCAATCCACTGGCGGTTGCCGTAACCATGCGCGCCGGTTTCGTGGCGCGGGGGTTTTCAGGGGCAGTCGAAGAACTGGCCACACTGATCTCCCTGGCAATCGCCCATCCAGGATTCGCCCTGGTTGACGTTCTGCAGCCATGCGTTTCGTTCAACAAGGTAAACACCTTCAGCTGGTACCGGAAGCGGTGCGCGACGCTCCCCCCCGACTATGATCCGACCGACTGGGAAGCAGCCCTGCACACGGCACTGGAATGGGGAGAGAAGATCCCGACCGGGGTACTGTATCGAAACGACCGGCCGAGCTTTGAATCCCGTTTCCCGGTTCTCGACAAGGGTCCCCTCACCAACGTCAGGGTTGATCGAGAGTCGTATGGCGAGATCATCGCTGCCATGACCTGAGAAGCCGCTACCGACTGGCTCCGTCCCTGGCGCATGATGATTCTTCACGAGCGGTCTTTTGCTCAATAATGCGGTGGCGGTTCCTCCTCCTCGGGGGATCTCATCATGGAAGGAGCCATTCTTTGCACATGCTCCGTCATTTGCAGTATTTGTTTCTGCAACTTTTCGATATCCATCTGCTGACGGGTAACCACGTCATTAAGTTGCTGGATCGTGTTTTCATGGTGCATCAACTGGATCTCAATGTTGGTTATCCGGTCGTTCATGGGTGTCTTCTCCCTGGGAGCCCCTTTTCGGGGACTGAAAAGTAAGTTCTGCGAAAATCTCTATACGCACCATCTTCCTTCGACCGGCAGAACTCGAATATTCGGGAAGATATTCGGCAAAATCGAATTTATCCAGTGGAATTAAGGCCACATCTTCGAAACAGTCACAGTGGCGGGAATACTTATTAAAGTATACCTTTCATATTTCCTTCCGGCCTCCTTTTTTTCAGAATTGTACGGGACAACTTTCGATCATCATGGCCCTCAATCCGGTAAAATCAAATACTATCATATCAGGCATACTTTTTTAATTCATTACAAGGAAGAGCCATGACGGCAACGCACGTCATCGTACGTTTGCTCATATCGGCCATGGGCGGCACATTTTCCCGTGAACTGGGAATTGACCTGTCCACGACAAGTCGACGTGAAATGGGTAAATGGTTTCTCGCCTGCAAGCTTTACGGGGCGCGAATATCGTCATCAATTGCTGCGCAAACCTACAAAGAGTTCGAGCGCCGGGAAGTGCTGCTGCCGGAGCAAGTTCTTGCTGCCGGATGGGACGGCCTAGTGGAGATTCTGGATGCCGGTGGTTATGCCCGCTACGATTTCTCCACCGCCACGAAACTGCTGTCGATCATGCAGGACCTGCAAGACCGGTACGCCGGCGATCTCAACAATCTTCACGAACAGGCACAGAATGAGAAAGATCTGGAATCTCGCCTGAAAAACCTGGGCAAGGGCATTGGCGATGTTACGGTAAATATTTTCCTCCGTGAACTCAGGACTATTTGGAAAAAAGCTCGTCCGGCGCTGTCGCTGCCGTCACTGCTTGCGGCTCGACACCTGGCTCTTATATCGCAGCAAGGAGACCCACTGGCGGAGCTTGAACAGCTATGGAGGGTCCATCAGCTACGCGGAATGGATTTCTGTGACTTCGAAGCTGCACTGGTGCGTCTGGGAAAGGATTTTTGCAAAAAAGCCAGACATGATATCTGTCCGTTGAGGAAAATATGCGAAAAACCACAAAAATACTAACTGCGTTGACAGCATCAGTCGTTATCTTGGGCAGCATAGTGTACCTTGCCGGACAGGAAAGGGGAAAAATCATGAGTTCGAAGACGACAACGATTTCCCCGAAGGGAACAGTCAAGCTCCCTTCTCCACACAAGGAAAGCTCGATTTCCATCGAAGAAGCACTGCGGAAACGACGGTCTCAACGTGTATACCGGCAAGCCTCGCTTTCATTGGAGGAGGTGGGTCAACTGCTATGGGCAGCCCAGGGAATTACCCACGGCAGCGGCTTTCGAACGGCTCCCTCGGCAGGCGCTCTCTATCCCCTGGAAACATATCTGGTCGCAGGAGAGGTAACAAACCTCTCCTCCGGAGTTTACCTCTATCTGCCGCACAAACATGAACTGATACCAGTATTTTCCGGTGACATACGCAAGCGGCTCTGTAATGCATCCCTCAACCAGCAGCCTGTCTGCGCCGCTCCCGCAGCCATTGTTTTCAGCGCCGTATTCGCCCGGTCGACCGGAAAATACGGACGGCGCGGTATTCGCTATGCTCACATGGAAGCAGGCACCGCCGCACAGAATGTCTCCCTTCAGGCGGTTTCCCTGAAAATCGGCACGGTAGTAATAGGTGCATTTGAAGATGAACAGGTGCGAGACGTGCTGTCACTGCCGGTAAGCAAGGTTCCGCTGCTGATTATGCCAGTGGGAAAAGAGCTGGTTGCCGAACCCACCACTTTTACTCTAAGTGAATTTTAAAGATATTTTTAATTGCAGCTAAATAGATTTTTTGCTAAAAAATCAAATATTGGTGGAACGCACGTCAAAAGACAGGTAAACGCACTCAGAAATTTTACCATGAGCACGAAACTCATCGACATAACCAAACAGCTTAAAACGTTTTTGTCTTCTGCCTCAACCAGCACGCTTCTCAAGGAAACCAACGGAATTTCCGGCATATCCATCATTGAGGCACACATTCAGAAACGCCGACTGGAAACGGACAGATCGGGAATTATCCTGCTGCACGAGAGTTCCGGCAGCGACATCAACTGCTTGAACATCGTAAATGTTGCCGTTGCAGAGCGAAATCGCCGTAAAGGGCTGTTCAGCGATTTCCTGGAACTGTTGGAAAAGTTCGACTATGGCATTTATTTACATGAAGATTCGGACGTAACCATCCGAATCGATAAAGTTATGAATCCGATTCTTGACGTTTTTCTGCCGAAAAAAGGCTACCAACGGATCCGCTCCGGGAATCAAACCCATTATTCGTACGCAAAAATCGTGCGACACGGGAAAAATTCCGCCACGCAAGCCGGCAGGAAAACCGCTGGCTTAGCTGATGAGCTGTCGGCAGGCCACCTGCCATTGCGCCAGGACAGATCGGAA
>JAQUHN010000193.1 GCA_028683555.1 Geobacteraceae bacterium | reverse complement strand
ACCGCTGCGTGGAGCGCACAGACGCTCCAGTAGGAATTGGAGAGTTGCAGCAGTTCGTTGGCAACCTTGTTTTCCGTTTCCATAGGGGTCACCTCAGCAGGTGCTGAATCCTTCGGCTAGGAGTCGCTCCATAAACCGCAGTGCACAGGCATACACGCCAGGGCGCTTCGACTCGCGGGGACCCGCTACGTTGAGTGTCCGCACCCCCTGCGCACGGAGCCATGCGGCTGCCGCAGCCGGATCCGCCTCCTCTTCCAATTGCACGACATAATGGGGTTTACAGTACTTTTGTGCCAAATCGACAGTTAACCTGGTACCATCGGCAAGGTCGCCAAGGTTAAGGATCAGGGTGGCATCGGAATCGATGACATTTTTTTCGGTTCTCGCGCCATAATCCGAAAATGGAAGCTCTTCGAGGGGATATCGATCGGGGATTTCGCCGTCCTCGGCACGCCGCCCGGCCGGGCACCAGCCGCCGGCCGCTATCCCGTGCCGGAGAGCAGCATCCAGGGCAGCCCGATCGACACCGGTCTGACCTCCCGACACTATCTTTTTCAGCTGCATAAAAAGAACCTTTCCATGGCAATAATAGCGTGCCGCCGGATTCAGTCGATATCTTTACCGGCACGAACAGCCTCATGGGCAGCGGTCCCGTAAACCCGGGCATAGGCACGGCAAAAGGGACACAACTTTTCTTCAACATTCCGTACAAGCCGGTTCGCCATGCCGTCCGGTTTTCGGCGGGCGTGCCGGCAAAGCGGGCATGCCTCGCAGATTGCAGCCAGAAAACGATCCACTGCCGTAGTCATGACAAATGTCCCCCCTTCGCATAGTGCCTGCCGAGTAGTGTTGTTGTTAGTGAGAATACCATGAAATTTGCCATTCGGGTAGCCAGCATAAGCGGTACTATCCTGCAACCGATAGCCGACAAGAAGGTACTCGGTCACTCTCACATCGGCACAGCGGTCGACAGTCTCTCTCTGGAAATAATCTGTTTCTCCCAGGTAATTCCTGGTATACAATCAACGGGACGCAACCGGGCGGCAACGACAGCACCGCACCTTGAACAACAGCAATGCCGATACGATGCAGGCCAGCACCGCACAACCCTTGGCGCCAGCTGATACGTACCGGACAAAGATGACTCTCATGAATAAAACACACCCACACCATCCACACAGCGAACAGATCGACCTAACCCCGGAAGCTGTTGATCGCTTCCGCTCTGAAATCTACCGTCACTATCATGCCAACCCGCGCCCCCTTCCCTGGCGCGATACCGAAGACCCTTATCATATCCTGGTTTCCGAGATCATGCTGCAGCAGACCAGAGTCGAGCGGGTGATTGACAAGTACCGTGAATTTCTTGCTGTCTTTCCTGATGTCTCATCCCTCGCTCAGGCGCCACTGCGGGATGTCCTGCAGGTCTGGCAGGGCCTCGGCTACAACCGCCGGGCCATAGCCCTGCAGGAAACGGCAAAAAAAGTGGTCCATGACTTCAACGGCATTCTTCCCGAAACAGTTGAGCAACTGCAAACCCTGCCCGGCATCGGCGCCTACACAGCCGCGGCAATCGCGGCCTTTGCCTTTCACCGGCCGGTAGCGTTCATCGAAACCAATATCAGGACGGTATACATCCACTATTTTTTCCCCGACCGGCAGAAGGTCAAAGACAGCGAGATCATGCCGCTCGTTCGGACTACGCTCGACCCGGCAGATCCCCGCACCTGGTACTACGCGCTGATGGATTACGGCGTGATGCTGAAAAAAACCCAACCCAACCCCTCGCGAAAAAGTGCCCACCATTCCCGCCAGAGCCGTTTCGAAGGCTCCGACCGGCAAATACGGGGAAAAATTCTGCGGTTGGTTCTCCAGAGGCCGCACTCGAAAACGGAAGATATTTTTCAGACCCTGCAGGAAGATCCGCAGCGGGTAGAAAGGATTCTTGAGGGCCTGGTCAAGGAAAAATTCCTGCGGAAACAAGGAGCGACATACATCATTGCGGAATAGTTTCCGAGAAACGTTCCTCCCGTTCAACCTCCTGCCGCCTCCTGCCGCACTAGCGAACCATCACCCGGGAAGAAATAGCGGAAATGTCCGAAAAAAACCACCTGCAACCCTTGTCATCATCTGCCTGACATGATAAGCTGTAATCAAGAAAGGAGGCGATGATTCACGACCGTTGTCTCACATTCTAAAAGAAGTGTAGATGTCGGGCGGGATGAAAATCCTTCCTGAATTTCCCCCATGCGCGGGGAACAGTTAAAAAAGAAATGACGATAGGCTGGGAGAGCGAAACTCCCGGCCTTTCGTACATATGGCCGGATAAATTTCCGCAGCATATCAGGAGAAACCTTATCGCCACCGATTTTGATGAAATTATTGAACGAAGAGAAAGCTCAAGCCTGAAATGGGAGCGCTACCGGGGCAGGGACATTATCCCGCTCTGGGTAGCCGACATGGATTTCCGCTCTCCTCCCCCGATTATCGACGCCCTCCGGCACAGGTCCGACCACGGCGTGTTCGGGTACACCTTGCCGCCGCCGGGACTTGCAGACGCTGTCGGCGAACAGCTGCGAAATGACTATGACTGGAGCATTGATCCGGAATGGATTGTCTGGCTGCCGGGACTGGTGCCCGGCCTCAACCTGGCCTGCCATGCTGTCGGCGATGACGGCGACGAAGTTCTCAGCGCAGTCCCGGTCTACCCCCCGTTCCTCTCCGCGCCGCGCAATTCCCGCCGCAACCTGGTTACCACCCACCTGGTGGATGACGGTCACCGCTGGGTTTTCGATCTCGCCGACATGGAGCGGGCAATCTCCTCCCGAACACGGCTGCTGCTGTTCTGTAATCCCCACAACCCGGTGGGACGTGCCTTCAACAGAGAAGAACTGCACCGCGTCGCGGAACTGTGCGAACGGCACCGGTTGTTCATCTGCTCCGATGAAATCCACGCCGGCCTGATCCTGGATACGGACAAGAAGCACATTCCTATCGCTACACTATCCTCGGAGATCGCCTCCCGCACCATCACCCTGCTTGCCCCGAGCAAAACCTTCAACATCCCGGGCCTCGGCTGCGCTTTAGCCGTCATTCCCGATCCGGGGCTACGCGGGCGATTCCTCCGGGCCATGGATGGTATTGTGCCGCATGTCAACGCGCTCGGATTTGCCGCGGCACTTGCCGCCTACCGTGACTGCGGGGCCTGGCACCGGGAACTGCTCGACTACCTGCGGGGCAACCGGGATCTGGTGGAAAAGGCCATCAGCGGCATGGAAGGGCTCAGCATGCACCATGTGGAAGCAACCTACCTGGCATGGATCGATACCAGAACAAGTGGCATCAAGGATCCTACTGCATTCTTTGAACAGGCAGGGGTCGGGCTTTCCCGCGGCGATGATTTCAACGGCCCCGGTTTCGTCAGGCTCAACTTCGGCTGTCCACGCCCCCTGCTCCGCAAGGCCCTAGACAGAATGGCTGAGGCTATCGACGGCAAACTTTCCTGAACAGAAAATTGCCGCCGGTCCCAGCCCGGACTTATTGTCGAGAATGTCGCCGCCCCCCTGCCAACCGGTAACGGGAGTCCGGAAAAGCGGCACCACGAAAACATACGACCTTCCCGCATATCAGCAAATTCCGCCTCACACTCCCGGCGATCACTGCCGGACACCCATCGGCAGAACCGATATCAGACACGTTTTATTTCGATATTATCAATTTGACTTATGAGAGGATTTCGCTACTATCAGCCATCGGCGGCAATCCCCGAGGTAATCCGTAAGTTGAGGAAAGCGTGGTTTCCGGCATGAAAGCAATGAACCTTTGGTCCTATCGTCTACTCAGAATCATCTTGGGCGGCATCTTCATCTACTCGGGAGCCGTCAAGCTGATGGATGTCAAGGGTTTTGCCCGGATGATCTCTCTCTACGATCTGGTTCCCGAGCAATTTCTCGCTCCGGTTGCCATTACACTACCGGCAGTGGAACTGCTGGCCGGAATCGGCATACTATTCGAGATCCCCGGAGCCCTGTCCGCGATTTTCGCCATGCTCATCATGTTCTGCACCATCCTCTGGTACGGCATCCTGCAGAATCTCGACATCGATTGCGGCTGTTTTTCCACCGAGGAACTCAAGGGCCAGGACAGCCTGCGACAAGCCCTATACCGCGACTTTATCATGATTGCCGCCTGTTGCTATCTCTATCTGTACCGTTTCCTGCGTTTCAAGCGTGAACAGGGGGACGGATCGCAGATACTTTTCAGAAAAATTATCTAGGAGGAAACACGTATGTATGGCAAGTTGAAAACTATCATTCCCGCAACCCTGACCCTTTTTGCCCTGGTTCTGCTGGCGACCAACGTTTTCGCGTGGGGCGCAAAGGAACTGGAAACCGAAAAAGTCGCCACGACTTTCTGCGCGGAAGTGCAGCGCGGCGCCTATAAGGTTGTTACCACACCGGAACTGAAAAAATGGATGGATGAAAAAAAGAGCATGCTGATTGTCGACACCATGCCTTATGAGGCCAGCTATAAGAAAAACCACATCCCGGGAGCAAAGCAGATGGAGTTTCCCATTCCCGAGATGAACTCCCTGGACGATACAACAAAAGCAGCTCTCGTCAAGCTCCTGGGGCCGGACAAAAACAGGCTGATCGTCTTCTATTGCGGATTCACCAAATGCACCCGCAGCCACAACGCCGCCATGTGGGCGGTGAAGCTCGGTTATAAAAATGTCTATCGCATGCCCGGCGGTATCAAGGGCTGGATGGAATCCGATTACCAGGTGGGCACGATATAGCAGCTGATCGAGTACCAATAAACACAAAGGGGCATGGGGTGGAAGAACGTTGTAACTTCCGGCGCCATGCCCCTTATCTTTTGCTCCCTACCACTTTCCGTTCCTCGACCGAGGCCTCTTTCCACACCGGAAGTCGCCCGGCTCCCTGCCGACTTTTCACCCTCCCGGAGTAAGCCCCGCGCTAGTGCCGGACGACGGCAAGCCGAACCTGTTTCTCAATGCCGCGACAAATGATTCGTTCGCACGGCTCGACACCAGTTCAAGCGGAGAGATACCCCGGCTCCAAGCCTGATAGAAAACAAACCCAAGCGCTCCCGCGGTAATCACGAAGTTCTGCCAGGAATTCAACGGCCACTGACCCGCCCAGACCAGATTCCATGCATGGGAAAAAGGCAGCAGGTACGGAACCGACCATGCATCGTCTGGCCCGCGGGAACCGATGATATCACCCAGCAGATGGAGGTGAAACACCAGGAAGGCCGCGACACCGGCCGCCAGCTTTCGCGTTGCGAGACACAGGGTGAGCAAGACGACGATAAGACCGAAGGCACAATTGTGGCCTAGAACATGGTGAAACCTGAGCCATAATTCCAGCGGCTGGCCGGAGCGAAAAGAAAGCAGATCCCAAAGAAGGCCGATACCATCGACATCCGGGATACTGCCGGCAAGGGTAACCAGCACGCGATCCCTTCTCTCGAAAGGGAAGATGCTGCTGAAGGACCAACTAAGCAGTACATGCGTTACGGGGCTCATATTTGTCCCAGCTTCGGTCAGAAAGCAACCTACAGCTCATTGCGATACTTTATCAGCAGATAGAAGCAGACAACGCCAGCCGCAGCCATGAGAATATCTCGACCCCACGGAATCGGCTTGTCGAGCATGGCATAAAGCAGCGGATCAAGGAACGCGGTGGTCAAAAGAATCACCGCCCCCCAGGTTAACAGTTTTTTCATCGTTTGACGAACTCCCCACTCTCGGTTGGCGCCCTGCCGGGAAACACCCTGATACCTTTTCAACCAGCTTGGCAGATTGGTCGATATCTGGTAGCAACCGAAACCACCTTCGGTAAGGTCCCGAAAGACTTCTTGAGTTGTCCAGCCTTCCATAGCCATACGGCACCGCGCAGCCGGCCCCGGCTCAACCCACGCTATGACGCCATCAGTGCGCCTCTTCCTCTTTTTCCAACCGGAAAGCGTCCCTGTTAAGCCCGATGATAACCAGCAAAACCCCAGCATAGATGAACGTGGAAAGCAGAACGATGCCGATCACCACTGTCTTGAACATCTCCAGGTGTTCGAAAGATGGGGGAATCATGGACAGCATGACAATCGAAAGGCCTCCCTTGATGCCGGCAAAGGTCAGCACGCCCCACCAGCGGAGACCAACATTGACCATCTTGTCGGTCTTATTGGTAACCCAGGCAAACAACCCCATCATGATGGCACGAATCAATGTGGTACCCAAAAACATCACCAGGATTTCAGTCTGGTATTTCCAGAGCAGCGCCAGATCGATCATCTCGGCCATCGCCACGAACAGAATTGTGTTGGCCACCAAAGCCAGCAGCTGCACATCCTCCTTGGTGCGCAGGTGACGATCCCGCTCCTCGAGGGTAGCCTTGATGCGACTCACAACACTGTTGATGACGGAAGAAGAGACAATCTGCTTCCTGGCCTCAAGCTGCAGTTCGGCCTCTTCCAGTTCGATCTGGTGGCTTTCATCCGCGATGGCCTTGGTCATCACATGATGCACGGTAATGGTGGCAAAGATGCAGGCCAGGATCCCGGAAAGATGCAAGTGCGAGTGACCGCCCAGCATATTGAGCAGAATATAGAAATGCTCCGCCAAGGCAAAAGCGCCGTACCCGGTCAAGACAAGCACCATC
>JAQUHN010000192.1 GCA_028683555.1 Geobacteraceae bacterium | reverse complement strand
AAGCCTCGACAATCCCGAGGTAAAGAGTATTACCGCCAAGTCCATGGCCAAGGGTGTCTTCAACATTTTCTCGCGCCTTTTCAGCCTGCCGGCAAAACTGGTGACGAATACCGGCGAGGTGTTCATCAATCAGTAACGGAAAAGGTGCGAGGAGCGTGGAACGAGGATCGAGGAACAACGCGTTCAACGTTCGAGCTTCGAAGTTCAAGGTTACCATGCAGTGGTGCCTGTCGGGTTGTCGGTGAACTCCCGGCGTACCGCGATCCGTCGCTACATCTTCTGCAACAGGGGGACGCCGACCGGAATGCCTGCCATGGTTCTTGGCCGGCGGTGGCCGGCGGACACCGTCGCGGTCCTTTTTTTGGCCGGCTTGCGTTTTGCGGCGGTTTTAAGCCGGGCAGTTCGCCAGGTACAGGTAGTATCGAGAATTGCCAGGTAGCCGCAGTAAACGACCAGGATTGCGCCGAAAATGACTAATGGTTCCATTGCTGCCTCCTTGGTTGTCTTCACCTTTCGGTCTTCAGCCGGCAAGGTGAGACCTTTGGCTGGTACGAAAAAAGGATAACGCATACCTGTGACACAATATGTCACAAATGGAGAGTCCCATGTCCGTTCCCGCCTTTGCGGTGAGCGAAGGAAAAAACAGGTGGTTGCAGGAAAGGATGACGACCCTCGGGGTTCGGGAAGAGGACATCGCCGAGAGTTTCATCCGTTCTTCGGGCAAGGGGGGGCAGCATGTGAACAAAACCTCCAGCTGCGTCTACCTGCGCCATCTGCCCACCGGGCTCGAGGTGAAGTGCGGCACGGACCGGAGCCAGTCGGTGAACCGTTTTCTCGCCCGGCGGGAACTGCTGGAAAAGATCGCCCATCTTCAGGGTGAGACGACCTCCCGCGACCAGGACCGGGCAGCGGCGGCCAAGCGCAAGGCGAAGAAAAGGAAACGGGCAAAAGTGAAATACGGCACAGGAGAAGGTAACGAGTGATGATTCGGCAAGAGATGGTTCGCACACTGGAATTCGACAGGATACTGCAGGAAGTTTCCCGCTATTGCCATAGCGGCGTGTCGCGGGATGCGATTTTCGCTATCTTCCCATTTTCGGTACAGGATGAGATAACAGGCCGTTTCGGCATGGTGGCAGAGATCCGCCGGTTGACAGCCCAGGGAGTTCCCCTCCGGATCAGCTCCTTTGAGGATGTAACGCCGGTACTGGAAAAGCTGCGGCCGGTGGGCGCGGTGCTGGCACCGCTGGAGTTGGTTTCCTTTATTCCCCTGTTGCGGACCCTGGCCGCCGTTGCCACCCAGCTGGCCTACCGTACCGATATTCCGTTGCTGCGGGAGATGGCCGGTGCCGTTACCGGTTTCCCCGATATCCTCGATCCCCTGGAGCGCTCGCTCGACGCCGAGGGAAATATTCTCGATACCGCCTCCCGGCTGCTGTTCGATCTGCGGACCCGAAAACGTGGCCTGACGGCGCGCATCCGCAAACGGTTGGAGGAGATTGTCCGGGAGCGGGATATTACCGTTTTCCTGCAGGACGATTTCGTTACCCAGCGGGGCGGGCGATGGGTCATCCCGGTGCGGATGGATGCCAAGGGCCAGGTCCAGGGGGTGGTGCACGACGTGTCCAATTCCGGCGAGACCGCCTTCATGGAGCCGCTGGAGATTATCGGACTGGCCAATGAACTGGAAAACCTGACGGCGGAAGAGAAGGTGGAGGAAATTCGCATCCTGCGGGAGATCTGCGGCTGGATACGGGAGGATGCGGCAGAGATCGAAACGCAGCAGGCAATCCTGATCCATCTTGATCTCCTGAACAGTATCGCGCTGTTCGCCGATTCGCTCGACGCCAGCGAACCCCGGATCGGCGCCGGTCTGGAGCTGAAGCTGGTGCAGGCCCGCCACCCGATCCTGCTGTTGTTGCAGCGGGAGGGAGGCGTTGCCAAAACCGTTCCCCTCGATCTGTCGCTGGGCGGTGACGAGTCGGTGATGATCATTACCGGGCCGAATGCAGGCGGCAAGACAATAGCGTTGAAGACCACCGGCCTGCTGCTGATCATGGCCCTTTCCGGTATTCCGGTGCCGGCGGACGAATCATCCGCCTTTCCGCTGCTCGACAACCTGCTGGTGGATATCGGCGACGAGCAATCCATCGAGAGCAGCCTCTCCACTTTTTCCGCCCATGTGGCGAATATTTCCTCCATCCTCGGTCGGGCCGGGCAACGCTCGATGGTCCTGTTGGACGAACTGGGGACCGGCACCGAGCCGGTCCAGGGCGCGGCCCTGGCCTGTTCCGTACTCCAGGAGCTGCAGGAGAAGGGAGCACTGGTACTCGCCACCACCCACCTGACCGACATCGTCGGCTTCGTCCATCGCCGGGACGGCATGGTGAACGCCTCGATGGAATTCGACCGGGAAACCTTTACCCCTCTCTACTGCCTGAAAAGGGGCGAGCCGGGGCAGTCCCATGCCCTGGAGATCGCGCGCAAGTATGGTCTGCCGGGTAGCGTCATCGAGCGGGCCCAGGGCATGATCGGCCGGATGGAATCGGAGTTTCACTCCCTGCTGGACGATCTCAAGGCCCAACGGCTGAAATACGACCAGACCCTGGCGGACCTGGAGCGCAGGGTGCGGGTGGTTGAGGAGCAGGAGAAGTTGCTTGACGCCCGCCGGGCGGGGTGGGAACGGGAGCGGCGCGAGTCGTTGGAAAAAGCTTTCCGGGACTCGAAAGATATCGTGGCGGGGGTGAAGCGGGAGCTCAACTTTATTCTCGAGGAGGCAAAGCGGGAGCGGAGCCGGACCTCCATGAAAAAGCTGGTGGCCGTTGAAGAGCAGGTGGAGCAAAAGCTGCGCGAGTTCGACCAGGCTTCCAGCCTTACCCTTGACCAGGTGCGCGAAGGGGATGCGGTGTTTGTCCGCACCATCGGCTTCGATGCCGTGGTGCAGAAGGTGGACGCGAAGACCGGCCGCATCCGGGTGCAGGCGGCCGGCAAAGAACTGGAGGTGCCTCTCGCGGACATCGGAAAACGGACCGGGGCCGCACCGAAGCCGGCGAAGAAACCGCGCAAGAAGGAAGCCGAGCGGGAGCAGGCCCCCCTTGAGCTGCACCTCATCGGGCTCCGCGTGGAGGATGCCCTGCTGAAGCTGGAGCCGTTCCTCAACCACGCCTCGCTGGATGGCATCGGTGAGGTGCGGATTGTCCACGGCAAAGGGACCGGTGCCCTCAAGCGGGGTGTTCGGGAGTACCTGGACGGCCATCCGCTGGTGGCGTCGTTCCGTGACGGGGAGCCGTTCGAAGGCGGGGCAGGGGCGACGGTGGTAAGAATAAAATGACAGGGATCCGGTGAGAGCTGCCGGCAAAGGATGCTAGGCCCATGAAAATATCGCTGATCGCCGCCATGGCGGAAAACCGGGTTATCGGCCGGGGGCCGCACATACCGTGGGACCTGCCCGACGATCGAAAACATTTCCGGGAGCTTACCTGGGGCCATCCGGTGGTCATGGGGCGCAAGACCTTCGAAACGCTTGATGGTCCTCTTCCGGGACGGGAGAATATTATTCTCAGCAGGGATCGTGACTATCGGGCGGCGGGCTGCCTGGTGGTGCATGAAAGGGATGCTGCCTTGACGGGGGCGGGTGATACGGATGAGCTGTTCATCTGCGGTGGGGAAGAGGTGTACCGGGAGTTCCTGCCGCTGGCGGACCGGATCTACCTGACCGTAATCCACCGGAAGGTGGACGGGGATGCGCTGTTTCCGGAGATTCCGGGTGATTTTGCCGTTACCGGCAAGGAGTCGGTAGCGGAGCCGGTTCCCCATACCTTTTTCGTTTACGAGAAGAAGCCGCAGGACCATCGCGGTTGAAATTGCGGGGATCAGGGCGCGGCAAGCAGCGCCCCTAGCGGAATGTTTCCTTGAGCGATTCCTTGGTCTCTCCGGCCGCACTCTTCATGTCACGGCCCATTTCCGCGAAACCATCTTTCATGGCGGGACCGATGCTCTTGAAATCCTCTTTCATGGCAGGGCCGGCCTTGCTGAAATCCTGCTTCATATTTCTGCCGGCTGCCTGCATATCATGCCCGGCTTGCTGAAACGTGGTACAGCCGGCCAGCAAGCTGAGAACCAGCAACAATCCGCAGAGTCTTCCGATCTTCATCGTAATGTCACTCCTGTTGCCGCCGCAAAGCGCTTAGCAGCCCTTTTTTACGGTGCCTCTATGCGGCGCTATGCTCACGCGTGGCATGGAATTCCAGGTCCTTCCAGTTGTCCATGGTGTTATCCAGCCGCCACTGGCTTCCCGCCAGATAGGCCAGGTTGCCTTCGCCGTCATTGTACAGATGCATGGCCTCTTTCTTCAGGAACTCGTCCAGCTTTTTCCGCTCTCCCGTCACCCAGCGGGCGGTGACGTAGGATACCGGCTCATAGGCGGCTTTGACGCCGTATTCGTGTTCCAGCCGTTGCATGACCACGTCGAACTGCAGGATGCCCACTGCGCCGATGATCCAGTCGGCGCCCATGAGGGGCCGGAATACCTGGGTGGTTCCTTCTTCGGCCAGTTGCACGAGCCCCTTTTCCAGTGCCTTGGATTTCAGCGGGTTGAGGATCCGGATCTTGCGAAAATGTTCCGGGGCGAAATTGGGGATACCGGTATACTGGAGTTCTTCTCCCTGGGTGAAGGTGTCGCCAATCTTGATGGTGCCGTGGTTATGGATGCCGATGATGTCGCCGGGGAACGCTTCGTCGACGTTGGTTCGGTCCTGGGCCATGAAGATGGTGGCATTGGCGATCTGCACGTCGCGGCCGAGACGGATATGGCGGACCTTCATGCCGCGGGTGAATTTGCCCGAGCAGATGCGGAAAAAGGCGATCCGGTCGCGGTGGGCCGGGTCCATGTTTGCCTGGATCTTGAAAACGAAGCCGGTGAACGGTTCCTCGTAGGGGGAAACGGTGCGGGTAACCGCCTCGCGCGGCTTCGGCACCGGTGCGTTTTCGACGAAAGTATCCAGCAGCTGTTGAACGCCAAAGGTATTGATGGCACTGCCGAAGAACACCGGCGTCTGGAGGCCGGCCAGGTACGCTTCATTGTCGAAGGGATGGGCAGCGCCCTCCAGCAGTTCGACATCGGCCCGCAGTTCCTCTGCCTGGGAACCGAGTAGCCGGTCCAGTTCCGGGTCGTCGATGCCGGTCACGGTCATGATTTCGCCGGTTCCCCGCTCATCGTCCGGATTGAAGAAGGCAACTTGCCGCGTGTAGAGGTGGTAGGTACCGCGGAATCTTTTGCCCATGCCGATCGGCCAGGTCATGGGGGCGCACTGGATCTGCAGGTTTTTTTCTATGTCATCCAGGAGGTCGAGTGGTTCCCGTCCTTCCCGGTCGAGCTTGTTGATGAAGGTCATGATCGGCGTATTGCGCAAGCGGCAGACTTCCAGCAGCTTCTTGGTCTGGCTTTCCACCCCTTTCACCGAGTCGATGACCATCAGGACCGAGTCCACCGCGGTGAGCACCCGGTAGGTATCTTCGGAGAAATCGTTATGGCCGGGAGTATCCAGGAGATTGATCTCGAAGTCCCGGTAATTGAACTTCATCACCGAGGAGGTAACGGAGATGCCGCGCTGTTTCTCCATCTCCATCCAGTCGGAAGTAGCGTGGCGGGCGCTTTTCCGTGCCCTGACCTCGCCGGCCTGCTGGATGGCGCCGCCGAACAGCAGAAGCTTTTCGGTAATGGTGGTCTTGCCGGCATCCGGGTGGCTGATGATGGCGAAGGTTCGGCGCCGGTCTATTTCGTTTTCGTTGTGCTTTTTCAAACTCTTTGCTCCTGATGATGATAGTTGCCGCCGCTGGGCGCGGGCGTTGCAAAATGGCAGAAAGGCGAAGAGGGTCTCTTCGCCTTTCCCGTTTTCCGCATACTTACCTTACACTTTTTCGCGTAGTGAGGGCAACAGGAAATTTGCTGCTGTCGGTATCGTCCTCGGTCTGCATGGTTGCAGCGTTTCCTTGCCTGTGAAAAAAAACGGTTTTTTCCGTTATACTGGAAGGACATCAGCCCGTAAACGGAGTCTGCCGATGAAACCCCTCTTCCACCCAAGCCTGGTGAACGGTCCCTTCGATGACCCGGGCGTCTACATCGATTTCCTGTTCGAGAAAAGGGCCCTCCTCTTCGACCTGGGGGATCTGCACGCCCTGCCGCCGCGGAAGATTCTCCGGGTCAGCCACGTGTTTGTCTCCCATGCTCACATGGACCACTTCAGCGGTTTCGACCGGATGGTGCGGATCATGCTGGCCCGCGAAAAACTGCTCCGGCTGTTCGGCCCGCCCGGTTTTGTCGACCGGGTCGCGCATCGGCTCGCCTCCTACACCTGGAACCTGGTGGATAATTTTTCGGCCGATTTTACGATAGTGGCGGTCGAGTTCGACGGCACGCAACTTCGTTCCGCGCAGTTCCGGTGTCGGAACCGGTTTGCCCGGGAGGCGGAAACCGTGTCGCCGGTCTCGGACGGCATCCTTCTGGACGAGGATACGTTCCGGATCCGTTGCGTGCTCCTCGACCACAGGATTCCGTCCCTCGCCTTTGCCCTGGAGGAGAAGAAACACGTAAATATCATGAAGAACCGTCTCCGGGAAAAGGGTTTCGTGGTCGGACCGTGGCTGACAGAATTGAAGACGGCTGTGCTTCGCGGGGATCCGGATGAAGGGCTGTTCCGGGTATGGTG
>JAQUHN010000191.1 GCA_028683555.1 Geobacteraceae bacterium | reverse complement strand
CGCAGCCGAAAAAAACGCTGCAACAAACCACCGTCCCCATCTTTTATAGACGGGAAAAGTTGCAGGAGTATTACTCGGGTACACTGCGACAAGAAACAGGGCGCCGGGAAGGAAGAATAGTGCCGTTTCTTTTGCCATGCAACCCAACAAGAAAAAAAGTGCACCCATTGCACCAGCCCAGAGACGATTGTCCTGCATGGCACGGAGCAGAAACAACACTGAAAGCAAGACAAAAGAACCGGCGAGGATGTCGCTTCGCCCTGAAATCCAATTTACCGATTCCGTATTAATGGGATGCAGGGCAAAAACAAGAGCGGCAATGGCCGCAACAAGCCTCTTCCGCTCCGCACCGGCGATATAAACCTTAAGGGTAATAAAGTAAACCAGGAGCACATTGAACATATGCAACAGGATGTTTTCCAGGTGCATAAAACTTTCTTCCAGCCCCCAGGCAAACCTGTCCAGATGAAAGGTAAGTCTGAGCAAGGGACGAAAATACTGTCCTTTCCCAGTCGCAAAAAAGATTTTCTTGAACGAGAATGTTTCCACATTCAGCAGTGAGTTGACCATCCTCGTATCGTCAACGGTACTGTACGGGGCAAAAAGAGAGGGATAGTAGACACCAAGGACAACAAAACAGAGAAAAAGAATAATATAGGGAGTTCTGATACGCATCATCAACCTTTGCCTAAGATATCGAGAAAGAACGCTTCGAGATCTTTTCTCTTTGGTTCGATCAGATGGATATCACCACCGTTTTTCCCTAAATGAGCAAGAAACTCATTAAAGCGATCTCTCGGCACATAAATTTCCGTAATATCGGATGCCTTGGGACTACTGGTCAAACCTGCATAGAGTGCCGGAGCACAGTTCTTGACCTGGATGTCATACCCTTCGATTCCGCTTTCCAGCAATTCATCCACCACGTCAACAGACCGAAGCCTTCCTCCGACGATAACCGCCACACGGTCGCATACCACCTCAACGTCGGCAGTGATATGCGTACTGAAAAAGACGGTCTTGCCGCGACTCTTCAGATCCTTCAGGATATCCTTGACCAGTGCCCGTCCCACGGGGTCCAAACCACTCATGGGCTCATCGAGGATAAAGACGTCGGGATCGTGCAATAACGTCCGGGCTAGACCAAGCCGCTGCACCATTCCCTTGCTGTACCCTCGCACCGGCCGGTCGGCAGCTTCCCGCAGATCAAGGAGTTCAAGCACTCGTTGCGACTCCCGCAGGATGGACTCGCCGTCCATGGCGAAAGCCCTGCCGCAGAGGGCCAGATATTCTCTGGCAGTAAGGTAGTCAAAGAGCGACGGGTTCTCGGGAAGATATCCGACCCTCTTGCGTGCGCCCGGATCGGTGACCGGGAGCCCGCACAGGGTCGCCGTACCGGACGTGGCGGTAATAAGTCCCATCAGGATCTTAATGGTCGTGCTCTTGCCCGCGCCGTTCGGACCAAGAAAACCGCAGATCTCGCCGTTCTGTATCGTAAGGGAAAGCTCGCTTAACGCCTCCACCGCTTTACCTTTTCTACCTTTATATGTCTTCGACAATGATGATATTTCAATAGAATGTATCGATTCAGATTTCATGCTACTCCCTGAAAGCGAATTTGCTCGTACTACGAACCTTACCGCTTCGGTCCAGATAAAACCTGCCGCCATAGGGGTCAAGCGGGATTTTTTCTATCAGATTGCTCGTGACCAACTCCCGGAGACTTTCGGGCATTCTGCCGCGCTCCTTTTCGAAACGGTCCACAGCTCCGGCAAGGAATCTCTCCGCCCGCAAGGCTTCAATGCGCACTTCATAGATCCTTTTCAGTTTTCGATCATGTGCACTCTTTGCCATTGTTTCAAGAAAAGCAATGCCGAAATCGGTTTTTCCAGCTTCGTAAAAATAGCGAGCTGCAAGATTCGTAAAAAGAGGATTGCCGGACAGTTCGGCCGCACGTTTCATATATTCGGCAGCGGCTTGATAGTCATTGAGAAAAAATGCGGAATTGAACCCCACGAAAAACGGAAGCTGATAGTCCCAGGTACGGTATTTCATCCCATGTTTTAGCATACTGTTTACTTCACGAACACGGCCCAGTTCCCAGGTAAAAGCTGCCTGGGAAAAGTAATATGCATCAGTATTGTAAGGATCAAGAAGTACCGCGTTTTCCAGTGTCCTATACATGTTGAAATATTCGGGTGTAACGGCAACCCTTTCCCTGTTGATGCCAAATAGCTCGCCGAAATAAAAAAGAACCCTGACAATATAGATTTCCGCGGTAAGGTACCGCTGATCTCCGACAATCGCTCGCAGGACCTTGCCTGCCGGCACATAGCCAAGCTTCAGCATCACGGGGCGATTTTTCAGATATGAGGAAAAGGGTACGACCACCAGTACATAGCAGAAAATCAACCCAAGGATAATCACCTTTGATTTCACGGCAATTGTCTCCGGGAAAAGATCTTTATTGCTAGAACCAAGAGAATAACGACGTAAATTACACCGTAAAGCGTGGTAAGTGCAAGGCCGCCAGGAGAATGGGAAAGCCCGTAGATTGCCGGGACCTTCAGATTGAAGGCGGAGAAATTTGGAAGGATGTAATAAACTCCCTTGATGACAGCCACAGACGCCGGTTGCAGTTCTGTGCCAAACTGGCCGGAAACATATTCAAACACCTCTTGCGAAGCGGAACCGGCAAGATACACGGCAATGGTGGCGAAAAAAGGTAGAAAGAACGATGTGCTGATCGTGGAAAAGAGCAGAGCCAGCGCCGCCACCAAAAGATACTTGAGAATATCAGCGCCAATTGCCAGGGCGATGTTAAGCCAGTGAACCGGCACGTCGGATGGATACGAGGAGGCAGCAAACATGATGACCGGCACCGAAACAAGGAAAAGAAACAGGCCGCAACAGACGATGAAGATGGCAATGCCGGAAAATTTGCCGAGAATATATGCTCGGCGTGAAACCGGAAGTGTCAGAATCGAGGAAGTATAACGCCGCTCTATATCGCGCCAGACCGAACTTGAGCCTAGCAGGAGAGACATGACCAGAAGAAAAAACGAGATCGCCGACAGGGTGATGGTAATGGCCAGTTCCTGGACCTGGCGCATGGAGAACATGCTAAAAACCGGCACCAGCAGAATGAGCAGTAACACCGTACCCAGTATGGCGCGAAGCATCCGGTCGCGTAGAATTCCACGGAGTGTAACCGAGGTCAGAGCAAGAAATAGCCGCATAATTAATCTGTCCAAACAAACCGGGCGGGATGTCTCATGACACCCCGCCCGGTTATCTTATCTGTAAAAAGTCGACTAAAGGACCGTCCAGCTCGTAAATGCAGAGGAATCGCTTGCGGAAGGAGCAGAGAGATCCACGGTTTTGTCTTCGTCAAGGTAAAAAAGCTTGGTGTCGCCGGACGAGCTACCGTACTTCTTGGAGCCCATGGAATGCTTGGTTGTAAAGGCATAGGTTTGGGTGTCATAGCGCACCCCAAGCTTCACATTGTTGGAAAGTTTCCCGATAGATGAAGTGGAACCTCCGGTTTTGGTTCCGGTCACTTCAACACCACCGTTAGCCGTCACATCGCCACCCGCAGTAAGGTCAGCAGCATAGACCGCACCACTGGAGAAAAGCATCGCTGCTGCAAAGAGAACGATACATCTTTTTTTCATGACATCCTCCTGTATTTGAAATCTTTACGAATGTTTTGTTGTCAATATCTTACTTAATTCGGCTCAGCCAAGGCATCGGGGTACTGCTGGTTGTCAGCCATGAAGGCCTCCATACCGGTCTTCATGTTGCGCAAATCGCTGGTGGCGGCGCTGTTGTAAGCCTTCTGACGATAGGCCATGAACTGCGGGATGGCGATGGCCGCCAGGATACCGATGATCGCAACGACGATCAACAGCTCGATGAGGGTAAAACCTTTTTTGCTTCTGAGCTTGTTTAACATGTGTTTCTCCTTTCCCTGGATTGTTTTCAATGGCAACCGTACAATCGTACATTAGAGCCATACTTCTTCAAAAAAGATTCAGACATTTTTGATGCAATTCATAGGCCATAGAAACAATAATTTCTTACCAATACGATAACAAGCTGTTTTCCGGAACTTTGAAATCATGCACAAAGGGTTGTCTCCAGCAGCGACCCATACCAACGGCACCAATAATGACAATTTGCGTCACCCAATAATGCCACAAATTGCCCTCTTTATTCCTCATCCATCCCGAACTTGGCCAACCGGTACCTGATGGACCGGAAAGAAAGACCCAACAGCTCGGCGGCCCGTTTTTTCACCCCACCACAGCGCTCCAGGGCCTGCAAGAGCAACCTCTTTTCAATGCCGTCCAAGTAGGCCTCCAGATTCATCCCCTCGGCGGGAATGACAAAGTCACCGCATGCGGGGGCGGGATTCTTGAAGTCTATCACTTGAGGGGGGAGACATTCCCGGTCTATTCTGCAGCTACCCAGAACCACACAGCGCTCCACCAGATTCTCCTACTCCCGGACATTGCCGGGAAAGGGATACGCCAGGAGCAGTTTCAGTGCAGCCGGAGTAATAAGCTCCGTTTCGGGAACGGATACGGCAAATTTTTTGATAAAATGCTCGACAAGCAGGGGGATGTCTTCCTGTCGCTCCCTGAGCGACGGCATGCGCACCTGCACCACGTTCAGGCGATAGAACAGGTCTTCACGGAATGTCCCCTCGCGCACCTGCTCTTCCAGATCCCGGTTGGAAGCGGCCACCAGCCGCACATCGGTCTTGATGGATTCGGTGCCCCCTACCCGGCGAAATTCCCTCTCCTGGATTACCCGCAGCAGTTTAGCCTGCAGCTGGAGCGGCACCTCACCTATCTCGTCGAGAAACAGCGTCCCGCCCTCGGCCTGCTCGAAAAGACCCGGACGATCGGCTACCGCCCCGGTGAAAGCACCCTTCTTGTGGCCAAAAAGTTCACTTTCCATCAGCGTTTCCGGGATAGCCCCGCAGTTTACCGCCACAAACGGCCCGTCTTTGCGGGAACTGTTATAGTGGATCGCCTTGGCGGCAAGCTCCTTGCCGGTACCGCTTTCACCGAAGATCAGTACATTGGCGAGGCTCCCCGCCACTTTCTCGATCAGGGTGTAGACATCCCGCATCTTCTTGCTCTTGCCGATCAGCCCACTGAAACCATAGCGTTCCCTGACCTCCTCTCGAAGGCGCAGGTTCTCCCGGGCAAGAGTTCTCCTGTCCAGAGCATTGCGAACGATGATCTTGATCTCTTCCACGTTGAACGGCTTGGCAATGTAATCGTAGGCGCCAAGCTTCATGGCCTCCACCGCATGCTCGGCAGTTGAAAACGCCGTCATCATGATCACGGCGGTGTCGGGGGCAAGGCTTTTCACCTGGGCCAATAGCGCCAGGCCGTCCATCCCCGGCATTTTCACGTCCGAAATCACCAGGTCGTAGCTTGCCGATTGGAGTCGCGAAATAGCGGTTTCAGCGGACTCGGCAAGGTCGACACGGTACCCTTCCCTTTCCATGAGAATTCCGAGGAATTCCCGCATACTTATTTCATCATCAACAACCAGAATTCGTGTTTCCATAGAACCTCAATCCAATCTGCCTGTTTTGTGGGTGCCGTCCAACCTGCAAAGACAATGTAGGGGCAGGCCCCGGTGCCTGCCCTTTGCCTTGCCGACCGGTAAAAAGCGGGCACCCACAGGGGGGCGCCCCTACGTTTTGGTTCGGGAATGGCGGGCCGGCACGGGAGCTTGCCCCCCCTACGTGTGCAGGAATTTTTCATTCAATGGATTATTTTCGTCCAAATCCCATTTCAATGGATTATCAACGATATAATGTCGAATATGGTTCAAATCATCCTCATTCCGTATGACTCGTTCATAATAATTACGTTGCCACAAACGCCCGGGAAATGGTGTCCAGTTGCTCCGCAAAACACCCTCTCGGTACCGTGCCGTGGTCAAAGATTTAAACCTATGAACAACGTCCGGCAAAGACAATGCAGGATCGACCTCCGGTGAGCGCGCTTCCTTTGACAATGACAATGTAGGGGCACCCCCCTGTGGGTGCCCTTTGCCGGATAGGCCCAAGGATGGGCACCCACAGGGGGGTGCCCCTACATTCAGAAAAAAGATCCCGTGGAAATGGTTTGGCATTATCACATAAACATCGACATTTGTACCAGGATACCGCTGCGGCATTTGGAGCCAGGTTTCACGTATCATCTCTCCAGCCATATTCAAATCAATTCGGTCAGCTACATGTCTTCCAAATAAGCATTCACGATTTTGAGCACATACCGTCACAAAATATGCACCTCCAGAAGAATAATCGAAATCTCTCAATCGAATGGATCTACGATGATGAATTTCCGGATTATACATGATGCCCCGTAGAGGCGGCCCCCTCTGGCCACACTTTGCCTTGCCGACCGGTAAAAAGCGGGCACCCACAGGGGGGCGCCCCTACATTCATGGTTGAGAAATGGCGGAAAGGGCGGAAGTATTCCCCTATTCCCCCGGCAGGGAAATGGTGATTTCCGTTCCCTTCCCTTTGGCGCTGGAAACCCGGATGCGCCCCCCATGAGACTCGACGATGCGGTAGACCATCGCCAAACCAAGGCCGGATCCGCCTGGCTTTGTCGAGTGAAACGGCTCGAACAGATGATGCAATGCATCCTCATCCATACCTTGCCCCGTATCGGCGACCGTAAGGAGGACCG
>JAQUHN010000190.1 GCA_028683555.1 Geobacteraceae bacterium | reverse complement strand
AGTTGATCGAATCGACCAAAGGACGTCTCGAAGGGCTGAACCAGTTCCAGGGTTTTCCGGTGCAGCTCGATTTTCTCCAGGAACAGCGGCTCGCTGTTCTCCCGAATGCCGAGCTCTGCAGCGGAAAGCCTTTCCTCCTCGGGCCCGATTAGCTGCTCTCCGGTTTTCCATTCCTCCTCGATAGCCATCGTCATCTCCTTGTCACGGGCAGCCCATGGCTGGCGCGAACTGTCGAACCTGCCGTGCCGCTAGACCGTGCTCGCTTCATGGCAGCGCAGCACATAGTCAAAGAGCTCGCGGCCGAAATCGGACGCCAGCACCACTTCGCCGGCATCTACGGTGATATTGTTCAGGTACTGGAGACGAAGCACGTCGCCGTTGAAGATTTCCGGGATGATCCCGGAAAAGGAAAACCCGAGACCTTCCATATCCGGACAGGAGCGGCAGGTCATGGGATCAGCAAGCGGCAGATCGAGGTAGATGCAGTCGATCCGGTTGCCGCACAATTCGCGCAGATGGGTCCGGACCAGATCCCGCAGATCGAGGCCGAAATCATGCACCCGCAGAAAAGCGACGCCTAAATCGGGCACGACCCTGACCTCGACGGAACTCCGCTGGCATGGTTCCGCAATTCCGGCAGCCGGCACGTCGGCTATGATGCGCCGCAATGCTACCCGCCGATAGATTTTCTCCACCATCGCACGGTGGCAATCGGGCGGGTAGACCCGGCGCTCCGGCTCATCATTGAGCCGGAGATAAAACAGCACCGTTGTCTGCCGGTTGCGGACGCTGGCATCGATATTTTTGAAGGAGATGCGTTGCGGGGCATAGCTGAGCAGGATACCCGTTTCGCCGGCACCGAGCTTCAGGTTGCCCTTCTGGGTATAGGGGTGAATGGTAACCGACTCACTGTAGAAGCCATAGTAACCTTCGGCACGGGCATGTTCCGCCGCTTTTTCCTTCATCGTCTCGAATAGTCCCCTGCCGCGGAAACGGGGATTCACCACCGCCTGACCCGTTTCGGCAACCCGGCAATCGGAGGTTTCCCGGCTCATGCCGAAATGCCCCACGATCTCGCCGTCGGCAGTGACCGCCACAATGGAGGTCTGGAGACGCTGCTCGATGAGTTCCCGTATTTTTTCGGGATGGTAGACGAAATCGAAGTAGGAATAGCCGTAGCAATGGTAGAAGCAGCGGGCCAGGTCAACACCTTCATCCGGCTGCATCAGCCGGATCGACAGCGGAACATCCGCCGCCGGTTGCTGGGCTGCTTCGAGACCAGGTTGCGTATCCAGGAAATGCGCTGCCGCCGGATAGTCTGCCGGCAGGTTCCGGATCAACTCCACCCTCTTCCCTTCCCGCCCCAGGTTGAGGTAGCGGATCTGGTCGAGAAAGGCCTTCATGATCGTCAGCCCCAGGCCGATCCCCTCGCCCCGCTCCGCCTTAGCCCAGTCAAAGGGCAGGCCCTGATCCTCGATAGCGATCACCAATTGGCCGGGACGTTTTTCCAGGCTGATGGAGAAAAAGGAGTTCTCGTCGCCGGCGAAGGCATGATCGATGACATTCAGGCAGGCTTCTTCCGTTACCAGTTCCAGCTTCGAGGCATCCTCGTCGGCAAAACCGAGGCTCCCGGCAAGTTCCCTGACCAGGCAGGTATAGGAAGGAACGAATTTCCGGCTCGTCCGGGCGGTAAGTTGCGCTATGAGGTTCTCTTCAATTACCATCGTCGCCCCCTTCATTTTTAGCACGTACCAAGGTTGTATATTGTATACAGCCGAACGTCAATCCCGAAGGAACCCGGGGCACGGCATCTGCCGCACAGCGATAACCAAAAACCGGGGCAAGCCCTGCTGGAGCGGGCTGATGTACGGTGATGGTGACCTGCGACAGCCGGATGACATAAAAAAGCGCGGCTCCGGAGGGTGGAGACCGCGCAAAGGAGGAAGACGGCTGGTTTGGCTGCAGACCGTGTGGGAGATTGTTTTGTTGTTCAGCAGATTACTATTCATATCGGCAGGGTTGGAAATATCTTTAACGGAGAATCAGCTAGTTACGATTATCTGTCGACCCGAGCAGCTATGCATCGGCCGGAAAGCTTGTCGGTTGGGAAACCGGATTCTCCACCCGAGTAAAAAAAATTGTATTTTCTTGTCAACGCAAAGTATGAGATATTCGTTACTACAGAAAAATTACGCGACTCGCCCTTGCGTAGAACAAAACAGATACAACTGAATAAACCAGATAGCCGATACTACTAAACCGCTCGCGAGAGCGGGACGGAAAGCCCACAGGGTCTCCAGCAGACAGCCGGGTTGCCGAAATATCTTCGATATTTTCAGCACCCGGCCTTTTTTCGTCCTGGTGCTGACATTACCCCGTGAGAGGAGTTATTTCCGTATGAAAAGAATTTTGTTCTGTCTGGCACTCGTCGCCGTCCTCCCTTTGCCCAATGCCTTTGCCTCCAACGTCGATTTCAACATCGGCATCAATATCGGCAACAGGCCGCCAGCCGTTCCACTGCCGCCGCCACCCGTCTACCAGCCGGCCCCGGTGTATCAGGAGCCTGTCGTGGAAATCGACGAACCGCCAATGTTCATCGAACCACCCGAACTGGGGTTCCATGTGGCGGTCGGCATACCGCAGGATCTGTTTTTCATCAACAACAGCTATTACCTGTGCCAGGGAAACGTCTGGTACATATCGCCCTACTACCGGGGACCGTGGCAGACGGTCCGCTACAAATCCATCCCCTGGGTACTGCGCAAACATTCCTACTCCAGGGTCAGATACTATCGGGATGCCGGATACCGCAATTATAGAGAAGCCCGCAACCCGTACTGGCAACGCCATCATTTCCGTCCCCAGCGACAATGGAAAGAGGTGCGCTACAAGGAGAACAGATCGCATGCGCCGCGGGGAGACTGGAAACACGATCCCACTCCCAAGGGACACAAGCAGGGCCGTCCGTACTGACCCATTGCCGAATAGAAGTCTGCCGGCTTGACTGATAAGCCGTTGCCGTTGTTTCCGGACCACCCCTTTCCGGAAACAACGGCAAAAATTGCGTATAACAGTATTTTCCTGAAATCAGCAGTATTGCGGACAAAAAAAGGCGCGGCTCCGGAGGGTGGAGACCGCGCAAAGGAGGAAAGTCTTTTTGGCTTCTTGAGGATTTCGAGTTGGTAGCCGTTGTTACTTTCTTTACTTATCTTATCGTCTAATGTTGATTTTACTTTACCAGTTTTTGACAAAAATACTTTGACTTGGGTCAGAAAATTCAATAATGGCGGGGAACAAAAAAAGATGCGGCTCCCGATATGGGGACCGCATCTTTTTTGCAGCATGCTACCAGCTTTCCCGTTACGTTCCAAAGGAAACTACTTCGACGCCTCCAGTGCTATCTCCCGAACCACGCCGAAGCTGGAGAGCGGCTTGTCGAACTTCTGCTCGTCGCCCACAACCACCATGATCATCCTGTCGGGGTGAAGATATTTGCGCGCCACGCGCAGCACATCCTGTTTCGATACTTTGGCGATATTTTTCCGATAATTCTCCAGGTACCCTTCCGGATAACCATAGTATTCGAGACGCGCCCGCTGGGCAACCACCGAGGCGGGAGTGGTAAAGGCAAAGATGAACGAGTTGATGATCGATTCCCTGGCAAGGGAAAGTTCCACATCGCGCACCGGGTGACGGGTCATGTCGGCAATAATGCCCTGCATGAGACCGATGGCCTTTGCCGTACTGGAAGATTTGGTCTCGGTCTCCGCTGTAAAGGTGCCGGGGAACCGTCGGCCGGCAGAAAAGGCGCTGTCCACGTTGTAGGCCAGCCCCTCCTTGGAGCGGATAATCGACATGAGCCGGGAACTGAAACCGTTGCCGCCGAGAATGGTGTTCATGACGGCAACGGCATACAGGTCGGGATTGTTCTTGTCGATACCCAGGTGCCCCATGCGGATCACCGTCTGGTCAATATCCTTCTTCACCAGCAGCACCGCCGGCTTGTCGTCAGCAGTCGGCGCCGCAACCTGCGGCAGGGAAACGTCACCCCGTTGCCAGCCGGCAAAGGCTTTCTCCAGCTTTCCCAGGATCTCCCGGCGATCGAAATCGCCCGACACCGCCAAAATCACATTGTTGGGATGGAAGTAACGACCATGAAAGGCAACCAGATCATCTCGGCTAAGGGAACTGACCGAATCGATGGTCGGATAGCGTCCGAGCGGATGGTTGCGATAGATTGTTTTGAATAGTTCCCGGTCGGCGACTTCCTTTGGGTCATCGTTCTGACGGCGGATGGCCTCGATCATCAGGTTTTTTCCCTGCACAACCCGGTCTTCGCGGAAAGCCGGGCTGGTGAGGACCTGGGCAAAGAGTGCCAGGGTCCGGTCCAGGTTTTTTGTCAGACAGCTCATGGAAACGGTACCGAGATCAGCGCCAATGCCCGATTCGATGGCTGAAGCCATGAATTCCAGTTCGTCGTCAAAGTCCTCGGCGGATGTCAGCGCAGTTCCGCCACCCCGCAAGACCCCACCGGCCAGGGCGGCGAGGCCGGTCTTGTCGGCAGGTTCGTAGACGCTGCCGGTTCCTATATAGGCCTGGATGGAAACCAGGGGAAGTTCCCGGTCCTCCAGCAGATGCACGACCATGCCGTTCGCCAGAACGACCCGCTCTGTGGTGGGTACCTGGAAGACCAGCGGCGGGAAAGTCATGTGCCGTGGGTTGACGGCTGGGGCGGCAATGGCTGAAACCGCCGGCAACAGGGCCAGGAAAAAGCAGAAGATGGTGAGCAGTTTTTTCATCGGACCGCCTCCCGTTTGATGATGAGTGCCATAGTGCGGTTGTCAGCAACGAGATATTTCTGCGCTGCCGCCATCACGTCCGCCGGGGTTACCGTGGCCACCTTTGCACGATGCTCGGTGATATAGCGCCAGGTACCGGCAATACTCTCATACTCCGTCAGCCGATAGGCGAGTCCGCTGTTGGAACCCATTGCCCGGATCTCGTCCGCTTCCAGTTTATTGAGAACCTGCTGCAGTTCCCGGGAACTGACCGGCTCGCGCTTCATTATTTCCAACTCGTCATAGATTGCCTCCGCCACCTCCTGCACCGTGTGCGGGCTACGGGGAACCGCCGCGATGATAAACAGGTTGGGATAGCGGCTGCCCGGACCGGAGAAGGCGGAAACATCGCTGGCGAGCTGCTTCTCCACCACCAGTTTTTTGTAGAGCCGCGAATTCTTGCCGTCCGACAGCAGCATGGTTATGACATCGAAAATGTAGTCGTCCCGCTCAGGAAGGGTCGGCTTGTGGTAACCGATCATGAATTGCGGTTCGGAATCATCCACGATCTCGATACGCCGCTCCCCCAACTGGCGGGGCTCGACGGTGGCGACCGGAGGAACCGGCACCCCCGGCGGAATGGACCCGAAATATTTTTCCACCAGCGCAACGGTTTTGGCCGGGTCGATGTCGCCGACGATGGCCACCACGGCATTGACCGGCGCATAATAGCGGTGCAGAAACGATTCGGCCTTGGTCCGTGACAGGTTCTCGATATCGGACATCCAGCCGATGATGGGCTGACCGTAGGGATGGGCCTCATAGCCGGCAGCCATGAAAGATTCCCACAGTTTCCCTTCGGGATTGGTGTCATAGGAGCGCCGTCGCTCTTCCATCACCACGTTCCGTTCGGTATAGAATTCCCGCAACACGGCATTGCGCAGACGGTCCGATTCGAGCACGGCCCACAGCTCCAGCTTGTTGGCCGGAAGGTTTATCATATAGGCAGTACTGTCTTTGCCGGTGAAGGCATTGTAGTTATATCCGCCATTCCTGTCATAGATTTCGGAAACCTCATTCTTCACCAGATATGTGCCGGCCTGAGTCTCCAGTCCGGTAAGCTTGCGGGACAGTTGCTCGATTTTCTGCGGATCGGCGGCCCGGCCTTTCAGCTTTTCAGCCATGAGCGCCTGGGCGGTCTTTTCTATGGCGGCGAGCAGCGGTTTCTCGCTGGCGTAATCTTTCGTTCCCAGTGTCTTCGTTCCCTTGAACAACATGTGTTCGAGGAGGTGGGCAATACCCCGCTCATCGCTTCTTTCATTGACGCTGCCCACTTTGAAACGTATCCAGGCCGAGACGGTGGGCGAGGTGTGGCGCTCGACCAGCAGAAGCTTCATACCGTTTTTCAGGGTATGCTCCTGCACCTTATCCGCGAGACCGGCAGCAGAACCGACGGAGGCTGTTGCCAAAACGCAGCAGGCAATACATACAATGCCGTGAGAAAATTTCATTAGTATCCTCGTAAAATTGATCGATGTGGCGGATTGCCGTCAGACGGAACGCTTCCCCTGAAGCAGCATCTGGAAAGGCCCGAAACTGGAAATGAGCTGAATTCGAATCGCTACAGCGAAATGAAATGATGCCGTTCGATCCTTTTTCGCTGGCTCAACGTCAGGAAAATGGTTCAAACAGCGGCAGGGCAAGGGGATCTCCGAGCAATACGGCGCAGCGGAATCACGAATTCAGATTTTACTATATACAACCGTCCGGAGTACGTCAACATGACGATACCAAACCGTTCACGGACCGTTGCCTCCCGCCTTTTCACTTTGCCTTTTTCCTGCTATGGTATACTCTGAAGCTTACGGTATTTCCATCCCACAAGAAAATTACGCGTTCCGATATTCCCCATAATTCCACCCCCTACGGAGGTTACCAATGAAAATCCTTATCGCCACGTTCCTCGCCTGTCT
>JAQUHN010000029.1 GCA_028683555.1 Geobacteraceae bacterium | reverse complement strand
GGGCGAGTCCCGGCGCTATCAGCAGGCGGACCAGAGGGGAGTTCTCATGTTTGGCGCTCCACTTCAACGCTTCATAGGAAACCCCGGCGATAAGTGGCAGCAGCACGATCCGCGACCCGGCTTTGAGATAAAAAGGCCACAGCTTGGGAATCAGCGAAAAGACAACAATGCTCACCAGCATCACTATCAGCAGAAAACTCGTTCCGCAACGGGGATGAAGTCGGCTGAAACGCTGGACATTTTCCACGGTCAGCGCATTGCCGGCTTCAAAGGCAAAAATGGATTTGTGTTCTGCCCCATGATATTGAAATACCCTCTGGATGTCACTCATCCGGGAAATGGAATACACATAGAGGAGGAAAACGATAACCCTGATGACACCGTCCACAAGATTGAAAACGATGTTGGAATCACCGATGTAGGGAACCAGCAATTTGGTCAGAAAGAGGGGTAGAATGAAAAAAAGAAGGATGCCGAAAAGGAGTGCAACAGCAATGGTTCCGCCCATTGCAAGAGAACTCATTTCCTCCTTCTTCTCTCCTTCCGCGATCGCTTCGTTTGCGGAGAAACTGAGGGCTTTCATACCAATGACAAGAGATGAAAAAAGCGCCACGGCACCCCGTAACAAGGGAAGCTTCACCAGGGGAAATCGCTCCGAAAGGGGCGCAACCCTGTCCCGCTTTACAACTATCTCGCCATCCGGGCGTCGCACGGCAATGGCCATCGAGCGGGGAGCACGCATGAGGACACCCTCGATCACCGCCTGCCCGCCGATGTTTATCTTAGCCATGCATCGTCACCTTTCCACCCCTTTGAGACAGGGGTCCACCGTTCAGCGCAAATTCTCAAAAAAAGCCCTGACCTGCGATGCTTTGCCACAGGTTAACGCACCTTCAGGACACGGTCCTGCCAGACAAGAAGGTCCGGCGTTCTCGAAAATGACCGGCGCTACATCCCTCACCAGTTTCAACATCTCCACGGCCATTGCCCGAATCTCCCACTGGGCACGTTCACAGCAGCGAAGCCGGAAAAAATGAAACAACTCCCGGGCGTTCATGGTAACCAGAATCTTTGTTTCGGCGGCATTCGGCAGGATGTAGCGGGCATCTTCCGCGGGAACACCTTGTTCAACCATCTCGCCGTACAAGCGGTGGATGTCGCCAATCAACGATGAGAATCGTTCGGACAACTCGTTGTCGGCCGCAATACTCGGCGGGACAATGACGTCAAACTTCTCTTTATGTGACACATACCGCTGGGACTGCTGAGAAAACGAGGCGATCCGGTGTCGCACTAACTGATGCGTGGTCACACGCGAAATTCCCTCGATGCCGAAGGTAAAGGAGGCGTGCTCCAAAACCGAATGGTGACCGAGGGAAAGGATTTTTTCCAGGAAACCGCGGATATCTCCGCCTGCCATCCGCTCCTGCAGATCACCGATGGTGATCGGAGAGTAGCAAAGCCTCGCGGCAAGGGCGACCGCCTGTTCCGGGTCGGGAGTATGTCGGACAAGAGTAACCAGCATGCGCACCTTTCAGAATGAGAGCCCTGTCGAACTGACGGATTGATGAAACAGATAAGGGGATTTCGCCATGGACAAAATCCCCTCTCCTTGCATCCAAAGGCCGAGGCCCGGTTACATGCCGTATCTTTTCTTGAACCTCTCGACGCGCCCGGCAGTATCGATAAGCTTCTGCTTACCGGTAAAAAACGGGTGACAGGCCGAGCAGATCTCCGTTGTGATCTCGGACTTGGTGGAACGGGTCTGGAACGAATTGCCACACAGACACTTTACCGTTATCTCGTGATATTTGGGGTGGATTCCCTCTTTCATTGCTTCCTCCTTGCGTAAAGCACACTACCGAGCCTTCATGTAATTCAATAACACTACATTCGTCTCTCTGCGATGCGTGTAAAATTTGTTGAATGCAACCTGTTATAGACCATCAGAAGAATAGAAAGTTAGCATCTTCGTTTTTTTTTATCAAGAGTTTTTTCACCTGTTCATGGAGTCGAGAAAACCTTGGTTGGTCTTTGCTTCACTGAGCTTGCTGAGAAGAAACTCCATGCTGTCCACTACGTTCATGGGGTGGAGAACCTTGCGCAGGATCCAGATGCGGTTAAGAGCTGCCTTGTCAATAAGAAGCTCTTCCTTCCTGGTGCCCGACTTATTCATATCGATTGCCGGGAACACCCTTTTCTCCACCAGCTTGCGGTCCAGATGGAGTTCCATATTACCTGTTCCCTTAAACTCTTCAAAAATGACCTCATCCATCTTGCTTCCCGTATCGACCAGAGCTGTTGCAATAATAGTGAGCGACCCGCCCTCCTCAATATTGCGTGCCGCGCCGAAAAAGCGTTTCGGTTTATGGAGAGCATTGGAATCGACGCCACCGGAGAGAACCTTGCCGGAAGGAGGAATGACAGTGTTGTAGGCTCTCGCCAGGCGGGTAATGGAATCAAGCAGAATCACCACATCCCGCTTGTGCTCCACGAGTCGCTTCGCTTTCTCGATAACCATCTCGGCAACCTGGATATGGCGGGACGCCGGCTCGTCGAAGGTCGACGAAACAACTTCGCCTCTCACCGAGCGCTGCATGTCAGTCACCTCTTCCGGTCGCTCGTCAATAAGAAGTACAATCAGGTAGACTTCGGGATGATTTACTGCGATGGAGTTGGCGATGTTCTGGATCAGCATCGTCTTGCCGGTGCGGGGAGGAGCCACAATCAGACCACGCTGGCCCTTGCCGATGGGAGCAATCAGATCCATTACCCGGGTGGACATGTTGTCCGGGGTCGTCTCCAGCTTCAGCCTCTCCATCGGATACAGCGGCGTCAGGTTATCAAAGAGGATCTTGTCGCGGACGGCTTCAAGCGGCTCGTAATTCACCGTCTCGACTTTCAGCAGGGCAAAATAGCGCTCCCCTTCTTTCGGCGGCCGGATCTGACCGGATACCGTGTCGCCAGTCTGGAGATTGAAGCGGCGGATCTGACTGGGAGAGACATAGATATCATCGGGGCCCGGCAAATAGTTATAGTCTGGTGCCCGCAGGAAGCCAAACCCATCCGGGAGAGTCTCGAGAACCCCCTCACCGAATATCATGCCATTTTTTTCCGTCTGGGCATTCAGGATGGCGAAAATAAGGTCCTGTTTGCGAAGGCTCGAAGCGCCTTCGATATTGAGACCCTTGGCAATTGCGGTCAAATCATTGATCTTTTTACTTTTCAACTCTTGTAAATTCATTTCTTCTCCTGCCGTAAAGCATAGATTACCATAAAATTGACGCCGAACCGGTCCATTCGGCGAGATCGTCTACTGATACTAGCGACGGAACGCTGTCCCCGAGGTTTTTTGCACTGTCACATCCGTGCATCACCCGCAAGATCCCGCGAAAAAAATTGCTGAAAAGACGACATCAGAGAAAATCTCTGTACGTTCTGAAAAAGGAGCATGTTCTTCATGGAGGGGTACTTGTCATGACTCTCTACAGGATAGATATCCGTTATACACATAAGAAGGAAGGCAGCAGAATCATCCGGGTTGCAGATTCGCTCCTGTTTTTTAAAGGTTTAGCGATGGAATATCGACACAAAGATAGTAAGCCAGCCCGTTCTCGTCTGGTTGTTGAGGGTTCGTGGTCTTTGGTTTGGAATGATACGATAGGGGTATTAATTGGCAAAGAATCGAGGAATGGATTCATATAAACTGCAATCAGCAGTTTTGTCAATATAATTTTCGACCCATTTAACTGAAAAAGGGGAAGTTTCCCCGATTGTCAGCCATGCAAGCTTTTCAGGGGAACCATGCCTTCCCGATCAAAGGTCGGGAAAATTGTTTCAAAGACCTTCACCACTTGAGGATCAAAATGGGTGCCGGAACTTGATACAATTTCATTTTTTGCATAAATCGGTGGCAAGGCCTTGCGGTATGGTCGATCGGAAGTAAGGGCATCATACACATCCGCTACGGCAATAATTCGTGCCCCCAACGGGATATTTTCCCCCACTAGAGAATGATAGCCATTGCCGTCATATTTCTCATGGTGCCCGAGGATCAAGGGAAGGAGTTCCATTACCCTGCCCCCCAGGGGTTTCAGAAGACTAGCCGCCTTCACCGTATGCATCTTGAGCTGTTCCCGTTCGTCGATAGTCAATGATCCAATTTTGGTTAGAACCTCGCGACTAACACCGATCTTTCCCAAGTCATGCAACAGTGCGGCGATACGGATATTCTCGACCTCTTCCTCGCTGCAGCCCATCTCCTGGCCAATTTTTTCCGCAAGTGCCGATACCCGGTAGGAATGACTATGGGTATGCTGGTCGACGGAATCGATCAGCAGCGAAAGCATCTCGATGACGCCTTTATAAGTACTGCGGACATCTCTTCGCGCCGCCTCCTTTTTCTCGTACAGGAGGCCCATCAAATATCCGGTAACAAGCAGGAAACCTCCCCAGGTCACGATATCGAGCCAGCGATACAGGTCTTGCTGCTCGGCAAAACTGAATGTCGCCGGATACACATAGGCAACTACGGAAATGAGCAGTATGGAGAAAAAGGCAGCCAGGGTTGCGTAGCGCCGACCATAGAAGTATGCCCCAAGGAGCACGGGAAGATAAAAGAAATTCAGGAAGGCTCGCTGGTTGGACACAAAAAAGAAGATGATAGCCGTAATGACCACCAGCAGAAAAACAATGACAAGTTCCTTGTCGACGGAAAGGCAGGATGATTTGAACCCAACGCTGCGAGGTTTCATGTTCACTTTCCCACGATGTCGTTTCTGAAATCATCCATCACTACACCCTGGCGCCCGTTTAGCAACACCGGCTTCCCTTACTACCCGCTAACCATTCTCCTGTCAAGGAATTAAACTGGTGCAAAACCAGCGCCTCACACTACAAATCAGGGTGAGCATTGCCAACAAAGCGGATATTTTTCAGACAGTCTGTGTAACGTATTTTGCCGGTAGCCCGGCCGATATCTTTCCAGGATTTAACAGAGAAATCAAGGGAAACAACACCACAGGTGGGAAGGTTCTCGATCTGACGATCAGCAACGAAATTACAGAAATCGGTAAGCTCCGGATTATGCCCACACAGGACAACATCTCCATGGACATCTTCAATCTCGCCAATCAGGCCAAGCAGATCGCGATAATCCGCGTGATATAACCGTACTTCCGGCACGATCGATTTGTCAGGACCCATTGCGCTGACAATCCTTCTCATGGTGGACAGTGCCCTTTTGGCCGGACTGGAGAGAATCAGAGAAGGATTCTCACCCCGCTCCGCAAGTCGTCGCCCCATGATCAAGGCATCGTTCTTGCCGCGCTTCGCAAGGGGGCGGTCGAAGTCCGCACATTCCGGATCCTTCCAGCTTGACTTGGCATGTCGAATCAGCGTCAACCTTTTCATATCCGTACCGTTTAAGTCGTCATCGACAAGCCAAGAAAAGGCTGAAGCTCCTGCCGGAAGCAAAACTTTGTCAATTGACGAATCAGGGCAATACAACCGAAACCGCAGGATCAGACGATGCACATGCGGACGAAGCGTTTCACGGACAGCCGGGCAAAGCCGAGGCGATGCCGTTTTCTAAGCAGGCCCGCTCGGCGACGAAGTTCAGCACGGCTTCAACAGCGGCTTGAACACCGTCCTCATGCGGAAGAGTTGCGGCGATCTCCCGGACAGAATCCCGCTCGGCAACAATTCGAAAAGACTCGCTAAAGGTCAGATCATACACCCAGGAAAGCTGAACAAGTTTAAAATCACTCAGCGTTCGAGCATAGGACAGGTGTACGAGCTCCCTCCCGGCAACCTTGCTCAAAACCTCCGGCGAACAGAAGGGCAAATCGGGAAAATCCAGCTCCACAACCGCCGATCTCTTTTCGAGCGGCTGTTCGTAATTCTCACTGAATACCCGCCAGATGTCCAGCTTGTCGGCATCGCGGAGAAGTTGGAGGTAGTAATGATTATCACCCTCAAACTTCCTTGGGATGCGAAAGGAATTATGGCTTTCCACCGCATGATTGACCACGTCCCGTTCATGGGGATACAGATCGGCAAGAAGATCGATTTCCCTGATTATTTCAGCCCCGAGAGCAGCATGATCCACTGAAATGCTGTCCCGGAACGTCCGATACTGGTGGTACTGCTCAAACCTGCCCACATCATGAAGCAGCGCCACAACCTCGGCCAGAAGCAGGCGGTCATCGTCCAGGCCCTCGTCGGCAGAGATCCTGATGATATTGGCGCAGACATTGTGGGTATGTTCTTCTTTCAAGAGAAAATGGCGCTGATCTTCCTCTTGATCGGAATAAAAAGAGCTGCAATACTCAGTGAACCAAGAACGAATCTGTATCAGGTTTTCCTCTGTCACGCCCCCCCCTATTTTTCACCATGTAGTGTCCAGCTAAACCGGTTGCAAGACGCGGAATGCTCGCAAACAAATTCGCGTCGCATCAAGCATGGAATCGAGGTAGTCGGTACGGAACGAACCCTCGTTTTTCTTGTCGATGACAGCACAAATAACGCCCGCACGATAGCCGCCGGCGCTAAGAATATGGAGCAGCACACTAGCCTCCATTTCCATGTTCTCGATCTTCAAACCGGCGATTCCGGTGTCCACGGCGGCAAGACGCTCAACCAGGTCGGAAACAGTTGGAGAAACACGCACCAACGCCCTGCCTTGTTCTGCGAAAAACCCGGGGCTCGTTACCGTAATCCCCCTTTTGCAGGGAACGCCAAGATGGAGCGCCTCCCGTTCCAGGGCCACCCGCACACGGGAGTCGGCCCTCACCGCATAGGGAAAGAAACGTCCCCGGAAACGCGCATCCTCGGAAATACCCTCTTCGATCGCAGTTCGGACCCGCCTTTCCAGCAACCGGCACTCATCATCAGGCAGAGCGGCATCATAAAAAAGGCCGGTATTATCCATGCCAATGCCATAGTCGGTAACAATCAGCGTTCCCAGGTCCGTTTCCGGCTGAAGTCCCCCACAGGTACCGACACGCACCACGGTAAGCGGATCAAACTGTTCCTTGCGTTTCCGGGTAGCAAAATCGAACTCATTCAGGGCAACAAGTTCATTCAGGACAATCTCCATGGAAGGAGCCCCGATGCCAGAGGTAATGATCGATAGCCGCTGACCGGTCTCGACAGCCTGGCCGGTTATCGACCGGAATCCGCGGTGGTTCCGGTCCACCTCGACACGATCCAAGACATGCTCGGCCAGAAAAGGAACCCGTTCGGGATCTCCCACGACAATAACATGAGAGGCCAGTTCCTCCGGCAGAAGATCGAGGTGGTAGATCCTTCCGCCGCGCAACGGCAATTCAGCCGCAGAAAATGATCCATTTTCCATACTGTAACCTCTCCGAGTGGATTTACACCGCAAGCGATCGAAACGCAGCAGTTTCCCGATTTATTACCGAGAAAATCCGGCTTGATACACTGCCGGGAAAACTACCTTGGGGCTATTCGGACCGAAAGCGACGGGATCGTGGAAAAACAATCCGCGATTACTATAACAGCATTTTCTCTAGGAAAAAACAATTTGCTGTCCTTTTCAAGCTATCCGAAAAATTCTCTAGCCAGACGAAAAATTTGCCTTCCGGATCCGTCAAAAAGTGCTAAGATAGCGGCCGATAATACATCATGCAGCCCCTCAAGGGGCTTTTGCCGTTGCGCAAAGCAAGGAGGTTTACCCATGACGCTAAGCGATCTTATCGTCGAATACCTTGAACAGTTTGGCGTGGAATATGTCTTTGGAATACCAGGGAGTCCGCTCGGCCCCCTGTTTGATGCACTGGCACGAAGCGAACTGCGGGGAGGTCCACGCGCCGTGCTCGCACGACATGAAGCAGGTGCAGCATTCATCGCTGACGGCTATGCCCGCGAAAGCGGCAAAATCGGGGTGTGCTGCTCAACCACCGGCCCCGGGGCCACCAACCTGATTACCGGGGTAGCCTCGGCCTATGCGGAACAGGTTCCGATGCTGGTTATTACCTCCCAGACACGCATTGCCGATTTCAGTTTCGGCAGTTTCCAGGATTCGTCGCGAGACGGCGTCGACATCATGAGCATGTTCGACCACTGTACCCGGTACAACTCCATGGTAACCCATCCCAACCAACTGGAGAAAAAACTTGCTGCCGCCCTCACCTCTGCCCTGGGAAGTCCGAAAGGACCCGCCCACCTGAGCATCCCCATCGACATATTCTCCGCTGCAGCCAACGGGCCGGCTTCTTTCAGCAAGCTCCATGCCCTTGTTGGCGCTGAGGAAGGAACCATCGACACCGCAGCCCTTGACCGGCTCGTTGATGAAATTACCGCGGTGGTGAACCGTGGCGGCAAAATTGCCATTCTGGCAGGACACTCCTGCATCGGAGCCGGGAAAGAGATAACCAGTTTTGCCGAGCGCATGGGGGCGGAGATTGTAACCACCCCGCGCGGCAAATCGTCCATCAATCCCTACCATCCCCTGGCACGCGGTGTCTTCGGATGCGCCGGCCACGCCTCGGCTCGCCGCGCCCTGGCAAACGACAAGGTGGAATTGGTCCTGGCTGTCGGTACCAATCTTGGTGAATGGTCGACCAGCAAGTGGGACCCTTTGGTCATGAGCGACAGAATGATTCACATTCATCGCGACCGTGCCACCTTTAGCCGCTCTCCCATGGCACGATTGCACGTAGCGGGATCTATCAACTTGATCTTCGCAAAACTGAACGAACTCTTCAAAGAATCCAAGCAGCTATCAAGCCGGACTGAAGAATTCAACCCGGACACCCTGGCGAGCAACGAGTACCTTCCAGCCGGCATAGAAGTGCGAAATAAGGTATGCTGCCAACCGGCCGGCCCAGCCCAACTGTTCAAGGCGCCCCAGGTTTACCGCGAGCTGATCCGCCGCCTGCCCAGGGAAACCCGTTTCTTCATCGACAACAGTAACAGTGTGCCATGGTCGATCCACTATTTTTTCCATCCGCGGCCGGAATGCTATCACCTCTCCATTGAGTTCGCCACCATGGCCTGGGCGGTGGGAGCGGCGATCGGCGGAGCATTTGCGAATCAAGCCGCGCCGTCGGTCTGCATTGCCGGTGATGGCTGCTACCTGATGAGCGGCCAGGAGATCACCGTGGCGGTCGAGCGGCAGCTACCGGTACTCTTCGTCGTCTTGAACGACCAGGCCTACGGACTGATCAGGCACGGGCACCGGATAACCGGTGCGGAGAAAGTGGAGTACCGCATCCCGCCGGTCGATTTCGCCCAGATGGCACGTGCTGCCGGAGCAGAAGCCCATACCATCAAGGAGGCCAAGGATTTTGACAGCATCGACTGGCAGGCACTGGCTGTTCGCCAGGGCCCGACACTGCTGAACATACTCATTGATCCGGAGGAACCACCGCCGCTGGCCATGGCCTGACAGCATACTTCTACCGCAGTCCCGACCTGCATTGTTCCAGGCAGCCGAAGCTGCTACGCACGACAAAAAAAGGGGGGCCTCATGGCCCCCCTTTTTTTGTCGTGCGAGCAGAAACCCGCCGTAATGATCCCGCTCCTAGAAGAAGTAGAGGAAAGCAAGACGCCCGATGTTCGCGGTTCCGGTACCGGAAGTGCCGGCAAGGCTGGTAGAAGTCGGCTTGTCGGTCGAGTTGCCATACTGGGTATTGACATTCTGGTATTCCGCAGAAATGCGGATAGCAGCATTCAAGTCGTAGGAAACGTTTACGAAAACGTTGGTACTCGACTTGATGTAATTTTGCCCGGTAAGGGTAACTGCTGACGGCAGGGTGGCAAGGGTAACATTCCTGGTAAGATAATCATTATAATTGTAGGCGTTCCGGCGCTGGTAGCCAGCGGTGATACCTAGATCCTGAGTCGGATAGAAGATTACCTGCCCGGCAACGCCGTATCCTTTGGCAGCTTTCGGGTTGGCCGTCGTGCCGACAATCGTATCGGCGGTAGCCGAGTTGAAGGCCATATTGGCAGCCATATATGCCTGCCCCTCAAAGGACATGGTCATGGCGCGACTTCTGCCGTCCTTTGATTTCAAGATCGGGACAAAGGTGTAGATACCATATCCCCAGGAATCAACGGCCTTGTTGCCGGTATTCCCGAGAATAACTTTTTCGCTGCCGTAGAGGCCGAACAGCCCGGCCGTAAGGGAATTCATCGGCAGCCCCCAGTAGCCGGGGGCCACACCCAAGGCCTTGCTGACCCACATTGCCTGACCGGCAACGTTTACTGCAGTGCCGAACGAACCGGTCGCCAGGGTCCCACCGGCATTGTTGTTACCGTTCTGATTCGGGTCTTGCAGACCAACCACCAGTTTCAGGGAGTTTTCAGGATTCAGGTTGATTTTCTGGGTTACCCGAAGCTGCGGTACCCGGGGGTTGTTCGGAGTACCAAACGCAGCTCCCGAACGGAAGTCGATAGTGGAAGCAACCATGGGCCCAAAGACATCGTACGCTTGACCAAATAACACCGAAGTGTTTGCCCAGTCAATGGAGCCCCATGCCTGCCGCATTCTGATCTGGGGACTTTCAGCAGCATCGGCGGGAGTTCCGTAGAAGTCAACTTCGATAAGAGCATTGGTTTTTGCGCCAAGGAAACCGGGGCCGGCAACTTTCAACCAGAACCGGGACTGGCGAGCAGTGAAGATGGATTGGTCGGCCTGTCCCTGCAGCGATGTGGTTTTGGGAATGGCTCCGGAACCGGGAGTAAGCGCACCGTACGAACCGAAGTTTACCGAGTTGTAGGCATAGTCGAGTTTAACGAAACCGCCAATCGATAAATTGAACTTGCTTATGACCGGTGAAGAAATCTTGCCGTAAACACCGGGCGACACTTCACAGGACGGCTGAAAATCACAGTTATAGGCCGGTGCAGTGGCCTGGGGAACTTCCTGCGCAATGACAGGGGACGCCAGCAACAAGCCAGCTGCCAGAAAACCAAATATTTCTTTCCTCATTTCTGCCTCCTACATGGAATAATAGAGCTCACGCTAGGGCGCAATCTCAAAAACAACAAAGAATAGAAATGGCTCAGGGTACCGGCGGTCATGCTGGCCACCGTAACATCTCCCATGCATAAAATTGTGTTTCGGAAATTTCTCTGAAAGCTATTCAATCCCCACCAGGTCGGAAACCTCGGCCTTTGTTCCTTCCTGCATTGTACCGAAGGCTCCGTCGGTTCCGACGAAACCGGCTACCACCAGCGTGCCGACCTTGTCGCCCGGCGCAAAACCCAACGTGCCGACCAGTTTGCCCGGACGATAGACGGCCAGAACCCGGCCGATCTGGATGCCCGAGTCTTTCCCGGCATTGAGGTAAACCCTGGAGGCATCCACGGAAACAACTTTGCCGTACCACGGCACCAGGGCCGCAGTATCCCGCACATCACGGGCAAGCTTGTCCAGCAACGACGAAACCGCTGTTTCCGGCACGGCAGAGACAGGGATGGACCCATCGAACTTCCGGACAAGAGAACCGCCATGAGCTTCAAACATTTCCACAGATAGCGACTTGCCGGACGAGATGCCTTCGGGTGCAGCAAGATAAAGGACAACGTTAACCCCGAAATCCTCCTGTAGTTTAACAGCCAGCGATGAACGCTCTGCCAGGGTGCCAACAGCAGCATAGCGGGCAATCAAACTCGCTTGCGACGGATCAACGACAATCCCGGCCGAAACTTTCTCCAGAGCCGCGTTGAAGTGGGCGAGAGGAGCGCTTTTCCCGATTGCGACCACAAGAATCCTGCTTTTGACCAAGGCTACAGGCGCACTTTTCTGTGGTACCGGTACGGCCGCGACAGCTGCGGTCTGTTGCGGAGCCTGTGGCTGCACGACACTCCCGGCCAAGTTGCCGCGAACCGTTTCATAGCCTTTTTCCAGCAGTTCGCCGCCACGGGGAACGCCACTGTCCACATAACTCCGCGGCACCCAGATGGTGGGCGGAGCTCCGGGAGACATGGTTAAGGCCGGGTTGTCAATTTCAACATAATCGCCAGGAGCAGAAATGGCGTCGCGATTTCCAGCACACCCGGCAAGAGCCAGCAGCGAAAGGATTAATAAAAAGGCACGACTTCCCACGGTTGTTTTCCTCCCTGTACTTGGTAGCAATGAAAAATTATCCGACCGCGAAGGGTGCGACGACGAAGAGACTTCGCAAGAACCGTTTGCCAAATCTGTCAAGGTGGTTGCGGCACATTCGAAAACGGCATATTCTTCATATGGATCGGGGATTTACAGCAGCAAAGTGTTTCGCACAGTAAATGGAGACATGAGAAGAAGTCAAGGGAAAAATATGTAAAGAGGTGATTTTTCGCAGGGAAAATGACAGGAAAAACCGCCGGAGCAAAGTCCGGCGGTTTTTAGAATCAGCAGCAGGATACGGCAGGAAGAGGCGAAAAAAGGGTTACTGGGTAACGACGGAAAGGATTTTCACTTCCGAACCATCCTTTGACAGGAAACGGTGCTTCATGGTGGAGTCGAAATAGATGCTGTCACCCTCTTCCAGAATGACATGCTCGTCATCGAGCAAAATCTCGGCAGTCCCCTTCAGGATAAACAGGAACTTCTCTCCTTCATGACTGTAGGTTGTGTATTCGGACACCGTATCGTTGAGGGTAATGATAAAAGGTTCCATCTTCTTGTTCTGCTTGTGAAAAGAAAGTGATTCATAAGAATAGCCATGACGGCTTCCCGTGGGAGAGATAACCCGGGGCACTTCCTTCCGCTCGTCCTTTCTCACGACTTCGAATTTGCACTCTTCCTCGGTTTCAGCGAAAAAGATGCCGATTTTCACGTCGAAGAATTTGGCAATTTTGGACAAGGTTGCAATGGGAGGTGAAACGTTGTTGTTCTCAATCTGAGAAATCAATGCCGGCGAAAATCCGGTTTCTTTGGCAACAGCCTGCAAGGTCAGCTTTTTTGCAAGGCGCAGACTTTTCAGTTTTGGGCCGATATTATATTCATGACTCATGTGTAAACTCCCGCGACAATAGAAATTAAGCAATCGGGTAAAATCCGCCTAATTTGGTAAATATTCAGTTTTTTCAATCTAATGTCAATAAAAAAGTGTTTACTGTACCTAAAACGCACTGTTTTTATTGGCAAAAAAATCATTTTGCGCTAGAGCGTCATAGCCCGCCCGCAGCCACAGATTCCTCTGTCCCAAACGCCTCCGTCTTGGAGCAGGGTCAGTGTGAAGAAGGATCGACGTGCTCCTTTTTAAGTAAGCTCCGGGCAAGAATTTCAAGCGTGTGCAACACCCTTGCCTTGCTCCCGGCCTGGTGCAGTCCGTCGGAAAGCTGGAGCATGCAGCCGGGACAGCCGGTAACGACAGTCTGCGCACCTGAAGCCTTGATGGCAGCCGTTTTGCGGGCATTGATTCCCAGGGAAGTGCCATAATGATGAACGGTAAAGGTGCCGCCGAGTCCGCAGCAGGCATCGGCGTCTTTCATTTCCACCAAGCAAAGATCAGGTAACGCCCGGAGCAGTTCCCGAGGCTGGCGAACAACTCCACGTGACCGCAAATGGCACGGGTCATGATAGGTAATATCCTGCACAGGCATCCCGGCCGGCTGGCGCGGATGGAGTCCGAGCTTCTGCAGCAGTTCGGCAGCATCAACCGTTTTTTCGGCAAGAGCGCGAAAACGTTCCGCCAGCGCGGGCAAACGTTCGCCCAGTACGCGGGGATACATTCGATGAAAGGCACTGCCGCACGAAGCACAGGCGGTCATGATGTAATCGGGAGCATGGCTTTCCAGCGCGGATAGGTTTTTTTCCGCAAGTTCCCGAAAAGTATCCATATCGCCCCCGGACAATGCCGGAAAACCGCAGCATTGCTGATCACTCGGAATAATAATAGTGCAGCCGAGACTTTTCAGCAGCGCGACAGCAGCTTCACCGATCTCCGGATAGATGAAGTTCGTCATACAGCCGACGAAGTAAACGATCCGAGGCTTTCCGGGTTCTCCCGGGATAACCTCGGAATGCCTTGCCAGGAATGGCTTGGCCGCTAATTTCGGCACATGCCGCCGACCGCCGACAAACGGCAGCGGAAAACGGAGCCGCAGTCCCGAACTGGCGGGAATTCGGCGAAACAACAGCGGCGTCAACAGGGATACCAGTGAAGCACCGCCGGTCAGCAGGGTACGATTGCGCAGCAGGAAACCCATCATCCGGTGAAAAAGGGTTTTTCCTTGCTTGCGAGCCAGGGCCTCCCGCGCTGCCAGAACGATCAGGTCGGTGGGGACCTCATTGGCACACTTCTCCACACATTTGCCGCACAGGAGGCACTTCGACATGTCGGACCGGGTGCGGGCATCCAGGCGGATGTCTCCGGACAGGGCCGCGCGTGCCAGGGCAACCTTGCCCCGGGCGGAAACAGGCTCGCGGCCGGTAACAGAGAACACCGGGCAATAGGCCCGACAGGCTCCGCACTTCACGCATTTCTTGATTTCTTGTTCCAAACGTTTGAGAGGGTCCATAAAAAGACGATTTTGAGTTGTTGGCTGTCAGTTTTCAGTTACGGGTCGCAGTTAATGCTGCTCCGCTCGGTTATTCGGGAAAAATCTTTCCCGGATTAAGGATATTGTTCGGATCCAAGGCATGCTTGATCGCCTTCATTGCGGCAATCTGCTCCGGCGAGAGTTCCAGGGGAATATAGGGTGCCTTGCTGAGGCCGACACCATGTTCGCCCGACATGGTACCGCCCATGTCCAGGGTCGCCTGAAAGATCTCCCGCACCGCTTCCTCGGCTTTGTCGCTCTCACCGGGAATGCTCCGGTCAATCATGATATTCACATGGATATTGCCATCGCCGGCATGGCCGAAGTTTACAATGGGGATTCCATACTTCTCCCTGATTGCCTCAATTCTGCGGATGATGTCCGGTACCCGGCTCCGGGGAACCACGATATCTTCATTGATCTTGTCCGGATTCACCTTTTTCAGTGCCGGTGACATGAGCCGCCGGGCCTTCCACAGCTCTTCCGCTTCGGCGGCAGTGGCTGCGGGCTTGAAATCGATCAGGCCGAGGGGTCGTATCAACTGGCCGATCCGCGCAGTCTGCTTCTCCACCACATCCCTTTCACCATCCAACTCAATGATCAGCACCGCCTCCGCTGCTGCAGAGATTCCGAGACTGAACTGGCTTTCGACGCATTTCAGTGCCGAATGATCCATAAATTCCAGGGTAGTCGGAATAATCCTGCCGCGAATGATCGTTGCTACCGCTGCGGCAGCACCCTCGATGGAATCGAACACCGCAAGCATGGTCTTGCGCGTTTCGGGAAGAGGCAGCAGGCGGACGATAATACGGGTGATAATGCCGAGAGTACCTTCGCTGCCACACAAAAGTTTCGTCAGGTCATAGCCGACAACGCCTTTGACTGTTTTACCGCCGGTGGTAATGATATCGCCGGTGGGAAGAACAACCTCCAAGCCGAGCACAAAGTCCTTGGTAACCCCGTATTTAACCGCACGCGGGCCACCGGCGCACTCTGCAACGTTCCCGCCAAGGGTGGAAAACCTGAGCGAAGCAGGATCCGGAGGATAAAAAAGCCCTTCTTTTTCCACCGCATCCTGCAGATCGCCGGTGATGACCCCAGGCTCCACAACGGCAACCAGGTTGTCCGTATCGATCGAAAGAATTTTATTCATCCGGGTGGTGACCAGAACGATGCCGCCACCCTTCGGCAGACTACCGCCGGAGAAACCGCTCCCCGCACCGCGGGGGAAAACCGCAAGCCGCTCCCGGTTTGCCAGACGAAGAATAGCAGACACTTCAGTGGCATTTGCCGGAAAGACAATGGCATCCGGCAGATATTCCATCTGGGTGGCGTCATAGGAGTAACAAACCAGGTCCTGCGGTTCGGTTGCCACATTGATATTTCCCGCTATTTTCCGCAATTCAGCCAAGATTCTCGCTTCCAGCATCTAAACTCCATTTCCGTTCGGCGCCACAGTCCAGGGACGCTGCACGGTGTGCCAAATCCGCCAGCAACGGATCATGAAAGAGTATCCCCCCAATAGAAAAGGAACCGGTTCGTCGGGAGATCGAAGTATGATTACAATTTCATACTATAGGAATGTAGTCAAAAAGCGCAAGCCTGGAGTGGCACGAGAGAAAACGCCATCACTTTCAGGTTGACAAACAGGTGCTTTTCCTATAACTAATTGGCGCTTATATGATGAATAAATATGTCATCAATTCCAGCCTTTCAGGGCTAAATATAAGGAGGTTTTTTGCATGGAACAGTACGCAGTAGTATTCGCCCTGGCTTGTGCCGTGGCGGCAGTGGCTTATGGTCTCATTTCGGCCACCTGGATCCTCAAGCTCCCCCAAGGGAGTGATCGCATGAAGGAAATCGCTGCGGCGATCCAGGAAGGCGCCGGCGCTTACATGAAGCGCCAGTACTCCATTATCGCCGTGGTCGGCGTGATAATGTTCGCCCTGCTCTTCTTCACCCTTGGTCCGAAGACTGCAATCGGTTTTGCCGTCGGCGCAATTTTTTCCGGACTGACCGGTTTCATCGGCATGTTCGTCTCGGTCCGCGCCAATATCAGGACGACCGAAGCAGCCAAGTCCGGGATTCACAAGGCCCTCAACGTCGCTTTCAGGGGCGGCGCGATTACCGGCATGTTGGTAGTCGGCCTGGGACTGCTGGGCGTTGCCGGTTACTACATGGTGCTGCAGCAACTCATGCCGGAAGCTTCGGTAAAAGATGTCGTCACCCAACTGATCGGCCTCGGCTTCGGTGGTTCGCTGATCTCCATCTTTGCCCGTCTCGGCGGCGGCATCTTCACCAAGGGTGCTGACGTTGGCGCCGACCTGGTCGGTAAAGTCGAAGCAGGAATTCCCGAAGACGATCCGCGCAACCCCGCGGTTATCGCCGACAACGTGGGCGATAACGTCGGTGACTGCGCCGGTATGGCAGCCGACCTTTTCGAAACCTACGCCGTTACCCTGATCGCCGCAATGCTGCTGGGTGCTATCGCATTCAACAATTTCGCCGGCGCCGTCAGCTACCCGTTGATTCTTGGCGGCATCTCCATTATCGCTTCCATTATCGGCACCTTCTTTGTCAAGCTGGGCAGCAGCCAGAAGATCATGGGCGCCCTTTACAAAGGTCTGATCGCCTCCGGCGTGCTGGCCTCGATAGCTTTCTATTTCGTAACCGTACAGATGTTCCCGGCAGGCAACCCCACCGGTTATTCGGCAATGAATATCTTCATTTCCGCAGTCGTCGGCCTGGTGGTTACCGGAGCCATTTTCTGGATCACCGAGTACTACACCGCGACCGAGTATGGTCCGGTCAAACACATCGCTGAAGCCTCCACCACCGGCCATGCAACCAACATCATTGCCGGCCTCGGCATCTCCATGAAATCCACCGCCCTGCCGGTCATCGTGATCTCTGCCGGCATTATCGTTGCCTTCAACTTTGCAGGCGTTTACGGCATTGCCATCGCTGCCGTTTCCATGCTCTCCCTTACCGGCATCGTCGTGGCCATGGACGCCTATGGCCCGATCACCGACAACGCCGGCGGCATCGCCGAAATGGCCGAACTTGACGATTCAGTTCGTGCCGTCACCGATCCGCTCGACGCTGTCGGCAATACCACCAAAGCGGTTACCAAGGGTTATGCCATCGGCTCCGCCGGCTTGGCCGCAGTCATCCTTTTCACCTCGTATGTTGACGAACTGAGGCTGGTCGGTCAATCCATCGACTTCTCCCTGTCCGACCCCTACATCATCGTTGGCCTCTTCATCGGCGGCATGCTGCCTTACTACTTCGCAGCACTCTGCATGGAAGCAGTCGGCAAGGCGGGCGGATCGGTTGTTACCGAAGTTCGTCGCCAGTTCCGTGAAATACCCGGAATCATGGAAGGCACCGGCAAGCCGGACTATGCAACCTGTGTTGACATCGTCACCAAGTCAGCACTGAAGGCAATGGTCCTTCCCGGCCTCATTCCGATTGCTGCACCGGTCATCGTCGGCTTTACGCTCGGCCCCAAGGCTCTGGGCGGCGTGATCGTCGGTACCATCGTAACCGGTATCTTCGTTGCCATTTCCATGACCACCGGCGGCGGCGCCTGGGATAACGCCAAGAAGCTGATCGAAGACGGTTTCCACGGCGGCAAGGGTGGCGAAGCCCACAAGGCGGCAGTAACCGGCGACACCGTCGGCGACCCGTACAAGGACACAGCCGGCCCGGCGGTAAACCCGATGATCAAGATCATCAATATCGTTTCGCTGCTGATCGTTCCGCTCCTGGGCAAGTTCTAGTTCCCGGGAAACAGGATTGGTAAAAAAGAAGGGGTACGGCAACTGCCGTACCCCTTCTTTTTTTGAACAAGAAAATTTCACCAGGACCGAGCATCCTAGCTTCCCGCCATCCATGACTGGCGCTCGCTGTTTACTTTCGTGCAACGCCACCCATTTCAGTACCGTCCAGAATCAGCATAAAGGCATCAAACACGTCGCGATTGACCAGGATCGTATCGTGATCCTGATTAAAACCATAGATCTTGACCGAATCCGCCTGCGCCTCCCATCTCAGCTGGCTTTTCAGCGTGACAATTCCATCGTTGTTCTCCGACAGGGGGTTGCGGTCCCCACGATAGCTGAACAAGAGGAAACTTGCGACCTCCGGGGCCAGTCGGCGTTGAAACAATTCGTCGAGATAGGGACTTCCGGCCTGGATATCATACCAACAGGGCACCGCCGCAGGAGCGAACGTTACGCCCAGTTTTGCCGATTCCAGACCACTCCATGGGGTGGACAGCGAAATAAACCAGTGTGCCAAGGGAGCGCCCCCCACAAGTTGTTTCAGGATAAAATCCCTGCCGATAAGACCACCCATACTGTGGGCAGTAACATACAGCCCGGAAAAACCATACCGTTGCTGAAGCTGTCGAATGATATCGTTCAGGACGTTGGCCAGGTTGCCAAGACGCTCGCCCGAAGGATAGAAAAAGAACCACGGCTGAAAACGGCTCCTGTCCAGGTTATCGATGAAATATGCCCAATCCCGCGGACAACCGCCGGCGCCGTTGATGAAAAGGACCGGCATTTTCTGCTGATCGTAGGGCTCAAGGAAATACACGCCAATCCCGGCTTCAGCAAGAAAATCAAACGGTGCCCAGAGGCCTTTCTTGCCATATTCCGGGGAAAATTTGGGGTCGCTCAGCTCCGCAATCTCGCCAAAAGCAACATGGATGCAGTTTTTCTCATCGGGCACGGCAATCGCAATCTGCTTTGCCAGCAGTTTTGGCAGCTGTTGCAGAGGATCAAGGGCCAGGTCTAAACGAACGATCCGGGTATCCTTCGGTATCTTGACCCGTTCTTCGCCACACGCCACAGCGGAAGGTTCGCCCGGTTCATAAAAGCCGTTGCCGTTCCGGTCCTCGAACGCCGCGAGGCAGTACTCGCCGCCTCGTGGGACAGTGAAAGCAAAGTAGCCGACTGTTTCCACACTGGTGGAGGTAATCAGCTCGCCACCCTGGTCGGATCCCTCGTAGAGCGCCACGATCACCCGGGGCTGTTCCCTTGACCGCTGGGTAACAGTGCCGGTAAGGTAGGAAGTCTCTTTCATGGCGCGCAAGTTGGAATTCAGCCGGGCAAAGGGCGGGAATGCACACCCGCTCAGCAAAAGGAACACAAGGGCCCAGCAAAGAATTGTCCCTGGTCCGGGAACCGGTCCCGAACAGCAGTTTTTGCCGCCGCCGTTTTCGCCGTTCATCGTCCCCCCTCGGTATCGCTATTCCTGCTTGCTGCAGGAAGCCCCTGCCGCTAGTGCTCGATCAGATCGGCAATACTCATTCTGCGATCAAACCCTCCCAGTCGCTGGATCAGCCCTTCGGCCTGCAACAGATCGCGAACGCCACCATGCATCTCGGCCAGCTTCAGGCTAATTCCCTTTTCCGCCAATTGATCATGCAACTCGGTCAGCATCCGTGCACCGGCAAGATCCACGTACGGAGAGGTGGAAAGATCGATAACAACCAGTCTCACCGAAGGAATCTGTAAATTAATCATGCGCAGGATTTCCTCCTTTATATTCTGTACATTAAAGTACAGGAATGCCGCCTCTACCCTTAGGGCGAGAACGCCGGGAATCCGCTCGACATTGGGATAACGGGAAGTCTCGCCGAACCGGTCACTGCCGGCAAAGCGGCCGAGAGCCGTAATACGGGGATGAGCTGTCTGTTTAATCATGAGTATGATCGAAAAAAGCGCCGCGAGCAGGATACCCTTCAAGATACCGAACAGCAACACGCCGACCACAGCGGCCATTGCCGTGTAGAATTCAACCTTGCTTACCTGTTTCAGGTGACGCAACTCCTTCAGCCGTATCAGATCCTTGATGGCAACGAGCACCACGGCCGCCAGAACCGGCTGGGGAAGATTCGCCATGAACCCGGTGAGGAAAAGCAGCACCACGGCAATGGCACACGACGCAAAAACCAACGAAAGCGGCGTTCGTGCGCCAGCTTTATCATTAACCGCGGATTGCGACATCCCCCCTGCCAGCGGATAGCCGCTTGCCAGTCCGGCCGCAAGGTTGGCGACACCCAGCGCAAGAAGTTCCTGGTTGGCATTTACCGGGTAGCGGTTCTTTATGCCAAAGGTCCGAGCCACCGAAATACTCTCCACGTATGAAAGGAGGAAACAGGCCAAGGCAAGCCCCAACAGGCCGTTCGCATCGGCAAGGCTCACGGCGGGCAATCCCAGGTGGGGGAAGCCGGGCTGGATACTGCCGACAGTCTTTACCCCTAGGTCGGCAAGGGGAAACAGAAACATCACAACCACGGAAAGAACAAGCACACCAAGTGCTACCGGTCGGCCGGAAAGAAATCGCTCCCCAAGCAGAATCAGGACAAGACTTACGATACCGACCGCCAGAGAGGGAAGGTTGATGTCGCCAAGATGCCGGACAAGGCCGGCAATTGATTCAAAAAACTCATTCCCGCTGCTGCTCATGCCGAACAATTTCGGCACCTGGGTTGAGGCGATGACCAGCCCGGCCCCGACCTTGAAACCGCTGAGGATCGTCTCCGAGACGAAACTGACGACGCTTCCCAACTGCAGCATCCAGGCAATGATGCCGATCCCGCCAGCCAAGAGTGCCGTAAACATAGCAAGATTCGCCTGGTATTGGCTGCCACCGAGCACCATAGCACCAATTGCGGAACCGATCAGGATTGAAATGGCCGAAGTGGGACCAACGGCGATCTGTCGCGAAGTACCGAACAGGGCGTAGACAATGCCGCCAATGAGGTAGCAGTAAAGGCCGGCCTGCGAAGGCAGTCCCGCCAGAGAAGCATAGGCCAGCGATACGGGTACGGCATAGGCGGCCAAGGTAAGCCCGGCGAGACAGTCAAGGCGAAGCCATTCCCGGCGATAGCGGGGAAGCCACTGAAAAACCGGCAGGGTCGAAGCAGTCCTGCGAGCGATATGGCTGTATATCTGTTTAGTCAAGCCCATGAATGCACCTGCCCTCTTTATCCGGGAGCCTGGAAACCCTGCACGGTCTCACCAGGATCTCCCCCGACCCACGACCGAAGCAGGGTGAAAGCAACGGCCAGAATCACCGGGCCAATAAAAAGCCCCACTACCCCGAATGCGATGAGCCCTCCGATAACCCCCACGAAAATCAGCGTCAGCGGGAGGTCTGCACCCTTCCTGATCAGCATGGGGCGCAAGAAGTTGTCAAGCAGGATTACGGGGACTGTCCAGATAACAAGAATCGTCCCCCACAGGGGTTCATCGGTCCAGAACAGCCAGATGATGGAGGGAATCATCACCAGAGACGGGCCAATCTGGGCGACACAGAGGATAAACATAATGCCGGTCAGGAATAACGCAACCGGAACACCGGTGATCAGCAGACCGGTTCCGCCGAGGAAAGACTGGACGAGGGCGGTTACAACAACCCCGAGCGCAACGCCTCGTACCGCCCGTGCGGCAAGCAGCACCGTCTCCTCGCCACGCGGTCCCGCAAGGCGGGTGGCAAGTCTGCATACCGTGAGCGAAATGCCTTCCCCTTGAGCATAGAAGACTGCCGCAAAAATTACGGTTAGAAAGAAATTGACGAACATCACCCCGAGGCTGCCGGCGCGAGCAGCAAACCAGGTCACGAGCTTTCCGGCATAAGGCGCAAGGCGCAACGACAGTTCGTCAGAATGCAGTGCGGCAAGTTCCTGCCAGCGCGCCATAAGGCGAGGGCCGGTCAGGGGAATCTTTATCAGCCACTCCGGCGGTGGTGGCAGGGTAAAAGCAGAAAGAGAACCGACCCAGGAAACAATATTGTCGCTCCGGTCAATGATTTCCACAACCGCCACCGAAACGGGCAAGACAAAGACCATCAACAGTGCCGTTGTCATGACCGTTACCGCCACCCAGCGCCGACCGTGGAACAATGTCTCCAGCCGCAGTAACAGTGGCCAGGTTGCCACAACAGTTATCACTGCCCAGAGTATCCCGGTTAGAAACGGTCGGAGAACCCAGAAACACCCGACGACCAGTGACAGGATAATCAATACTGCCAGAGTAGTTTTGGTACAATCCAGTCCCTTGGTCTCGGTACAGTCACTGCTCATCATCAGCCCTCCTCCTGCACAAACTAAAGTATCCTGCCGTTTCGAAGAACCGGGTTGGCAAAACACCAACAGGGATGTAACAGGTGTTGCTACATTTTACCATAAGTATTTTTTGCGGAACACTTCACGATCTTGTCAGCGGGAATATTCTTCTAGAAACTGCCACCTGTTCACCCCTTTCTCAATGGGTCAACAGCGCCCGGAGCGTCGGTACCATATCCAAACCACCGCAGAAGAACGCCGACATAAACAATTCACCAGTTCAAATATCTGCCAGCCTCAACAAACGAAGGTGGCCAGTCGGCACGACACAAGCAATGCAATCAGGGAAAGTATAGAGCCTCGAGCGTAACGGCCCACAGTGAAGAAACGTACTCTGGAATAATGGAGGAGAAAAGGATAAGGAAACCTCGGCAAACAAAGGAGATTTTCTTTTTTGGGGAAAAATTGACGGGTATTTATTTTTTGAGTGTGGGTAGTACCGCATCAGTGCCAGTCTCAACCACCAACTAGTTTCCATCCGGAAACCCCGGATTTGAAACTATTGGTTTTCAATTCGGATACGAGGGATTTTTTGTCCTGGCAAGAAACTTTTGCCTGCAAAAGTTGACAGCGAAGGCTGTCCGTAGGGCGAGTCCTCCGGACGAGTCAAAATCAAGGAGTTGCGCGGAGGCGTACCCAGGTACGCCGCACAAGCAAGCCCGCGGATTGACACAGCCAGGGCGAAAAAGAACCGTTTCCGGATGAAAACCAACTAGGAAGCTGCCCTCAGCTCAAGAATCGTAGCTGTCGTACCATTTTTGCACCGATAACGGTGCGTCAGGGACGTATCAAAGTAAATACTGTCGCCCTCTTCAAGATCGATCTGCTGGGAATCCAGAAAAAGTTCCAGATGCCCATGCACTACATAGATAAAAGATTCTCCTTCATGGCTGAAGCTCGTGGTGTCCGGGATATCAGCGCACAGATTGATCAGGTAAGGCGTCATCTTTTTATTATGCAATTTGCGAAAATATGGTTCGTGGAAATGGGGATACTTCTTATTCCGTATCGGGATGAAGCGGGACGAATTTTTCTTCTGTCCCTTCCTGACTACCTCAAAGCGTAAATCTTCCTCATGATCGAACAGGGAACCGAGCTTGAATTCTAGAACCTTCGACAGCTTGGAAAGCGTTGCGATAGGAGGTGAAATATTATTGTTTTCGATCTGTGACAAAAGCGCGATAGAACAACCAACCTGCTCGGCAATGTTTTTCAGCGTCATTTTTTTGCTCAAACGAAGTTTTTTCAGTTTTGTGCCAATGTCGTATTCTAACATTATCTTCCCCATTACTGCGGCCTGGTTGTTTTCTCCCTCAAGCAGGTGGCGAAGTACTCTTTATACTGAGAAGAAACCATCGACTGCCAGTACAAGCAGGGGGAACTGCGTCCCCCTGCCCCGTTATGGAGGAGTCGTTGCCGGTCCAACCCACGAAACCACACCGCGGGTTCCTCTTTGCGCAAGTAGTGCCGAGGTCACCTGATGGTGCGCAGGCTGTAGGTAAAATCGGTCTTTCCGTCAGGCGAATCGATGGTAATATTCCACTCTCCCGCAACCGGAGCCTTTATCCGGGCGGGAAAAGTGCTGAAATGACCACCATAATAGCCAAACACCTCACCCTCTTTGTACAACGCGAAATTCTCGTCATCGGTTAAGAGAAAATTGCATGAGTTGTCACTCGTCAACTCAACAACATCACCCTGGTTAAGATACTCTCGCGAATGGTAAAATTGCATCACTACCTCCTTGGTTGAAATGCCCCGTGCGAAAAACGCACTACCACGACCAGAGAAACACATTTTCCCCATGCTGCCGCTCATATTTCGAGGGAGGCTGCCTGGAAAAGTCGACAGCCGTTTCTCTGCATGTCTGTCTCTGGAAAAAATCCGGAACATGTCGAAAACAGGCGGGAATGGTACCTAACGAACACGAGACGCTCTGACTCCCACGAAGGCGGAGAGGAGAGCTACCGCAGACACATTCGTTATATACTATTTTATATTTCGTTATCAAGGGATTAATTGCTGCTGGGATGATCCGGGAGTTGAGAAACTTGCTCTTTCCGTACCCGCCCAACACAAAACTATCCGGCCTGAAATGCTTATTACCGGATTGGGAGCGGTGTCTATGGAAAAAGACTACTGCTTGCGCACAAACCGATCTAAGGTAAAAATCCAGACTTTTTCCGCTAGCGCAACAGCTGAATTCTGACCTGCAGACAACTAGGCAGTTGCTCTCACTTCTTCAAGAACATCGGCATCCAACGGGAGCCATGCATCGAGGCGTTCCGTGAAGTGAACGATAAACCGTGCCTTAACTTCATGCATCGACACATGACTACCGCACAACTCACTGAGGGACGTGACAGGACAGCCGATGATGCCGCAGGGATGTATCCGCTGAAAAAAAGAAAGGTCGGTATTCACGTTCAGGGCAAAACCGTGCATTGTCACCCAGTGGCGAACGGCAACACCGATGGAAGCAAGTTTGCCCCGCTCCGTCCAAACCCCGGTACGACCGGGCACGCGGTAGGAAGCAACGCCGAAGTCACCAGCCACGCAAATGATGACTTCCTCCAGAAAACGCAGGTAGTGGCGCAGGTCCTTACCTCGTCGGCCCAATCGAAGTATCGGGTACCCGACCAGCTGGCCGGGGCCATGGAAGGTAATGTCCCCCCCCCGATTGATACGCACGACATCAATGGCAGGATCAAGCACATTGCCGCTGTCTCCGCCCCTACCAATGGTATAGACCGGAGGGTGTTCCAGCAGGAGCAGCCGTTCCTTGCGCTCGTTACGGAACACATCCGCAACCAGGTCTTCCTGCAGTCGATACGCGTCCTGATAGCCGACAATTCCGAGATCCTCAATTACCATGCATAACCTCTATATTTCTCTGCGCAGGGCTCTCGCATATCCTTCGCCAACACGTTGGGCAGCAGTAACCCAACTGACTGCGGGCGCACTTCGCACCGCGGCACTCCCCGGGAGTCAGGGGAGTGCCGGTAGCGAGATGATCAGGCGTGAATTACCGCCTTATGGACGTCAAGTGCCGCTTCCTTGACCGCTTCAGCCAAAGTCGGATGGGCATGGAACATGGCCCCGATATCATGGGCCGTGCCACCGTAACACATCACCGCAACCGCTTCAGCGATCATTTCCGAAACCCTGGGTCCGACGATATGCACACCGAGTACCTTATCGGTTTCCTTATGGGCCAGGATTTTGACGAAACCTTCTGTCTCGTCCATGCAGCGGGCTCGGCCATTGGCCATGAAGGGGAATCTGCCGGCAGCGTACGGAATGCCTTCCTCTTTGAGAGACTGTTCGGTCTCGCCGACGGAAGCGGCTTCAGGCCAGGTATAGGCAATGCCGGGAATAGTCTCGTAATTGACCGAGACATCCTTGCCTGCAAGGCGCTCGGCAAAAACGACCGCCTCTTCGGATGCCTTATGGGCAAGGAGCGGACCCGGAACGATGTCGCCAATGGCGTAGATGCCCGGCACCGAAGTTTCGTAATTCTCGTTCACCGCGATCCTGCCGTTGCCGTTGTTTGCAACGCCCGCCGCTTCCAGGCCGAGACCGGTCAAAACAGGTTTCCTGCCAACCGCCACCAGAACCTTGTCGCACTCCAGTTCCTCGGTCTTTTCGCCTGCCTTCAGCTGCAATACAGCCTTGCCGTTCTTTTTCTCCAACCCGGTCACCTGGGTGCCCATGCGGAATTCGATACCCTGTTTTTTCAGGACCTTCATCAGCGCGTCCGTTACTTCCACATCGGTAAAGGGCAGCATCTTCGGCAGCATCTCGACAACCGTCACCTTGGCGCCGAGCCGCCTCCAGACCGAGCCCAGTTCCAGTCCGATGTAACCGGCACCGATGATGACCAGATGTGCGGGAACGGAAGTAAAACAGAGCGCCTCCTTGGAACTGACAACCAGGTCCCCGTCAAAGGGCATGCTCGGCACTTCCACCGGAACGCCGCCGGTGGCGAGGAGAACCCGCTTGGCAGAGACAACCGTAACCGTTCCGTTCTGGGAAACCTCGACCCGGTGGACACCGTCACCCTGCGGGGCGGTCAGCATACCGCTGCCCTTGATGACCTGAACCTTGTTTTTCTTCAACAGGTAGGCTATCCCGTCGGTAAGCTTCTTGACCACATCTTCCTTGCGCGACACCATCTTGGCCACGTTCATGGTCGGCGGATTTATTTCGATGCCATGACTGGCGAACTTATCGCGCGCCAAGGCAAAATGTTCACTGGAATCAAGCAGCGCTTTGCTGGGAATACAGCCCTCATTGAGGCATACACCACCCATGGTGGGGCGCTGCTCAACAACAAGCACCTTCTGCCCTAACTGGGAAGAACGGATCGCGCCCACGTAGCCACCGGGACCGGCGCCGATAACTATCAGATCAAAAATTTCCTCACTCATAATCAGTACCTTTCTCATGCAGTATTTATGGAACCAACATCAGATATGAACCGGAGAGGGTGGTTACACCCCGCCCTTTGCCGGGATTTCTCTCAATGGATGCCCTGCTCCGCCTGTTCGGCGGCATGATAGGATGACCTGACCAATGGACCGGCCTCTATATGGGAAAACCCCATGGTCAACCCAACTTCACGATAATCGGAAAACTCTTCCGGCGGCACATAGCGCACCACCGGCAGATGCCGGACGCTTGGCCGCAGATACTGACCCAATGTCAGCATGTCGCAACCGTGATCCCGCAGATCCTGCATTGCTTCGAACACTTCCTCCCGCCTTTCGCCAAACCCGAGCATGATTCCGGATTTAGTCGGCACCATGGCATTCAGCTCCTTATACCTGCGCAGCAGATCAAGGGACGCAGCGTAGTCAGCACTCGGACGGACTTGCGGATAAAGACGCCGAACGGTTTCCAGGTTATGATTAAAAACATCCGGCCTGTTAATGCTGAGAATAGCCAGAGCCTCATTTTCGCTGCCACGGAAATCCGGGACCAGGATTTCTATGCGAAGCTCAGGATTTCCGCTCCGCAGCATGGCAATACAGTTCGCATACTGGCCGGCGCCACCGTCCGGCAGATCATCACGAGTAACCGAGGTAATTACCACATAACGAAGCCCCATGGCGGCGACAGCGCGCGCCAGACCGGCAGGTTCATTCACGTCCGGAGGCAGGGGAACACCATGGTTTACATCGCAAAAAGGACAGTTCCTGGTACAGGTATCACCAAGAATGAGAAACGTTGCTGTTCCCTGCCTGAAGCACTCTCCGAGGTTGGGACAGGTTGCCTCTTCGCACACGGTGTGGAGCTTGTTCTCACGGAGGATGCGCCGTATCGAATCGACCTCTGGGCAGCAGGAATAACGTGCCCGCAGCCAGTCCGGTTTTTTCATGCTTTTCCGTGCTTCCCCAGCAGTGGATTCTTGCGGCTTGGTTTCCTCATAGTTGTTTTTTTCAAGGGTTTGCTGCATTACCACTCTCCATTTCCTACTGGTCACGGGGAGTCTCACCCCTAGTAGTCTGGAACGGTCTTCCTTGGGAGATGGGGGAGCCGCTGTGACTCCCCCACCATTTTTATTACATAGTTGCTTTTACTGCAGCTTCAATCTTAGCCGGGCTGGGGAGGTAAAGATCTTCCAGCGCACCGCTGAAGGGTGACGGCGTATGGGGTGCCGTTACCATCTGGATTGGCGACTTGACTGCCTTGAATGCATCCTGGGCAATCTTCGCCGAAATGTCGCTTGCCATGCTGCAACGCGGATTGCTTTCGTCCACGATTACCAGCCGGCCCGTCTTCTCCACGCTCTTGATGATGG
>JAQUHN010000028.1 GCA_028683555.1 Geobacteraceae bacterium | reverse complement strand
CGAAATTGCTGCCCTTTGTGCATAAATTGGTGGTTGGTGTCGGAGATTTTTCTTCCGGAGACGCCATTGTCACCCTTGACCCGGGCAAAGGCAAGGTTGGCGTGCTGGTCTGTTTCGAGGGGATTTTTCCCGACCTGGCACGACGCTATGTCCGTGAGGGAGCTCAGTTGCTGGTCAATATTACCAACGACGGCTGGTACGGAAGGTCCTCGGCTCCTTATCAACACCTGTCCATGGCGGTGTTCCGGGCAGTTGAGAACGGTGTGCCTCTGGTCAGGGCTGCAAACACCGGAATTACGGCTATCATTGATAAACGGGGACATATTGTACGGCAGACGGCCCTTTTTGAAGAGGGGTATCTCACCGGAGAAGTGCTGCTGGCCGAGGGTGGTACGGTCTACACCCGCATCGGCGATGTTTTTGCAATCTTTTGTCTTGTTATCTCGCTAGCCATAGCAGCGCTTTGTTTCAGGAAAGCATCGGTACGCGTACCGGACAGCGACAGCAAGCAGTGACGAACTGTCCGCATATCGCCGGCCGTGCGGACTGACCCGCCCTTTCCGCTTTCCGCAAGAGAGTGGGTTCGGGTACGACCCGTAGCCTGGTACCCTTGCATGTCGGGTTATTGATCCGGACACGACAGGGCTGTTCGATCCTTGTATCTATTGCGAATCCATACCCATACACGAAGGAGAAAAAATGTTCAGAGAAGAAATTGCACGCATGGAAGACCTGGAAAAACGTATTGTCGCTCTCCGGGGGTCTCTTTGACATAGATCGGAAAAGGGAGGATATCCAGGAGATGGAGGCGCGCATCGCTGCCCCTGACTTCTGGGATGACGGCGATGCCGCCCAGAAAATTCTCAAGGAACGTACCTGTCTGGAGAAACTTGTCGATGGCTGGGACCGCCTGGTGCGCGACGTGGAAGATATCAAGATTCTCATTGAGTTGGGGGGCGAGGTTGAGGACGAGGAGACCCTGGCCGAAGTGAAACTTCTCAATGACGGTCTGGAGGAGCGGGTTCGTCAGGCTGAATTTCAGAAAATGCTGTCCGGTCCCCATGACAGGAACTCCTGTTTCGTTTCCATTACCGCCGGAGCCGGCGGGACCGAGGCGCAGGATTGGGCGGAGATGCTGCTGCGAATGTATCTCCGTTTCTGCGAAAAGAGAGGCTGGCGCACGGAAATCACCGAGTGCCAGGCCGGCGACGAGGCGGGCATCAAGGGGGTTACCTTTACCGTCGATGGCGAATACGGCTACGGTTACCTGAAGGCAGAGGCCGGCATTCATCGACTGGTCCGCCTTTCTCCCTTTGACGGGAATGCCCGTCGCCATACCTCCTTTGCCTCGGTCTTTGTTTTTCCCGAGATTGACGACGATATCGAGGTATCGATCTCCGATGCCGATCTCCGGATCGATACCTACCGCTCCGGAGGGGCCGGAGGCCAGCATGTCAATGTCACCGACTCTGCGGTCCGGATTACCCATCTGCCGACCGGACTCGTGGCCGCCTGCCAGAATGAGCGCAGCCAGCACATGAACAAGGCAACCGCCATGCGGATGCTGCGGGCAAAACTGTATGAGCGTGAGCTGGAAGAGCGGGCGGCAAAGGTTTCGGAGATCGGGGGAGAGAAGAAAGAAATCGGCTGGGGGAGCCAGATCCGCTCCTATGTCCTGCATCCCTACCGGATGGTCAAGGATTTGCGGACCGGTGTCGAAACCGGAAATACCGACGCGGTTCTCAACGGAGACCTGGACGAGTTCGTCGTTGCCTTCCTGATGGGTGTCAGGAGGAATGATCAGGAGGGGACGTCGTAATGACTTTTCGTTGTTTCATATTGACTCTTGGCCTGTTGGTGATGCTTGCCGGATACGGCTGTGCAACGCCCGTTGCCGGCGGAATTACCAAACTGGGCTATTCGATCCAGGTGGGCGCCTTTTCCGAGGTGAAAAACGCCGAAAGACTTACGGCAAAACTTCAGGACCAGGGAGTCGATGCTTTCTATTTTAAAAAGGAAAGCGGACTGTTTGCCGTCAGGTTCGGAGATTTTCCGAGTCGCCGGGCAGCCAAAAGTGCGGCAAAGAAAATCGTCGGACAGCTTGGCATTGATTCGTTCTTTGTCGCAGCTCCGCTGAAGAAACCCCTTGTGCTGGAAAGCGAGCCGGTCACTTCTGCTCATGTCGAAAAGCCGGTCCGCAAACAGAGTCGTGACGATATGGGATATATCGCCGCTCGCACCGCCGAAAGATTCATCGGCATTCCCTATCAGTGGGGTGGCAACACGGTTGTGGACGGCATGGATTGCAGCGGTTTTGTCCGGGCGGTCTATAATCTCTGCGGTGTCAATATCCCCCGCACTTCGGCCGAGCAGTTCAGGGTTGGGCGAAGGGTAGGGGTTGAAGAGCTGGTCGACGGCGATCTGGTTTTTTTCGGTTCCTCGGACGACAAAATTTCCCACGTGGGACTTTACGTGGGAAACAACCATTTTGTTCATGCTCCCCGCCGCGGCGACGATATAAAGATTTCACCGTTGCAGGGTAACGGCTATTTCAAGAAATTCATTGGAGCCCGCAGGTATTTTTAAGAAAATTTTGCTGCCGCGCCGCGTGGTCCGATGATTGACGGCAATAGGGTAGTGGAAAAGATAACGGAATGAAAGAAAGGTATGTATGGCACTGATTAAACCCTTCAGGGCATTGCGCCCTGTGCAAGAAATTGTCAAGCAGGTGGCTGCGCCACCCTATGATGTGATGAGTGTGGCCGAAGCCCGCTCCATGGTTGAAGGCAACCCCCTCAGTTTTCTGCATGTATCGCGGCCCGAAATAGATCTTCCCGTTGACACTGATCCCCATGAGGAAACCGTTTACCGCAAGGGGCAGGATAACCTCGAGGGTTTTGTCGCCCGGAAGACTCTGGTTCAGGATCAGGAAGAGCGCTACTATATCTATCGTCAGAAAATGGGTTCTGTCATTCAGACCGGTCTCGTTGCCTGTGCAAGCGTTGACGACTATCAGAGCGGGCTGATCAAGAAGCATGAACTGACCAGGGCGGACAAGGAAGAGGATCGGGTTCGCCACATCGATTATCTTGATGCCAACGATGAACCTGTTTTCTATGTGTACCGGAATTCTCCCGTCATCAACGATCTGATCGCCCGGCAGACCGGATCGACACCGCTGTACGACTTTACCACGGAGGATGCCGTCGATCATACCGTGTGGGCCGTCACGGATGTTGCGGTGATCCGCCTGATTGGTGAGGAGTTTGCCCGGATCGAAACACTGTATGTAGCCGACGGACACCATCGAAGCGCTGCCGCGAGCCGCGTCAGGGATTTGCGGAAAGCCGCAAATCCGAACCATAGCGGTTCCGAGGAATATAATTTTTTTCTTACGGTCATTTTTCCGGACAACGAAATGAACGTCATGGCCTATAACCGGGCGGTAAAGGATCTGAACGGATACACCATTGCCGAATTCATGGCCCGGGTGGGAAAAAAATTCGATATTACCCCCGTATCAGAGTCGGTTACTCCTGCCCAGCGTCACGATTTCGGTATGTATCTGCTGGGAAAATGGTATTCTCTGACACCCAAGCAGGCACTTGTGGACGAGGATGATGCCGTTGGGCGTCTTGATGTGTCCATCCTCCAAGATCATCTGCTGAGCCCGATTCTTGGCGTGCGTAACCCGCGTACCGATCAGCGGATCCATTTCGTCGGTGGCAGCCGTGGCACGGAAGAATTGGTCAGGCTGGTGGACAACGGCGAGTTCCAGGTTTCCTTCTCGCTTTATCCGACCTCCATTGATGAGCTCATGTCGCTGGCTGATGCCGGCAAGATCATGCCGCCGAAGTCCACCTGGTTCGAGCCGAAACTGCTGAGTGGCCTGTTTCTCCATCGCCTCTCCTGACGGGGATGGCAGGATTGTTATGAAATCATCCCGAAAATACTGGCTTTTTAAATCCGAGCCATCCTGTTTTTCGTTCAGCGATCTGCAACAACGACCGGAAGGCACCGAGCCATGGGATGGGGTGCGGAACTACCAGGCGCGGAATTTTCTGCGGGACGAGGTGCAGCCGGGCGATGGCGTGCTGTTTTATCACAGCAATATTGCCCGGCCCGCCGTTGTCGGCAGTGCGGTTGTGGTGCGGGGCGGTTATCCCGACCTTACCGCCCTTGATCCTGAAAGTGACGCTTTTGATGCCCGAAGCACTGCTGATTCTCCCATCTGGTATCGGGTCGATATCCGTTGCGGAAATCAATTTGTTCGCCAGGTAACCTTGGAAGAAATCAAGCGCCATCCGCTCCTTGCCGGCATGGAACTGCTCCGCCGGAGCAGGCTTTCCATTCAGCCTGTCACCAGGGAAGAGTGGGAAATTATTCTCCGACTCGGTGGTGTCGGCGAATAGCGGTTCGTTTTTTCGGTACAAGAAAAGCCAGTTTTCGATACGTTATGTTGCCAGCTGTTCGATCGGAATGATTTTTAGCATAAATGTGCAAAATTCTGGCTTGATCACGGCGTAACGCGCCTCTGGATATTTCCGGGCGATAGCCCGTTGCTGCGGGAGGCTCGAATGAGAATTCTTGTCACAATTTTTCTTGTCGCCGTATGGGGCTTTCCCGCTGTCTCTTTCGGCGAGAGCCGGTTGCTCTTTCTGGATGGAGCGCGGATCGAGCAGGAATATGCTGCCAGGAAAGGGGTAGTGGAGGTTCCGCTGCCTGCGACGATACTTTCCGAATCGCTTCGTGTCAAACCGCTCGGCGATACCGCGATACAACGGGTCGAGATTGTCCCGCTGCCGCCGGATCGAACGCTCGCCAAGCAGCGTGCCGCGCTGGAAGAGCGTAGGGAAGTGCTGCGTGATCGATTGACAGACCTTGCCGAACGGGAAGTAATCTTCAAGTCTGCGGCCAAATCCCAAAGCGGTCGGGCGGTTAAAAAAACCAAGAGCAACCCCGATCCGCTTGCTACGCTGCGGACCGGAACCCGTTTTACCCTTTCCCAGTTGGATTCGATAGCTTCAGCCAGGAGACAGGCCCGTCAGTCTTTGGCCGACGTCGAAAATAAACTCGCCGTGCTCGACAAGCGTGCCGTTCCCTTGACTGCCGCACGGGTGTGGTTGTCGACGCAGGCTGGTAAAGTGCGGGTTGCTTATCTCGTTTCAGACCTCAAGTGGACACCGCGGTACGACTTCCGCCTCTGCGGACAAGGCTATGCCGAATTGACGGTGCGGGCAATGATCCCTGTCGCGTCACCTGCCATTTCAACAACGGTGGTTGCCCTCGCCATGGCCGAATCGATGGGCGCCGACCTGTCGCCGTACCGGGTTTCTTCAGATTTTGCCGCCATTGCTTCCTACAGACTTCCTCTTGCGAAAGAACAGTTGACCAAGGGGGCGGTTCCATCACTTTCCCTTGCCTTCAGCAACTCTACAGGTCAAAATCTTCCTTCCGGGGAAGCCCGCGGCTTCTGGCAGGGGGAATATTTCGGGAAGACGTCTTTTCCCGGCTGCCGTCCCGGAAAATCGCTTGCGCTCGACTTTGGCAATCAGTAACCGGAGTTTCCTGTAATGAAAATTATGAACGAAGGGCAGCAAGATAAGTTTCACAAACCCTGTCTCGATGATCCCCTGTAAGTAGCGGGTTTCTCGGACGTTGATCAATTTTCGACACAAGCTTTTTGCTTGATTAACGAGATAAAATGGGTTAATTTGCGAGTTTATTAAGTGTGTTCCGCAATATTTCACTGGCAGAACAGAAAGGTGTTGGACTATTGGAAGAGCTCAGCGAACTTTTATTGCAGCGACGAAGAAAAGTTGATGCCCTGTGGGAATCGGGGATCAATCCGTATCCGAATGATTTCAAGCCGCAGCATACCTCGGAAGATCTATTTGAAGTCTATGGCAACGTGGAGTCGATTCCCGAGGATATCGAGGATACATTTGTCCTTGCCGGGCGCATCATTGCCCGTCGGTCGTTTGGTAAGGCGGCATTTGTCCAGGTTCAGGACAGGAAGGGCCGTTTTCAGGTGTATGTGCGGAAAAATACCCTGGGCGATGCTGCGTTCGATGAGTTCGAGACGCTGGATATCGGTGATATCATAGGTGTCAAGGGTCGTCCTTTCCGCACCAAGACCGGCGAACTCTCTCTCCATGCTACGGAATTGCGACTCCTTACCAAGTCTCTTCTGCCCCTGCCGGAAAAATTCCATGGTTTGACCGATGTCGAAACCCGTTACCGTCAACGGTATGTGGATCTGATCGTTAATCCTGAAGTGAAAGACGTCTTCATCAAGCGGGCCCGCATCATCCAGCTCATCAGGGAGTTCATGCTGCGTAATGATTTTCTCGAGGTGGAGACACCCATGATGCAGCCGATTCCCGGTGGCGCAACCGCCCGGCCTTTTGTTACCTATCACAATGCCCTGGACAGAGGGCTGTACCTGCGCATTGCTCCTGAACTGTACTTGAAACGGCTTCTTGTCGGCGGTTTTGACAAGGTGTTCGAAATCAATCGGAATTTCCGTAATGAAGGTATCTCTGTTCGCCATAACCCGGAATTCACCATGATGGAATTCTATCAGGCCTACGCAACCTTCGACGACCTGATGGACTATACCGAGGAACTGTTCTGCTATGTGGTCGACCAGCTTCTCGGTACCCAGGATATTACCTGCCAGGGGGAAGCGATCAGCTTCCGCAGACCCTGGAAACGCCTGACCGTGAAGGAAGCTATCCTCGAATACGGCACAATCGACGCAAAGTCACTTGAAGACCGGGATCTTGCCTACACCTATGCCAAATCCATCGGCCTTGACCTCCCTGAGGATGTGGGGTACGGCAAGCTCATTACCGAGATTTTCGAAGAGGTTGCAGAGTCACAGCTTATCCAGCCGACCTTTATTACCTCCTATCCCACCGAGGTCTCACCTCTTTCCCGGAAAAATGACAACAATCCGGATATCGTCGACAGATTTGAGCTGTTCTGTCACGGCCGGGAAATTGCCAACGCTTTTTCCGAATTGAATGACCCTGTCGACCAAAAGGAGCGTTTTCTGGCCCAAGTTGAAGCAAAAGACAAGGGTGACGAAGAGGCCCATTTCATGGACGAGGATTATATCCGGGCACTTGAGCACGGGATGCCTCCCGCAGCGGGTGAAGGGATCGGTATCGATCGGCTGGTGATGCTGCTGACCGATTCTCCTTCAATCCGGGATGTCATTCTATTCCCGCAGCTCAGGAAAGAAGCCAAATAATGGCCTATGAGCTTCTCATCGGGCTGCGTTATCTGCGGGCGAAGCGCAAGTCCACCTTTATCTCCATCATAACCTTCATTTCCACGGCCGGCGTTGCCCTCGGCGTCATGGCGCTCATTGTCGTGCTGGCCGTGATGACCGGTTTTGAGGAAGATCTGAAGGACAAGATCCTCGGCACCAACGCGCATGTGGTGGTCCTGAAAACAAGCGGCGAAATCGGCGACTATCCGGCCGTTATGGACAAACTGAAGCGAGTCAACGGTGTGGTTGCGGCAACACCATTTGTCTACAGCCAGGTTATGCTTTCGACCGGTGCGAATGTTTCCGGAGTCGTTTTGCGGGGTATCGAACCGCGTAGCGATGCTCAGGTTACCAATCTGAATAAATCTCTGGTGGAAGGGAAGCTCACCGATCTTGATGGCACGGTGGCCGGCGACGCGGAAACACCGCCTCTGCCGGGACTGATAATCGGCAAGGAGCTGGCGAAGAATCTTAACGTGTTCGTTGGAGACACACTGAACATTGTCTCGCCGATGGGCAATATCACTCCTTTCGGAATGGTACCGAAGATGAAGCGGTTTCGTGTCGCGGGCATCTTCAACACCGGGATGTTCGAGTACGACTCGACTCTTGCCTATATCGGGCTGCAGCAGGCGCAGGAGTTCCTGTCGCTCGGCAATGCGGTGACCGGCATCCAGCTCAGGGTGAAAGACGTCTATCAGGCTGACAAGATTGCTGAGGCCATAAACAAGGGGTTCGGTTATGATTTTTATGCCCGTGACTGGATGCGTATGAACAAGAATATTCTTTTCGCCCTGAAGACGGAAAAAATGGTAATGTTCATCATTCTCACCCTGATTGTGCTGGTGGCGGCTTTCGGTATCGCTTCAACTCTTTTTATGGTGGTTATGGAGAAGACCAAGGATATCGCTATTCTCAAATCCATGGGGGCGACGGGCACCAGCATCATGAAAATCTTCGTACTGGAAGGGCTTATCATCGGCATTGCCGGCACCGTTATCGGTGTTTTGAGTGGACTGCTTATTGCCCATAATCTCGAATTTATCGTTGATCTGATAAAGAAAGTGACCGGTTTCGAACTTTTCAGCAGGGACGTCTACTATCTCGACCATTTTCCTTCACAGGTGGTCCCCAGTGATGTGCTGCTTATTTCGTTGACGGCCATTTTTATCTCGTTTGTAGCGACCCTGTATCCTGCCTGGCAGGGGTCCCGTCTGCCTCCCGCGGAGGCGTTGCGCTATGAGTAGCTGCCTGCTGGAGATCAGGGACCTTCGTAAGTCTTTTCGCACGGGTGTGTCCCAGGTCAACGTTTTGAACGGTATCAACCTGTTGGTCATGGAAGGTGATACCATAGCTCTGGTCGGCGCATCCGGCGCCGGAAAGAGTACCCTGCTTCATGTTATCGGTACTCTGGATAGACCCACGTCCGGAAGTGTTTTCTTTCAAGGACGTGATGTGTTCAGCTTGAATGAGGGGGCGCTTGCCACGTTCCGGAATCGTTCCATCGGCTTTGTTTTCCAGTTTCATCATCTCCTGCCGGAGTTTACCGCCCTGGAAAATGTCATGATGCCGGCACTGATAAGCGGCATGGCCAAGGATGAGGCCAGAAAAGCCGCTGATGCTCTTCTGGCAGATGTCGGGCTCAAGCATCGCCTGGATCACAAGCCGGGAGAGTTGTCCGGTGGCGAGCAACAGCGAGTCGCAATTGCGCGGGCGTTGGTGCTCTCTCCGGCCATGTTGCTGGCGGATGAACCGACCGGAAACCTGGACAGGCAGACCAGTGAAGAAGTCCATGAGCTCCTGGCCGGGATCCAGCGAAAAACCGGACTGACTCTTATTATCGTAACTCACAACGAACTTCTGGCCGCCAGGATGGGTAAAACCATTCGCCTGGTGGACGGTCGGATTCAGGAGAATGGTAACCCGTGAAATTGTCATCTTCAAGAAACAGCAAATTTCGTAGCGTGTCCGTTACCCTTTTCGGGTTGATTGTTTTCCTGCTGAGCACCATTTCTCCCGCGATTCTGTCCGCCGACAATGAACAAATAGCGGATATCGTCATTACCGGTAATCAATCCCGTGAAACTGCGTCAATTCTGCCATTGCTCAAGAGCAGGGTCGGCGATTCCTTTTCCGCGGACAAGGTTAATGATGATGTCAAGGCAATCTACCGGATCGGAATTTTCCAGGATGTCCAGGTTGAGTCGGTCAAGTCCAACAAGGGCGTTTCCCTTATTTTTACGGTGAAAGAGAAACCCGTTGTCCGTGCGGTAAATGTTTCCGGCAACAAGGAAATTACTTCCGACAAGATTCGTGAAGCGATAGATCTGAAGACCAACAGTGTGTTTTCCACTGGCTTGCTTGCGAAAAGCGCACAGAAAATCAAGGCTCTCTATGCCGATGAAGGGTATTACCTTGCGGAGGTCGACACCGCAACGAAGAGCTCCGGAACGAACGGCGTCCGTGTAACATTCACCGTTAAGGAAGGTGACAAGGTCCTGATAAAGAAAATCACCTTTGAAGGTAATAAGGTTTTTTCACAACGTAAGCTCCGGAAACAGATGGAAACCAAGGAGAAGTGGTTCCTGTCGTGGATTACCGGCGCCGGCACTTATAAGGAACCGGTGCTGAAAAACGATATGGGCCGGGTTGCCGATCTGTATTTCAACAACGGTTACATCAATGTCAAGGTTGGTGAGCCGCAGGTCAAGCTGATGCCGGACAAAAGCGGGCTTTTGGTGACCATCAGCATAACTGAAGGCGACCAGTTCCGGGCCGGGAGTATCGATTTCAAGGGCGATCTGCTGGAGAGCAAGGAAGAATTACAGAGCAAGGTCAAGCTCAAGACCGGAGAAATATTCAGCCGGGAGGTGCTGCGTGGCGATGTCTTTGCTTTGACGGATGTATATGCCGACAAGGGTTATGCTTTTGCCAATGTCAGCCCCCTGTCCAAGGTTGACCAAGAGAAAAAGATCGTCGATATTACCTTTGACTTCGAAAAGGGAGATAAAATCTATATCGAGCGGATCAACATCAGCGGTAATACCAAAACCCGGGACAAGGTCATCCGTCGCGAGTTCAGGCTTGCCGAAGGTGACCTTTACAACAGTACTGCTTTGAAGAGAACCAAGCAGAATCTTTCCAATCTCGGCTTCTTCGAGGAGGCGAGTATTGCCCCGGCAAAGGGGAGTGCAAGCAATAAACTCAATCTCAATACCCAGGTGAAGGAAAAGTCTACCGGCCAGTTCAGCATCGGTGCCGGTTACAGTTCTTCCGACGGTATCATCGGACAGGGTTCCATCCAGCAGAACAATTTCCTCGGGCTGGGGCTGAAAGGGACGCTTTCCGCGTCTCTGGGCGGAAAGACCCAGCTCTACAATATCGGACTCAGTGATCCCTATTTCCTCGATACCAACTGGACGCTCGGTTTTGACGTCTATCGCTCCGAGCGCGATTACGAAGACTATACCCGCAGGGTAACCGGTGCCGACATCAAAGCGGGGTACCGGTTGTCCGATGAACTCTCCACGTTCTGGATGTACAAGTATGAGGTCAAGGATCTCTTCGACTTTTCATCCGGCTTTTTGGCCAATCCCGAATTGTTGACCGAGACAAGCGGCACGATCGGTTCTCTTTATGGAAGCCTCAGCCTGGATACCACCGACTATCGACTTGATCCGAGCAAAGGTTATACGGGAACGGTGTCGGCGGAATTTGCCGGCCTTGGCGGCAACCAGCGCTTTGCCCGTTTTATCGGTCAATCTGCCGTATTCTTTCCGATGATGTGGAATACGGTGTTTTCGCTGCGCGGCGAATTGGGATACATGATGAAGATTGGCAAGGACATTCCCATCGACGAGAAGTTCTACCTTGGTGGCATTACCACGCTGCGCGGCTACAGTTCCCGGACCGTGAGCCCGGTCAAGCTGTCCTATCTGCGAACTATCAATCCCGTTACCGGATTGGCCACGAGCATTCCGACCCCTGTCTATCTTGGCGGTATCAAGGAAGCGGTATTCAATGCCGACTATGTTTTTCCCATCATCAAGGATGCTGGTCTCAAGGGCGTGCTTTTCTTTGATGCGGGTAATTCCTATGGCGCGGGAGAGCAGTACTTTTCAAAGGTGCTCATGAGCTACGGACTCGGCATTCGCTGGTACTCGCCGATGGGGCCCCTCAGACTCGAATATGGCATTCCGGTCAATCCCCGCGAAGGCATTGACAGCAACAGCGGCAAGTTCGAGTTTTCGATCGGCGGTTTTTTCTGATATAAAACTGCTCCGGTCCTCTGCGCAGCCTTTGTTCCGCTGGAGGTACAAGGTGTTTTCTGGCACCTGCCGGTGACGGTATAGACAGGTAGCAACATATTTTGAAAAAGGAGATCATACATGAGAGGGTTTATCGTAATTTTTGCAGCATTTTTAGCTATATCCTTCCCTGTTGGGACATTTGCGGCCGACAACGGTAAAATGGGGTACGTTGATATCCAGAAGGTCCTGAATCTTTCCAGTGCCGGTAAGGATGCAAAGGAACAGTTGACCAGCAAGGTGAAGAAATACCAGGATGAAATCAATCGCAAGCAGGAAGAGCTGAAAAAACTGAAGGACGTTCTCGAAAAACAGGGCTCGATTCTTTCCGAGTCAGCCAAGACAACCAAGGAAAGAGACTATCAGCAGGCGCTGAAAGACCTTCAGCGGTTGCAGAAGGATGCCCAGGACGACCTCCAGGCCAAGGACGAGGAGTTGACCAGAAAGATCCTTACCGATATCGAAAAAATCGTCCAGGACTACGGTCGGAAAAACAATTTTGCTTTTATCTTTATCAGAAACGACAGCATGATCTATGCTGATGACAAAGCCGATCTCACCGACCAGATCCTTGCGCAGTTGAATTCCATCAGGAAATAGGGGGCTATCGTGGAAAAAAATCTGAAAGAATTGGCCACCCTGCTGGGCGGCAAAGTGATCGGTGACGAGACTGCCGTTGTCTCGAGTCTTGGAACCCTTGATGAAGCCAATGAAGGCCAAATAACGTTTCTGGCCAATCCCAAATATGCCGCCAAGGTTTCGACCACGCGGGCAACGGCCGTAATCGTACCGCCGGGCGCCGAAAGATATGGTCGTAACGTAATAGAAGTGAAAAATCCGTATCTTGCCTTTGCCAAACTCCTCTCTCTGTTTCATGTGAAGCCGATTGTACCCCGTGGAGTAATGGCTGGGGCCTTTGTTGCCGAGAGCGCCACACTCGGTGAGGGCGTTACCATCTATCCCGGCGCTTATGTGGGCGACGGCGTCAAACTGGGCAACCGTGTTGTCCTCCACCCGGGAGTGGCCCTGTACGAAGGAGTGGAAGTGGCTGATGAAACCATTCTCCATGCCAATGTGACCGTGCGCGAAGGGTGCCGCATCGGCAGTCGTGTCATTATCCACAGTGGCACCGTTATCGGCAGCGATGGCTTCGGTTATGCCCCGGACGGCAAGGGCTATCAGAAAATCCCGCAGATCGGTATCGTCGTTATTGAAGACGACGTGGAAATCGGCGCCGGCACGACGATTGACCGTGCCGCATTGGGGCTCACGCTGATCCGCCGCGGGACCAAGATTGACAACCTGGTGCAAATCGCCCACAACTGCGTTATCGGCGAGAACTGCATTATCGTTTCCCAGACCGGTATTTCCGGAAGTACCAAGCTGGGCGAGCACGTTACGATCGGTGGACAGGTCGGCATCGTCGGCCATCTGGAGATCGGCGACAACGTGATGGTGGGTGCCAAGTCCGGGGTGCATAACAGCATATCCTCCGGCCAGATTCTGAGTGGTTATCCTGCTTTTCCTCACAAGGAATGGCTCAAGTCGGCTTCAACCTTTCCGAAATTGCCGGAAATGCGCAAGAGCTTGAATTCTCTTGAGAAAAGAATTCAGGAGTTGGAGGCTAAACTGGACGAAAAGAAGTAATGCAATTTTATTGGAGGATTTAGAATGCTTGACTTGAGAGAGATTACAAAAATATTGCCGCACCGCTACCCATTTCTGATGGTGGATAGAATTCTTGAAATGGATCCCGGCAAGCGCATTGTCGGGATCAAGAACGTTACGATCAATGAACCGTTTTTTCAGGGACACTTTCCCGGCCACCCGGTCATGCCGGGTGTTCTTATCATCGAGGCGATGGCCCAGGTAGCAGGGATTCTGGCATATCTTTCCTCGGATGAAGAGGTTCGGAAAAAAGTCAGTTATTTCCTTACAATAGACAAGGCTCGCTTCAGGAAACCGGTGCTTCCCGGTGACGTGTTGCGCCTGGAAATGGTTGCGACTATGAATCGCCGCGGTATATGGGGATTCAACGGTAAGGCATATGTGGAGGATACACTGGTTGCCGAAGCCGACTTGAAAGCTACTTTTGCCGACAACTGATTTCGTTACAACAACAAACACAGTTCGCTGCTGGATGACACGTGCATTCGCTGGCTTGTTTTCCGCGCCAAGCATCGCAGTCAGAGGGCTTATTGAAAACAGCTGATATTGTTCAGCGGTGATTGGAGATACAGATGATACATCCTACCGCCATTGTGCACCCGGGAGCGGTACTGGAAGCCGACGTGCAAGTCGGGCCCTACGCTGTTATTGGAGAACATGTAAAAATCGGCCGTGGCAGTAAAATCGGTGCCAGTTCGGTAATTGACGGCTGGACCGAAATAGGCGAAAACAACCAGATATTTCACCTGACGTCGGTCGGGGCAGTCCCCCAGGACTTGAAATATAAAGGTGAAGAAACCTATCTGAAAATAGGCAACGGCAACATTATCAGAGAGTTTGCGACCATTCACCTGGGGACGGTTACCGGTGATGGAGAAACCACCATCGGCAACAATAATCTCTTCATGGCCTACTGTCATGTTGCCCATGATTGCCATATCGGCAATCACGTGATTATGGCCAACGGTTCAACTCTGGCCGGCCACATCACCGTGGAAGACCATGCCCGCCTTGGTGGGCTTTCCGCCGTGCACCAGTTCGTCAGGATTGGCGCCCATGTCATGGTGGGCGGAGGAGCAATGGTAGGGCAAGATGTACCCCCGTACACCATTGCAAGCGGCGACCGGGCAACGCTGCATGGTCTGAACCTTGTGGGCCTGAAACGTTCCGGCTTTTCTGATGAGATCCTGTCAGATTTGAAGAAGGCGTACAAAATTCTCATTCGTTCCGGTCTCCGTATGGATGAGGCGATTGTCCGCATCAAGAGTGAAATACCCCAATCGCCGGAAGTGGCGCATTTCGTCGAATTCGTAGAAAAATCGGAAAGGGGCATATGTCGTTGAACCGTAAAATAAGGACTGCCGTGGTCGGGGTTGGCTACCTGGGAGGTTTTCATGCGGAAAAGTATGCCGCGCTTCCTGATTCCGACCTGGTCGCGGTAGTGGATGTGGATCGTGAGCGAGCCGAGTCAGTCGCCGCGCGCTTGGGAACCAGGGCCTTTACCAATCATCGGGACATCCTGGGAATGGTCGACGCGGTGAGTATCTCGGTCCCGACCCAGTTTCATTTTGAGGTTGCCCGGGACTTTCTCCTCCAGGGGACCTCAATCCTGCTGGAAAAGCCGATCACCACCACCCTGGAAGAGGCGGATGAGTTGATTCGGATCGCCCACGAGAATGAAGCAGTTCTCCAGGTAGGCCATCTGGAGCGCTTCAACCCGGTACTCATGGCTCTGGATGGGATCCTCATCGAACCGCGTTTCATCGAATCGATCCGCATTGCCCCTTTCAAGCCCCGGGGCACCGATGTCAACGTGGTGCTGGATCTGATGATTCACGATATCGATATTATTCAGCATATTGTCAAGTCGCCGATTAAACGGATAGATTCCATTGGTGCACCGGTGTTCACCGATGAGGAAGATATCGCCAATGCCCGCATTCAGTTCGAAAACGGCTGTGTCGCCAACGTGACGGCAAGCCGGATCAGTCTCAAGAGCGAACGACGGATGCGCGTTTTTCAAGCGGATGCTTATATAACCCTCGACTTCCAGAACAAGAAAGTCGCAGTGTTCCGCAAGGGCGACGGCGAGATGTTCCCCGGCATTCCCAATGTTGCCATCGATCAGCGGGAATTGGAGCAGGGCGATGTCCTGAAAACTGAAATTGAGTCTTTTCTCCAGGCGGTTGCCACCAAGAAGCAACCGGTCGTAACGGGAGAGGACGGAAGAAGAGCATTGGAGACTGCTCTGCGAATCAACAGAAAACTATAGCCGGTCGGCAGGATCGTGCGGAGCGCTGTTTGCCCTGATGCCGGCGCTTGCCCCTTTGCCTGGTCTGACTCGGCGGCCGGCTTGACAGTGCCGTGTTTCCGGCTTTTCTCCTGACGTTGTTCAACGGCGTGTACCTGAAAAGTCCTCACGTACGCCACAGCTTCGATTGCTGCAGATTGTGTGCAGAATCCTGAAAATCTCTGAACCCCAAAACCTCAAACGCTTATTACAATCCCTTTCTCTCAGGTGCAAGATATGATTCCAATGGTTGACCTTAATGTTCAGTACCGCCAGTTGCAGCATGAAATCGACGGCGGTATCCGTGATGTGTTGGAAAAATGCCAGTTTATCCTTGGTCCGAATGTGGCTGCCTTTGAAGCGGAATCCGCCGAATATCTCGGTGTGCCACATGCCATCGCCGTTGCATCCGGTACCGATGCGCTGCATCTGGCGCTCGCCGCGGCCGGAATCGGTCCGGGCGACGAGGTGATCACGTCCCCTTTTACCTTTATTGCCACAGCCGAGGCAATCCGCTATGTTGGCGCTACCCCGGTATTCGTTGATATCGATCCTGCTACCTTCAATATCGATCCGGAGCAAATTGAAGCAGCAATTACCCCGGCAACGCGGGTTGTCCTGCCGGTCCACCTGTTTGGTCAACCGGCCGATATGGCGGCAATTCACGACATCTGCAACCGGCATTCGCTGCTTCTCGTCGAAGACTGTGCCCAGTCGTTCGGCGCGGCGACTCACGGCAACCGGATGACCGGATCGCTCGGTTCCTACGGTTGCTACAGCTTCTTTCCGAGCAAGAATCTCGGTTGCTACGGCGATGGCGGAATGGTGACTGCCGCTACCGCCGACTCCGCCGACCGGGTCCGCGTGCTGCGGAATCACGGCAGTCGCCAGAGATACCATCACCACGTGATCGGCTTCAACAGCCGCCTCGACGAGATCCAGGCTGTCATCCTGCGGGCCAAGCTCAAGCATATCGATCAGTACAACAGCAACCGAAGGCGGGTGGCGCACCGCTATAACGAACTGCTTGCCGGGCTCGACCTGGTGGTGCCGCACGAGGACGGCAAGGGCCGCCATGTCTATCACCAGTACACCGTCCTTACCCCGCATCGCGAGCGGATCATGCAGAAGCTTGGCGAGCAGGGAATTGCGTCCGCCATCTATTATCCCATTCCGCTCCATCGCCAGGAGGTGTTCGCCGAAAGCTGTCGCGACTGCTCGCTGCCTGTTGCCGAAAAAGTCGCCGAGCACTGTCTCTCGCTCCCCATATTTCCCGAGATGTCCGAGGAGCAGGTGTCAACAGTTGCCACCGTGGTCAGGGAGTCCTTCGCGTAACGGAAGCTTTCCTCCGATGCGGGAGGTCCGGGTTCCTTTGCCGCGCACATTTAATCTACGAATATCATGAAGGGGGAAACACCATGCACCGATTCACGAGACAGATCCTGCGCCCAATCCTCTTTGCACTTTTGCCGCTAGTGCTGGTCGCCTGTGGCAGCGGCAGCGACGAAACCGACGACTATGAATATTACGAACTTATTTCCTCCACGGTGTATGGAGAACACAGCATGATAATCGCCGATTCGGGTGTTACCTACACCTGGGGCGCTAACGGTTACGGGCAACTCGGCATCGGCAACAAGTTGAACCATTCGACCCCGGCGGACGTGACGGGTAATTTCTCCGCCGTTGCCATTGGCGGGGCGCACAGTGTCGGCCTCGATACGGATGCCGGCGGAGAAGTCTGGGCCTGGGGGCATAACTCCTCCGGCCAGCTGGGCGACAATACGCTGATCACCAAAACTACGCCGATCCAGGTGCTCAGCGCTGACGAAATAACCCCCCTGACCGGCATCAAGGCCATCGCAGCGGGCGGCAAGCATACCCTTGCCATTGCCGCCGACGATACTGTTGTCGCCTGGGGAAGCAACACCTATGGCCAGCTGGGCAATGATTCCAAGACAACGTCCCGCCTGCCGGTGGTTGTGTCCGGATTGACGGATGTCATCGCCATTGCCGCCGGTGGTGAGTTCAGTCTCGCCCTGAAGAGTGACGGCACCGTCTGGGCTTGGGGCAGCAATAGTAAGGGACAGCTGGGGAACGATTCTACCGTTTCCAGTTCGGTCCCGGTGCAAGTCGGTGGCCTGACGGGGCATACCATTACAAAGATCGCGGCCGGCGGCAGCCATGCCCTGGCGCTGGTGGATGACGGTACTATCTTTGCCTGGGGCTACAACGAATTCGGCCAGCTCGGCGACGGGACGATTACCACGAGCAAGCTGCCCGTTGCCGTGGTCATGACCGGAACAGCCACCGCAATCTCCGCCGGTCTCGACCATTCCGTGGCGATTATCGACGGTACCGTGAATGCCTGGGGCTACAATTACTACGGCCAGCTCGGTAACGGCGCCGTGCTGCAGAGCCATAGCGCGGTGAAGACGCTGCAGACCGTACAGGATCAGGACGGCAATCCGCTTGCGAACATCCAGGAAATCATCGCCACCGGCCACCATTGCATCGCCCGGGATTCCAACGGAGACGTGTGGACCTGGGGACGGAATACCCACGGCCAGCTGGGTGATGGGACGACGGTCAGCCGCAGCAAGGCAAAGGTTGTCAGCGGCTTGTAACGTACCGGGCGCCAGGAGATGTAGCGACACGTAGTAAGCGGCTGTTTCCCGTCGCTCTAAGGTCATTGCGCATTACCGGGCTGTTGAAAAACTAGTGTGGAGAGTCGTCAAACTGTTCTGCGTGGTGCTCGCATCCTCGCCTGACAACAGGATAGCTCCCGGATGCTGCGCTCCTAGCGCAGTGCATCCGGCCAAACCCATAAATCTTTTCAACAGCCTGTTACTGGTTCACCGTTTCCGGTATCATTCGGGACGGTGAGCCGCGCAATGACTTTTTCTTTTTTACAGCGGAGTTACACTCCAGAGCGACGGATAACAGTCCATTTTTGCCTGAATCCCAGGCCCAGGAGGTAGTTTGGCGAGTAAACGCATCATGATCATCGCAGGTGAGGCTTCGGGGGATCTCCACGGCTCAGCCCTGGTGAGGGAATCCCTGGTTATCGATCCCGCACTGCATTTTTTCGGCATCGGCGGCGCGCTGATGCGGGCCGAAGGCGTCGAAACGCTGGTGGATGCCCGGGAGATGGCGGTTGTCGGGCTGGTCGAGGTGGCGGCCCATTTTCCGACCATCTATCGCGCATTCTGGAAAATGGAGCGGATTCTGCTGGATAGCCCACCCGATCTGCTGATCCTGATTGATTATCCCGATTTCAATCTGCGCCTGGCCAAGGTCGCGAAAAAGGCCGGGGTGCAAGTGCTGTACTATATCAGTCCGCAGGTTTGGGCCTGGCGGGTAGGCCGGGTGAAAAAAATCGCCCGCCTCGTTGACCGGATGGCGGTGGTTTTTCCATTCGAAGTTCCCTTCTATCAGAAGGAGGGGGTACCCGTTTCCTTTGTCGGTCATCCGCTGGTCGATTCGGTTCGCCCGACCATGTCCATCGACGAAGCGAGGCAGGCATTCCGAATCGACTCCGGCCGCAGAACCGTCGGATTGTTTCCGGGTAGCCGCAAACAGGAGATTCGCACGCATCTCCCGCTGCTTCTTCAATCGGCCACTATCCTCAAGGAGCGCTTTCCCGACCTGCAGTTCATTTTGCCGCTTGCTTCCAGTTTGGAACGGGCAGACATTGCCCCCTACCTGGACGCAAGCGATGTGGCAGTCTCCATTGTCGAGGGCATGGGGCATGATGTCATCCAGGTCTGCGATGCCATCATTTCGGTTTCCGGTACGGTAACGCTGGAGATTGCCCTGCTGGGGGTGCCGATGGTTATCATCTACAAGGTTTCTCCGTTGACCTTCATGGTGGCGAAGCGACTGATACGGGTGGACCACGTGGGGATATGCAATATCGTCGCGGACAAGCGGGTAGTACGGGAACTGATCCAGCACGAAGCCGAGCCGCGGCTTATTGCCGACGAGATTGCCCGGATTCTAACCGACTCCTCCTATGGGGAGGAAATCCGGCAGGGGCTGGCGCTGATGCGCAACCGTCTTGGCGACGGTGGCTGTTCCTCTCGCGTAGCGTGGATTGTTCAGGAAATGCTTGCATGAAAGAAAGGGTTGCTTCGATGAGTACGTTCAGAAGACTTTTAGGATATACACTGCCGTACTGGAGATTGATAGCTGTCTCTCTGGTCGGCGCGGTGGGGGTGGCGGCATCCGACTCGGCTATTGCCTTTTCGGTGGGAAAGGTCCTGAAAAAGGTTTTTTCCGAGGATTCCCATGAAATTGCCATCTCTATCGGTCCGTTGTTGAGCACGGCGTTTTCGGTCGATTCGCTCAGCATATTCCGATTGCTGCCTTTTGCTCTTATCGCCTTGTTCCTTTTTCGCGGTGTCTGCCGTTATATCCAGCAATTCTGCATAACCTACGCGGGACAGTTGGGTGTTCAGGATATCCGCAATGAAATCTATCAGCGCAACATGCGCTTGTCGCTCCGTTTCTTCAATAACCATCCGACCGGGGTGCTGATGGCCCGGGTACTCAATGATGTCAGCATGATGCAGAACGGTTTGTCCGAAGTGCTGATGAGCATCTTCCGCGACACGCTTACGGCCCTCGGGTTGCTGGGCCTCGTTTTCTATCTCGACTGGAAGCTGGCGATCATTACCCTGGTAGTGGTTCCGCTGATGATATTTCCGACCAAGATTATCGGCCGTCATCTGAAGCGTCTCGCCAAGCTCGGCCTGGAGCGGCTCAGCGATATCTCCTGCATCCTGCAGGAAACCTTTTCCGGGATCAAGGTTATCAAAGCCTTCAGCCTGGAGGATCGTGAAATAAACAGATTTCAAGCCGCCAATCTGCTGTTCCTTAATTTTGCCCGCAAAACCCTGAAATATCAGGCGCTGCACACCCCGATCATGGAGGTGATTACCTCGTTCGGTATCGCCGGTGTCATCTGGTTCGGCGGCAGCCATGTGCTCTCCGGTCAGATGGGCGCCGATGCCTTCATCTCCTTTGTCGTTGCCATGGGGATGATTTACTCGCCGATAAAAAAATTGCTGAATGTCTATTCCATCATCCAGCGTTCGCTCGGCGCTGCGGAACGGGTTTTTGAGATAATCGACGAAACGCCGGATATTGTGGATGGTCCTGATGCCCTCAGTCTCGGCCGGGCCAGGGGCGAAGTGGCTTTCCGGGATGTTTGCTTCGCCTATAACAATGAGCAGGTCCTTTCCACGGTCAACCTTTCGGCAAAAAAGGGCGAGGTCGTTGCCCTGGTCGGGCCGTCAGGGGGCGGGAAAACAACCCTGGTTTCCCTGCTGCCCCGTTTTTACGACGTGGGAAGCGGTTCCATCACCATCGACGGTATAGATATCCGCAGCCTGAAGTTGGCCGATCTGCTGCAGCAGATTGCCCTGGTTGACCAGGAGACGATTCTGTTCAACGAAACTATTGCCAACAACATCAAATACGGCCGGACCGATGCCAGCGACGAAGAAGTGGAGCGGGCGGCCAGGGCTGCCTATGCCCATGATTTCATCATGGAGATGCCGGACGGTTATAAAACGAATATCGGTGACCGCGGGGTGCGTCTGTCCGGTGGTCAGAAGCAGCGGCTCTGCATCGCCCGGGCAATCCTGAAAAACGCCCCGATTCTTATTCTGGACGAGGCCACCAGCGCACTTGACACCGAAAGCGAGCAGATGGTACAGCAGGCCATCAACAACCTCATGTCGAACCGGACTACGTTTGTCATTGCCCACCGTCTTTCCACCATACTCCATGCCGACACGATCGCGGTGCTGGACAAGGGGGTCGTGGTGGAACGGGGCAGCCATCAACAGTTGCTGGAATCCGGCGGGCTCTATAAAAAACTGTACGACATGCAGTTCCAGGGAGAAGGCACTGATGTAAGAAGTAAAATGTGAGATGTGAGAAGAGAAAACTGTAACCCAGCCGATTGAGTTTGATTTTTCCGGTGTTCTTCTGACGTATACGTCTACCGTCTTACGTCTAACGTTACTATTTATTATGCTCTACTTTATTTACGACATACTGCTGTTTCTTGCCGTACCGCTGATTCTTCCCTATTACCTGTTCCGCTGGATCAGGAGAGGGCGACTCCGCCGGGGAATCGGTGAGCGCCTCGGCTTCCTCGCCGGCGAAAAGCGTGCCCAGTTGCAGGGTGCAGATACCTTCTGGGTTCATGCCGTGTCGGTGGGGGAAACCGTGGCGGTCAGGCCACTGCTGAAGGCTCTTAAAGCCAGGTATCCGGAGAAGAAGATCGTGCTTTCAACGGTAACCGAGACGGGGCGCAGCATTGCGGAAAATATTGCCGAGGTGGATGTTTGCATCTATTTTCCCTTTGATTTCGGTTTTGCCGTGCGTCGCATGCTGCACGCCATCCGGCCTTCCCTGATCGTGGTTGTCGAAACCGAAATCTGGCCGAACTTTCTCCGCAGCGCACATCGGTCCGGAATACCGACAGTGCTCGCCAATGGCCGTATCTCTGATAAATCCTTCGGCGGTTATCTCCGTTTCGCCTGGGTATTTCGCCCGGTTCTGGAGAATTTCGATGCGCTGTGCATGCAGACCGAGGAAGACGCCCGTCGTATCATTGCCATCGGAGCGTTACCCGCGCGGGTCCATGTGGCGAAGAACCTGAAGTATGATATCCCGGTATGCATGGTGCCGGAAGAGCAACGTGCCTCACTACGGGCGACCTACCTCATTCCCGAGGGAATGCCGGTAGTTACCGCGGGTAGCACCCATCAGGGCGAGGATGAGGCCGTTCTGGCCGCTTTCCGTTCCCTGGTGAGCGATGGCCGGCAGTTGCTGCTTATCCTGGTGCCGCGTCACCCGGAACGGGCCGAGGAAGTGGCGAAACTTGCCGAACAGATGGGCTTGGGTTGTGTCAGACGCTCTTGCCTTGCCGGGAAAAACGATCCGTTTCGTTCCGGAGAGGTGCTGCTGGTTGATACGGTTGGCGAGTTGATGGGAATTTATGCCATATCCGACCTGGTTTTTGTCGGCGGCAGCCTGGTTCCGGTCGGTGGCCATAATCTCCTTGAGCCGGCTTCTCTGGCGGTTCCGGTGATTTTCGGTCCCCATATGAATAATTTCCGTGAAATTGCATCCCGTTTTCTGAAATGCGAAGGAGGGATTCAGCTGCAGGACGCTTCCCAGTTTAGTACGGTTCTGCGGCAATTGCTCGATTCTCCCGAGGAACAGCGACGCCTGGGGAACAACGGTGCCGCAATACTTACCGAGAATTGTGGCTCGACAAAGCGTCACATGGACATTATCTCGACAATTTTATCGCGGCAAGGCGATGTGTGCCATGCAGCGTCGCACTAACCGTTCCGTGGCACAGGGAGCATGGTGAACCATGACATCATGTGACAGATACTTCCGGGAGTTGTGGGAAGGAAAACGGCGCACTGTGGGCGACAAGCTTCTTGTCGCCCTTTTGGTGCCTTGGGCGCTGGTCTATGGCCTGATCATGCGATTGCGCGGTTTCCTCTATGCCCGCGGAGTGTTGCGTTCCTATCGCCTGGCAGCGCCGGTCATATCTGTCGGCAACCTTTCAGTGGGAGGTACGGGAAAAACCCCGATGACAATTTACCTGGCCCGCCTGCTCATCAGCCGGGGAAAACGCGTTGCCGTTCTGTCCCGGGGCTATGGCGGTGCAGGGGGAGGAGATGTCCGTATCGTTTCCGACGGGTCGCGGATTCTTCTTCCTGCCGAAGAGGCGGGTGACGAGCCTGTCCTCCTTGCCCGATCGGTTCCCGGCCTTATCGTCGTAACCGGTTCCGACCGCTATCACGCCGGCCGTGAGACGATCGATCGGTTTCAGCCAGATCTCTTTCTTCTGGATGACGGCTATCAGCACCTGCGACTCAGACGGGACCTCAATGTATTGCTGCTGGATGCCGGCAAGCCGTTTGGTAACGGCTGGACGCTTCCCGCCGGCCTGCTGCGTGAATCGCCGGCGGCGGTCCGCCGGGCGGATGTTGTGGTATATACCCGGGCAGACAGGGAAGTTTTCTGCCCGGATATGCCGGATATCCCCACATGTCGTGCGTCCCATCGGCTGTCCGGTCTGGTTGCCCTGTCCGGCGGCGAGCCTTCGCCCTTGTCTATTTTGTCTGGGAGAAAGGGCGTTGCCTGTGCGGGCATTGCCGACCCTGACGCTTTTTTCGGAGCACTGGTTCGGCACGGGCTGACCCTGTCCGCAACGATTGCCTTCGGTGATCACTGCCGCTATGATGCAATGGATCGCGCCGCAATTATGCAGGCAATGCATGAAACCGGGGCGGATTACCTGGTAACAACGGAAAAGGACGCAGTCAAACTGGTTTCCTTTCAAGATTTTTCCGTTGAAGCCTATGCCGCTGTACTTGCCCTTGACATGATCGATCCGGATGTGCTCGAGGCCGCAATCGAGAAACTGCTTTAACATTTTGCTCGAGTTATGGCATTATATTCGTTTTTGGCTAGGCCGGTTTGTGACCGATGCCGGGCAGTGACAGCTGTAGGGAGTGTGGCGTGGCCTCACGAATAAATAGTAGGGGGTGTTTTCATGGAACTTGCACGAGAATTGCTGGATATTCTTGCCTGTCCGAAATGCAAAGGACCCCTTCGTCCTGCCGAACAGGCACTTGTCTGTCCGGCATGCCAATTGAAATATGCCATTCGAGAAGGTATTCCGGTGCTTCTTGTGGAAGAAGCGGAGAAGCTGAGTGAGGAGTAGAGACCGGCGATGGAAGCCGTCTCTGCACCAGTAAGGTGGGGCAGGTTATGAATCGAGACAGGAAACGCATCCTTGTCCTACGCTACCGTTTTATCGGCGACACCATTCTGACCGTTCCGTTTCTGCGGAACCTGCGGTACGCCGAGCCGGAGGCCCATATCGTCTGGGTGGTGGCTCCCGGCTCCTCCGATGTAGTGCAGGGGATACCGTACGTTGACGAGCTGATCTACTGGGATCCGGTCACCATCCACGCCGACAGTCGTGGCGGCCACCGGACCCTTGGCGCCAAGCTGCGATTCGTCAGGGAGCTGCGGGCGCAGAAATTCGATAAGGCCTACGTTCTTAAACGGTCGTTGTCGAGTGCGCTGATCGCTCTTTTCAGCGGTGCCCGGGAAAGGGTCGGCTTTGACACGGAGGGGCGTGGGCTGCTGCTTACCAGGCGGGTACCCTATCGCCATGACCAGCATGAGGTGGCCAATTTTCTCGATGTTCTTCGTGCCGATGGCATTCCCGTCCGCGATGATTTCCTCGAGTTCTGGACAACTGACGAGGAAGATAGCGCAGCAGATCAGATTCTGAGCCGTGAAGGGGTAGAACCCGGGGAACGGCTGGCCTTGATTCATCCGTTTGCCGCTATTCCGCAACGGGGCTGGCACCTGGAGGATTTTGCCCGGCTCGCTGCCCGGCTCAGGGCGGAGGGGCTGCGCGTGGCAGTGCTCGGCGCGCCTCGTGAGCGGGGGCTGTTCGAGGCGGCACGACATCTGTTCGGTGCCGACTGTGTCGACCTGGTGGGGAAAAGTTCACTCCGGGTGACCATGGCCCTTCTTCGGAAAGCGACGATTTTCGTCGGCAACGACAGCGGCATCATGCATCTTGCCGCCGCTGCCGCAATTCCGCTGGTTGCTTTGTTCGGCCCCCAGTCTCCCGTTAAATTCGGGCCTTGGAGTGATCGAGCGAGAATACTCTATAAAAAGTTTCCCTGCTCGCCGTGTCGGCAGAAGTTTTTTACCGAATGTGAGCCGTCGCCGCGGATGAAGCCGTCCTGTATCGAGGACATTTCCGTGGATGAAGTGCATGCCGCGTGCTGCGAGCTTCTGAGTAGTTCCAATGGCGCTGTGACAGGGCGCTGATGGTCATCTGATGAGGGCTTTGGTCCGTAACTCTCGTATCAGCGATGATGGCGGCAGGGGAGACTGCATGAGACTAAGGGGTTCTGGTGTATTCTGACAGGCCGGAGATAAAAAGAACCATTATTTCCCATACGGTATTGCTCGGGTTGGTTGCTCTCCTGGTTGGATGGTGGAATCCGCCGTTACTACCCTGTGTTTTCGGCCTTCTGCTGCTCGGCAGATCAAAATCCCCGGCGGGCAGGAAAAAGTACCGGGCCTGGCTACGGTTGACTGCCTACTCTCTGGCCATAGGATTGACTCTTGTCACTTTGTTCAATTACACGATAGATCCTCTATGGTGCTTTAACCACCGAAACCGGTGGAACGCTGAGCAGGTCGGTTTCAACGAACGGTTGCAGAAGACCAACCTGGTAACATTCAGGGATTTCGACTACCGGAGCCTGCTCATCGGCAGCAGCAGGGTGGCGGTTCTTGATCAGAATCAGTTCCGCGGCAAGGCGGCTTTCAACTATGCTGCCGCGACTATGGTCCCTGATGAGTATGGTGACTATATCCGTTATGCCAGGAAACAGAATGGTAAAACGTTCACCACGATACTGATCGGGATGGATTTTTTCGGTACCAATGCCAATTACCAAAAAAGATTCGAGAAACCGGAATATTATTTCTCGGAGGCCAATTCTTTTCTCTATCGATACAAGATGCTGCTGACGTACGATACGCTGAGGTTTTCGAAAAACAATCTGAATGCCGGTGGGTCCGAGGTCAGGGGGACCTATAATCGCGGCAATGTCCGTACCCCGAAACTCGGTACGCGCGAAGGACGGGAAAACCTGGTCCGGAACCAGCTCTTCTGGTTTTCTGCCATAGGGTATGGAAACAATTATCACTACGATGGGCGATTGAGGGAGAAACTTCGGAGGGTGCGAGAAGACAACCCCGGTGCGAATTTCGTTGTTTTCACCATGCCGGTTTCAAAACCGCTCTTCTGCCTCATGGTGAAGAATAACCGTCTGCCCGATTACGAACGATGGTTGCGGGATCTTGTTGATGTTTTCGGGGCTTTTTATAATTTCATGGACCTCAATACGGTTACCCGCGATTATCTTCGTACCTTTTCCGACTGTGATCATCTGTACCCGGAGACTGGTACGTTGCTTGCGCACAGGGTACTCGGTATTCCGGATGATTCGCTTCCTGCGGATTTCGGGAAGCTGGTCACGCGGCAAAATATCGACGAAATAATTGCCTCGATTCAAGCGCAATGTACTTCCTGCCGGTAGAGAAGCATTGTTTCTCTACCCTTTAGGATGGCCCGCAAATTTGCTGTTGAACACATCACCCCTTTCCTTTGCACTGTTCCAAGGGGAAGGAGGCGAAAGGAGTTACAAGATATGACATCGCCCGCTAGTGATGGTCAATTCAATATGGGGTATCTCTGCACCGGTAAGCAGTGTGAAGCCGGCAATGCCGACAAGATAGCCATGCGCTTCATTACCCCTTCCCTTGAGCGCCACGACTATTCTTTTCGTGATCTGGACAACCTCTCCAATCGTTTTGCCAACGTATTGAAAGGGCTTGGCTTCTCGAAGGGTGACGCTTTCTTTACCTTTTTGCCCAAGGCGCCTGCCCAGTTCATTGCATTTCTCGGTGCCTTGAAGCACGAGGTGACGATCGGTACGCTTTTTTCCAATTTTGGTGAAGAGGCCATTCTCGACCGGCTTGGCGATGCCGGGGCACAGGGCGTCATAACCAAAAAGAGCTTTGTCAAGAAGATTGCCGCCGTCCGGTCCCAGATGCCCCGGTTGCGTTATATTATCGTCGTTGACAGCGATGAACATCTTGCCGACGATATCCTGAGTTATGACCGGCTGATGGCTGACGCATCGGCAGAGTTCAACACCCCGGTGACAACTGCTGAAACTCCGGCGATTCTTCACTACACCTCCGGCTCCACGGGTAAACCCAAGGGCGTGGTACATCTGCATCGGGCGCTTGCTTCCCATGCGGCAACCGCTGCCGGAGTGCTGGGGCTGAACGGGGACGATATCTACTGGTGCACCGCCGACCAGGGATGGGTCACGGGCACCTCCTACGGCATTCTCGGGCCATGGAGCCTGGGGGTGACACAGATTCAGTTCGCCGGCAGCTATAACCCGGAATCATGGTTCAAAATCCTTGACGAGGAGGCGGTAACCGTCTGGTATACCGCGCCGACCGCTCTCCGCATGCTGATGCGGGAAGAGCCCGGTTTCTACAGCCGTTTCGTGCTTAAATCGCTGCGGCACATTTTCAGCGTCGGTGAGCCCCTGAACCCGGAAGTTATTGCCTGGGCCCGGAGAACCTTTGATCGCGATATCTATGACACCTGGTTTCAGACGGAGACCGGTGCGATCATGATTTCAAACCGTCCGGGCCTGGATATCCGGCCGGGAGCCATGGGAAAACCGGTCGACGGCATCGAGGCGGCTATCCTGACTGACGAGGGCAATCCCGTTGCGGATACCCAACCGGGGAACCTCTGTGTGAAAGCCGGCTGGCCGTCCATGTTTGCCACCTACATCAACAATGCTGCTGCCTATGCCTCTAAGTTCAGAGACGGCTTCTATTTTTCCGGTGATACGGCCTACCGCGATGAGGACGGCTACTTCTGGTTTCTGGGGAGGACCGACGACGTTATCAATACCGCCGGACACCTCATCAGTCCGTTCGAGATAGAAAGCACCCTGCTGGAGATCGAAGAAGTAGCGGAAGCCGGAGTCGTCGGCGTTCCTGATGAAATTCTCTTTGAAAAGGTTGTCGCGTTTGTGACTCTGCATAAGCAATACACCTACTCGCAGGAGCTGGAACTGAAAATCCGGCTTTATGTAACCCACAAACTGTCTTCCGTGGCCACTCCCCATGATGTGGTCTTTCTGCCGGAGATACCGAAAAACAAGAGTGGCAAGATCATGCGCCGGGTGCTCAAGGCGACCTATCTCGGCGCGGATGTCGGCGATATTTCAACATTGGAGGTATAACGTATGGATACGATGGAAATTCTCAATGGAATCTTTCGCGAAGTGTTTGACGACAACGGTATCGTGGTCAAGCGGGAAACGACCGCTGACGATATCGACGACTGGGATTCCCTTTCTCACCTCAACCTGGTTATCGCTGTCGAGATGAAGTTCGGCGTCAAGTTTGCCCTCGGCGAACTGCAGTCGCTGAAGAACGTTGGTGACATGGCCGACCTGGTTGAGAAAAAAAAGCAAGAAATAGCTGATGTCTCTTTTTTGGCCCGGGAGAACAGGTTCCCGGGCCCTTCCATGAAGATTTAAGCGTCGATTC
>JAQUHN010000189.1 GCA_028683555.1 Geobacteraceae bacterium | reverse complement strand
AAGGGGAGGTCGCTATGCCGGCTGGTGCCGGAAGGGGCGGAGGCCCGTGGTGGAGAGGATTGCTGGGCAGGAGGCCTCGTAAGATGGCCGGGAGACGGAGACCTGATTTCTGCATCTGTCCCGCCTGCGGTTTCGTCGTATCGAAGGAACCGGGCAGTCCGTGTTTCCTTACGCCGTGCCCCAAGTGTGGATCGCGCATGGCGCGCAGGTTTTTCGATGGGGAATGACGGATACACTGCCATGAATACCGACGCAGAGAAAAGACTGTTGCTGCAGCGGGGGCAGAGGATTGCGCTCGTTTCATCCCTTGTTACGCTGGCCGTGGCCTTGGTGAAGGGATTTGTCGGATATTTCTTCGACTCGTCGCTGCTGGTGGCCGATGCCTTTCACAGCGCCGGAGACGTAGTGACCATCGCCGCCTCCGGATTCGGTCTCTGGCTTGCAGCCAGGAGAAAGAGTGAGAGGTTTCCCTACGGACTCTACCGGGCGGAAACCGTGGCAAGCCTGTTCATCGGCGCGCTGATTGTGTGGGCCGGGGTCGAGATGGCGCAGGATGGTTACGCTAAGCTCTTCCAGGTGCAGCTGCCGTCCGGTTTTCCCTTTCTGCCCATTGCTGCGGCAATGCTGTCCATTGTCGCCAATTTCTTCCTGGCCAAGAAGCAGCATGAGGTTGGGCAGGCAATCGATTCCCAGTCCCTGCTGGTAAAGGCCCGCGATACGCAACTTGATGTCTCTATCTCGGCTGCGGTATTGGTGGGTATCCTCTTGGCTTACGGTGAAATTCCCTATGCGGAAGGTGGACTCGTCCTTGTCATTTCTTTTCTCATTTTGAAACTGGGTGGAGAAACGATCTGGGTGTCCGTCATGTCGTTGCTGGATGCCAACCTCGACCCGGTCCTGCAGACAGAGATCGGCTCCATGATTTCCGCTATCGAAGGGGTGCGGGCGGCAACCGGGATACGGATACGCCGTGCCGGTCCTTTCCGGATGGTTGATTGTACCATCGAGACCAGCCCTTATCTTTCCCTGTACAAGGCCCATGAACTGGCGGACCGGGTCGAGGAATCCATCGTCGGTGGATTCCGGAATATCGACACGGTTTTCGTTCATGTGGAACCATTCCGGGAAAAGGCCCTTTTGCTGCTGGTTCCCGTGACCAGCGTGAACGGACTTGATTCCGTCATCCACGAGCATTTTGGCAGAGCGCCCTATTTCGCTCTCGTCAGGTTGGAGGAAAACGACCTGTTGCTGGAAGATTTTTATTACAACGAATTCCTCGATGAAAAGCTCCATATCGGGGTCAAGATCGTCAAGGCAATATCCGCTTCCGGTGTTGCAACCCTGTTTACGAAACAGATCGGCGAACTGGCTTTTTCCCTGCTCAAGGAGCGTTTTGTCGATATCTACCAGGTGGAGGGAAATCCCTCTGTGAAGGAGATTGTGGCTGCGTTTCGGGAAAACCGGCTTGCCCGGTTACACGGGCCGACGCACGGACTTGAGGACTCGGAAACCGGCCGTTTTTCGGAACCTTCCATTTGAAAGTAGAATAACGCTGCGCTTCGACCGTAACGTCTGTCAGCAATTGCCGTAAATTCCAAGAAGATACGTTGACCGTGTCGGCAAAGGGAATTGAGTGGGACTGTATTGCATATTTCCCAGTGTGGCAGTCCCTGTGAATATATCAGAACCAAAGGAGAAGATGTGCTTTGTATACCGAACAGGTAATGGATCATTTCATGAATCCCCGCAATATCGGGGTGATCGAGGATGCAAGTGTAATTATCCAGGTCGGCGACCCGACGTGTGGTGACAGTCTCCTGCTTTTTCTGAAGCTTGAAAATGACATTGTCACCGATGTGAAATTCAAGATCAAGGGCTGCGGGGCAGCGATCGCCACATCTTCAATGACCACGGAAATAGTAAAGGGTATGAGGCTCGAGGAGGCCTTGGCTGTGACCGATGAACAGGTTGCCGAAGCACTGGGAGGTTTGCCCGAAGAAAAAATACACTGCTCGTCACTCGCCGTAGGAGCAGTGCATGCGGGGATCTTACGCTATCTTTCTCCGGCCGAGGAGGATGAGACCATGTAAGAAGGGTTTCATGGAAAGAGGCGATTCTGGATTGATCTTCCGTGAGCGGAAGAAAATCTTATTGAAGTCCTGTAATTGATCCGAACCCGGAGGGTATTATTTAAACTGTTTCGAAATCCTTCCAAAATTTCGCAACCCTCATGGGTTCCTTGCGGGTGTCGTGCTTTTTCAATAACAAGCGTCATTGTCTCAAAAGGAGAAACCGCATGAGCAGTAAACATAACAAACCCGACTATTCAGACATTGTGGAATATGAGAGTGGCGGGGATAGGGCGCATCATCATCGGGGGAAGTCTTCCGAGGACCTGGTGGATAAAATTGCCATTGTGGCCAACCTGGGTATTCGCTCCGGACAGATAGTACTTGATGCTGGTTGTGGAAACGGTTATATAACGAAGGAGTTTTTGAAACTTGTTGGAGCAGGCGGAAAAGTCTTTGCCCTAGATGTCGACGAAATCGCTATTGCAGAGCTTAGGCGGGAATCCGCCGGAACCTCTATCGAGGCGCTGGTGGCGGATATTTCGCGGGAAACGCCGCTGACGGAGTCCTCTTTCGATCTGGTGTATCTTGCAACAGTATTCCATGGCTTTTCGGCTGATCAAGTCAGAGGCTTCGAGCGGGAAGTGTGCCGTATCCTCAAACCCGGCGGCAGGCTGGCGATTGTCGAGATAGTGAAGCGTGTCACCCCGTTCGGTCCACCATTGCCCATGCGCTACTCACCGGAGGAACTGCAGCAGGCGTTGAACCTGCTTCCGCTCGCCACGGTTGGCGTGGGCGAATATTTCTATCTGCAGTTGTTCGAAAACCGGGTGACGGGTTTAACCGGGTCTGCGCCTGCCGCTAGCGGGTTAGTTTGAGCCCGCACTACATAAAAGGACGAAAGGGTGTCTTGGATGCTGGACAGGATTCTAGCGAAATCATTGCAGGGTGAGGTTGTTTCACCGGAAGAAATAGCGTTTCTGTTTGAATTTCCCCTTTTCTCGGAGGAATCGGCAAAGATTATTGCCGCTTCACGGCGGAAAAGTGAACGGGCCAGTGACGGTTTGGCCGAAGTGCATGCCCAGGTTGGCCTGAACATTGCGCCCTGTCCGAAGAACTGTGCCTTTTGCGCTTTTGCCGCTGTCAACAAGGTCTTTGAGAGGGCATCGGAATTGTCGGTAGGAGAAGCCGTTGCCGCGGCGAGGCAGTTCGAACTGGACGGAGCGAATGCCATCTATGTAATGGCAACCGCTGATTACCCGTTCGCCAAGTATATCGAACTGTCACAGGAGATACGAAGCAATCTGCAACCGGAAACCGTGCTTGTTGCCAATGTCGGCGATTTTGATCGGAAAGAGGCCGAGCAATTGCGGGATGCCGGGTATTCCGGAATTTATCATGCAGTCAGGCTGGGCGAAGGGCGGGTTACTTCGCTGTCCGTCGAGCAGCGCCTTCGAACCTTGCACAATGCACGAGAGGCCGGGTTGATAGTGGGAACCTGTGTCGAACCGGTCGGGTCGGAGCACCGTATCGAAGAACTGGTTGAAAAGACGGTCATTTCCCGGGAGTGTTCACCCCGTTTCAGTGGCGCTGCCCGTCGCATACCGATACCGGGAACCGAGCTGGCTCGCCATGGAATAGTGAGTGAAGCCCGCATGGCCCATATCCTGGCGGTTGTTCGTCTGGCCGTAGGATATGATGTGCCCGGCAATTGCACTCATGAGCCGAATGGTATCGGTGCAGCCGCAGGCGCGAACCTGCTCTGGGCCGAATCGGGATCGAACCCCAGGGATACGGAGGAAAAGACCGAGCAACAGCGGGGCATGACAGTTCAGGACTGCGCTTCGGTGTTTCGCGAAGGGGAATGGCGCGTTCTGCAAGGGCCATCGAGGCTGTATTCAAAGTAATACTATGCGCGTGTTTGTTTGATGCGTGAGAAAGCGAAGTGGTGAAGCGGATGACCGTCTATGGACCTGTCCCTTCGAGAAGACTGGGGCGCAGCCTAGGCATCAATACTATTCCCGCCAAGGTGTGCAGCTATTCCTGTATTTACTGCCAGGTGGGAAGGACCTCCCGTCTTCAGTTGGAACGCAGCCCGTTTTCTCGGCCGGAAGAGACTGCCGTAGAGGTAGCGGAGAAAATCCGCAGGCTCAGGGAAATGGGTTACTCCGTTGATTACCTGTCGTTTGTTGCCAACGGGGAACCGACCCTGGACGCAAATCTCGGTCGGACCATCGACTTGTTGAAGCCGCTCGGTGTCAGGATTGCGGTAATTAGCAACACATCGCTTCTGTGGCGGGATGATGTCCGGCAAGACCTGGCAAAAGCGGATTGGGTTTCTCTTAAGGTCGATTCGACGCGGGAGGATGTTTGGCGCAGAGTGGACAGACCGCATGGGAAACTTCGTCTTTCCGTGATTCTGGACGGCATGCTTGCTTTTGCCGACATCTTCCGGGGCGAACTGGTTACCGAAACGATGCTGGTCAGGAATGAGAACGATTCTGAACGTGACATAGAACAGCTGGCGCGTTTTCTCGCCGGGTTGAAGCCTGCCCGGGCCTATCTTTCCCTTCCCACGCGTCCTCCGGCGGAACGGGTGGTTGAGCTGCCGGATGAAGATGTTTTCAACAGGGCTTACCAGATTCTGCACGGCTGCGGTATTGACGTGGAGTTGTTGGCCGAGTTCGAGGGAACCGTATTTTCCAGTTCGGGAGATGTGATGGACGACCTGCTGGCTATTACGGCGGTTCATCCCATGAGAAAGGATGCTGTTGATGCTTTGCTGGCCAGAGCCGGCAGCGACTGGTCTAGAGTTGCGGAGCTGATTGCTGCCGGATACCTTGCCGAGACGGAATATCAGGGCGAAAAGTATTATCTGAAGATAAGCAGGAGACCACAACAATACAGGGAGGAAGAAAATGACGTTGACGATACAGAAGCGGCTGGTTGAAGTCCTGGAGGTCCAGGCAGAGGGCTCTGTTGTCAGTGATGTGCGTATCGGGCTTGGGTACACCGCCGTGCGGTTGCAGAGCGGACACGCCGGTGTGGCATGGACTGCGAAATCCGATGCTGCCTGCTGCACGCATTTCAAAGAAGCGGGCACGCTGGCGGGACGTCCGGCAGATGAGCTCCTGCGGATGCTGGCAAACGATACTTCAGCCCTTGCCAGGACAGTCGGTCTGGCAACCGCCAATGCACTGCTCGCGGCACAGCCGGCTGCTCCCACGGTACAGGACGAAGTCATTTCTTCGCTTTCTTTAACTCTGCAAGACCGGGTGGTGATGATCGGCTATTTTTCACCGATCATCGCACAAATACGGAAAATCGGCTGTCGTCTCGACGTCGTCGAACTGAATTCGCATCATGGCGAAACACTTACCCCGGAACAGGGCCGTGAGCCGATGGCCCAATGTTCGGTTGCCATTGTGACCGGAACTTCGCTTGTCAACGGCACCTGTGACGAGGTTCTTGCCGGTTTGGGCCAACCGCGTGCCGCGGTTCTGCTCGGGCCTTCCTCGCCGTTGTGCCCCGATGCTTTCACCGGGACCCCTATAACCCATGTTGCCGGCTCCCGGGTGCATGATGCCGAAGCACTGCTGCGGGTTGTTTCCGAGGGTGGTGGGACGATGCTGATGAAACCGCACCTGGTTTTTGAAACGGTTCTTGTCGGCAGTGCTGCATAGCCGGATTCGCCTGGAGAAAATACTCTTTATCGCCGCACTCCAGCTGCAATAATTGCCGCAGAGATTATACTGTTAATGAGATCATTGCGCTTGGGCATGGCTGCAGCAAAACGATTGCCGTAGCCGATCATTTTCGAGGTCGGACGGCGGGAGAAAGGAGAATACTATGCCAGAATTCGGATCACCCTTTTCCGGGTTGACAAACGGCAGGAAGTTGACGCACGAGGAACTTATCCGCGCCATTCGTTTCATGGTGGCCGCGGAGTATGAGGCAATCCAGTTGTATATGCAACTGGCCGAGTCAATTGACAACAAGCTTGCCATCGAGGTGCTCAAGGACATCGCCGACGAGGAGCGCGTTCATGCCGGCGAGTTTCTTCGGCTGCTTCATGAACTTGCACCCGACGAGCAAAAGTTCTATGATGAGGGTGCTGCAGAAGTTGCAGAAGAGATCGAGAAGTTCAAGTAAGCGGCTGCGCTGACTAAACAGACAGTGAGCGAGGAGAAGAGCACTATTATGTCGACAAAAAATGCGGTTCATTCCTACACCAACGAGCGCCTGAACTGTGCGCAAAGCATCCTCAAGGCTTTCCGGGAGCGCAAGAATATTTCCAACGAGCAAGTTACAGCGGCCCGTAAACTGGGTGGCGGCAAGGCCGACAATGGTCTCTGCGGCGCTCTTCATGCAGCACTGAGCCTGCTTGACGACCCGGAACAGCAGGAATCGCTTCGCAGATCCTTTGATGATGTTGCGGGATCTCAGCAGTGCCGCGAGATCCGCGCCAAGGAACTGATCAGCTGCCTGCAGTGCGTCGAAGTTGCCGCCCGTTTCCTGGAAAAGACGGGTACCGAAGGCTAGCGGGTGACGTGCGCGGGCTAAGGCATCGCGCCTATTTGCCGATTGGCATACTGAAGGCACCTCGCAAGGGTGTCTTTTTTTTCGGCACATTGACGGAAAATGCCGGTGGTGGGCGGATAGCGGATGTGATTCGGTTTGACGCATCAGGTTCTATCCCTTAGAGTATGGAAAACGGCTTCTGAGCCGTGGTCGCTAAAGGAGGGTTTACTCAATGCCAATCACTCGTTCCGTTTTGGCCCTGGCCTTGGTTTTGCTGACAAGCTTCGTTCTTCTGGTCCTGTTTCCGGCACACGGCATTTGTCAGGTGCCGCTGTCAAAAGGCAACACGTTGTATGTCCCGGTGTATTCACTGGTGTACACCGGCGATCGCGCGGTTCCGGTCAACCTGGCCTCTACCCTAAGCATACGCAATACCG
>JAQUHN010000188.1 GCA_028683555.1 Geobacteraceae bacterium | reverse complement strand
CTCCTGTCAAAGGCGGCAGAAAATATTCCTCTCCGCCATACCCGGTTCCTAGGACTACCAGCGAACGCCCAACCATTGTCACCCGATAGGAGTGAGCACGACGAAAGAGATAGAGATTCGCAAAGGTCAGCTCAGAGACGCGAGGTTGCATAACATGAAAAACACCATCCAATAGGGGCTTATCTTCCAATTCGATTGGGCGCATCGACGGATACAGCGGGATTTCCATGGCACTCTCCTGTTGGTTTCAACTCCTGTTCTCTTCACTATAACAGGAGTTAAAGGATAATCATGGCATGTATTTTTATCGACCTGCAGAGGAAAACTGCAGTGACTCGCTCCGCATGATAAAATGCGGCCTTAGACAGTGCCAGTATTTCGCGCGGTTGGTTCGCCGGATAAATTCCAAGGAGTTTTGACTCTTGGTAAGACGGTTTACATAGACATAACAGGGCTCTGTCGAGTACCAATAACGCAACCAAGGGCAAAACAATCGGAATCATCAGAACCGCGGTGTTTCCAACAGAACGTACGCCGAGCCATTACATAAAATAGAACGAAAGCATGACGGGAAATGTTGTTGATTTGTTTGTTGGTCAGAGAAAAAGAGCTGAAAATGATTTACAGGAAGAAAACAGCGGGCAGACAAAAGCGAATACCTTGTAATGAGCACTCTCATTACTATTGGGTATCCGTAGGATTAACCCAAGGTATCCGCTTCAGAAAACGTTTATGTTTGCAGCTATCAGGAAAATGATCTTGGCAATCTGTGCAGCCAAGAAAAGCTTACCCAATCAAGAAATTGTGCCTCCGTGCTCTGTTTGAAAGGATTGTTGGATCCAACAGCTCACCGCATCCGGTGCACTTCCATGCATAAAAAGATCGTACATAGTCATAATACTTTTCGGAAAACATAAGCCCTTTACATTTTGGACATTGCATGACGAACCCTCCTTGCACGAAATCAAGAAATCATTGGTATTAAATACTATTCACCATGCATGCCAACATTAATATTATTGACTATATTTCCACAAACCTCCTTGTCTCAGGGTATTATTATCAATGATATCAGCACATTAACTACATTTGAAAAATCGCTCCAATTTTTTCACCTTGGCAGCACCTATTCCGGGAACCCTTTCAAGATCTTCAATCGTCGCAAATTCGCCATTAATTTGACGGTCAACAATAATCCTTCTTGCCAGAGAAGGCCCAATCCCAGGCAGTTGCTGCCATTCCTCAGCAGTTATTTTATTCGGATCCAGCAAAATACCGAGGAGCATCTTTTCCGCAACCGACATACTAAGCCTCGTTATTTCAGGACCTTTACTGTTATGAAGTTTCAGCCGAAGGACATCACCGCTGTATACATTATTTAAAGGCACACCCTTTAAACAAGAATAATCAGACAAAAAGGGCACCGTCATATTTATGACGGTGCCGGCATGTTCATTGTAAACAAATTGATAAACGCCAGGTTTAACCAAATCACCCTCGATACGAATGGTCACAGCACCTGTCTGGGTGCTTCCGCCAGGCAAAAAGGCCACCGGCTCTCCCGACTGAGAGATGCGATGACCTTTTTGTACAAAGAGGAATATAACGACAACAGCCAGCAACCAGAGGACAAACCTCATGGGCCGCTCTTTCATTTCTTAGGGCTCTCCGCCTCCCCGGATTTATCAAGCTTGTACTCGATGCTGTCAATAAGCGCCTGGTACGATGCTTCGATAATATTTTCGGAAACACCGACCGTACCCCACCTGTTTTCTCGGTCACCGGATTCGATCAATACCCTGATCGCCGAAGCAGTACCCTGTCCAGCCGGAAGGACACGTACCTTATAATCATGAAGCTTGACTTCCTTCAATTTCGGATAGAACTTCTCCAGCGCCTTTCTCAAAGCATTGTCCAGTGCGTTTACCGGACCACTGCCCTCGGCAGCGGTATGTTCGATCTTGCCGCCAACCTTGACCATCACGGTAGCCTCGGAGATCGGCTGATGATCTTCATGACGCTTTTCATCAATTACCCGGAACCCTATCAGGGAGAAGAATTTCCGATGAGTGCCCAGAGCCCGTTTCATGAGAAGCTCAAAGGAAGCCTCCGCACCCTCAAACTGATAGCCACGATTCTCCAAGTCCTTGATGGTATCGAGGATCTCCATTGTTACCGGATCCTTGCTATCAAGGTTAATGTTGAACTCCTCGGCCTTGGCAAGAATGTTCGACCGACCGGAAAGATCCGAGACCAACACCCTGGTTGCGTTGCCAACACGTTCGGGCCGAATATGCTCGTACGTCTCCGGATGACGCTGAATAGCACTGACATGAACGCCACCTTTATGGGCGAAGGCAGACTTGCCCACATACGGCTGATGCTTGTCCGGTGAAATATTGGAAAGCTCGTAAACAAAACGAGAAAGCTCTGAGAGCCTCTTTAGCTGCTCCTCAGAAATGCAGGCATGCTTCATTTTCAGCATCAAGGCCGGCACAATCGAACAAAGGTTGGCATTGCCGCACCGCTCGCCAAAGCCATTAATAGTACCCTGGACATGAACGATCCCACGCTGAACAGCAGACAACGAGTTTGCCACCGCACATTCCGCATCATTGTGGGCATGAATACCAAGGGGAGTCTTGATGACCTTCCGTACCTTATCTACAATTTCGGCAATCTCGAAGGGCATCGAACCGCCATTCGTATCACACAGAACGATACAGTCAACATTGGCTTGCTCTGCGGCATTCAGTGTTTTTATCGCGTACTCGGGGTTCGACTTGAAACCGTCAAAAAAGTGCTCGGCGTCATAAAAAACCTCTGGCACGCGCCCCTTCAGGTATTCAAGAGAATCATAAATCAGTTCAAGATTCTCTTCCAGGGAGATACGAAGAGCTTCGTGGACCTGGAAATCCCAGGTCTTGCCAAAAATGGTAACCGCAGCGGTTTCTGCCTGAATAAGAGTCCGGATATTCTGGTCCTTGTCAGGAGTTGTTTTTGCCCTGCGGGTAGAACCAAAGGCGGTTACCTTCGAATGACCGAGCTTCTCCTTCTTCATTTCCTTGAAAAAAGTAATATCTTTCGGATTACTTCCCGGCCAACCACCTTCGATGTAGTGAATGCCCATCTCATCCAGCTTATGGGCAATCCTTATCTTGTCTTCGACAAGCAGCGACACATCCTCGGCCTGGGTACCATCACGCAAAGTTGTATCGTAAAGCTTAATCCGGCTCATAGGTCACCTTTATCATTCGCACGTAAACTGCTACTTCTCAGCCCTGACGTCCTTGCCAGAAAGTTCAAAAGCGTCATGCAGGACCCTGACGGCAAGTTCGGTATACTTGGCATCAATTACCACCGAAATCTTTATCTCTGAAGTAGAGATCATCTGAATATTAATTCCTTCCCGGGCGAAGGTCTCGAACATCTTGGTTGCTACCCCGGCATGGCTACGCATACCAAGACCAACGATAGAGACCTTTGAAATACTTTCATCGGTAAGGACGTCTCTGGCATGAATTTCCTGCGCAGCTTCTTTCGTTATCTGCAGTGCCTGTTTGAAATCAGCCTTGGGAACCGTGAAGGTAAAATCCGTATACCCGTCTTCACTGACATTCTGGACAATCATATCAACCGAGATATTAGCATCGGACAACGGCGAAAGAATTTTTGCCGCTATACCAGGCTTGTCAGGAACCCGCATGACAGCAATCTTTGTTTCATCCTTCGCATAGGTAATTCCAGAGACGAGAATCGACTCCATTTCTTTATCCTCCTTGGTAACCAGGGTTCCCGGATTATCATTAAAACTGGAACGAACATGGACATCAACGTTATATTTTTTGGCGAATTGCACGGAGCGTATTTGCAGGACTTTGGCGCCAAGGCTGGCAAGTTCGAGCATCTCGTCGTACGAAATTCGCTCGATCTTTCTCGCCGTATTGCAAACATTCGGGTCCGTGGTGTAGACCCCGTCAACATCAGTAAAGATCTCGCAGACATCAGCCTTCAATGCGGCAGCCAATGCCACCGCCGAGGTATCTGACCCACCCCGTCCCAATGTCGTAATGTTGCCACCGCTATCAACCCCCTGAAAACCGGCAGCTATGATAATGGTGCGCTCATTCAGGTCCTGACGCATCTTCTTGTCGCTGATTTTTTCTATCCTGGCCTTGCTGAATGCGCTGTCCGTAAGAATCGGCACCTGATGTCCAAGGTACGATTTCGCTTTATACCCCATAGACTTCAGACACATTGCCAGCAGAGCGACCGTAACCTGCTCCCCGGACGACACAAGAACATCGTACTCGCGGCTATCCGGGAACTCACATACTTCATTGGCCAATGTGACCAGCTTATTTGTTTCGCCCGACATGGCGGAAACGACCACGACAAGGTCATTGCCGGCATCGTACGTTTCAGCGACACGTTTGGCGACATTGCGAATCCGCTCAACATTTCCAACCGAAGTCCCACCGAACTTCTGCACAACTAGAGCCATTTCCTGTCTCCCGTCCAATGTAATAAAATTAACAAGTTCACCTATGCTACAAAGTAGTTTAAGACTTCATAACAAGAAGCCCCAAGCAGGTCAAACACTTTTTTACCGATCCCGTTCTAAAAAAAGATCATGCACAATTTTCTCGTAACGGGATCCTGTGCCATAGAAGTCGATCGTTCTCGATGTGTCGCCACATTGAGAAAAAACGATTTTCAGATTCTGACCAGGAAGCTCTTCATCCAGCCTTTCCGCCCACTCCACCAGGCAGGCACCGTTACCGAAAAAATACTCCTCGAACCCCAGGTCGCGGACATCGCTGTCACCATGAAGCCGATACAGATCGAAATGATAGAGCGGGATCCGGCCGGCATATTCATTCAGAAGCGTATACGAAGGGCTTGTTACACAGACATCGACAGGCACTCCGACCCCTTCTGCAACTCCCTGGACGAAATGGGTCTTCCCGGTGCCGAGATCACCGATTAAGGCAACAAAATCCCCGGGCATGAGCATTCTTCCCAGTTGCCTGCCGAGCGCAACGGTTTCTTCTATGCTATTACTTACCAGAGAAAACATATCGCTACGAAACCATACTCCGAATCAGGTCGATCCGGGAAACGATGCCAACCAGTTTTCCCGCCTCGACAACCGGAAGCGAATGAATCTTTTTGCCACTCATGATGTCTGCCAGTTCGGTGACTGGTGTCTTGGGTTCAACCGTCACCACATCTTTGGTGTAGATGTCACCGACTGTCTGGGCAGTCATCCGCTTCAGTTCCTTTTCAAACTTTTTTTCACTTTCCAGATAAATGACCCAATCGAAAAGCGATATCACCGTGGGAATGTGAAAGTTCTTGTCCTGTTCGATGAGGTCCGACTCAGTCACTATTCCGATCAATGCCCCCTGTTCGTCAACAACCGGGACACTCCCGATACGATTGCGCGTTATAATCTCAGCCAACTCGCGAATTGAGGTGCCGGTGGTTACGGTAAATAGATCCTTGGTCATAATATCAGCAGCAGTCAGCATTTTTTTCTCCTTACTGGGATTCGGCTTTCCGTAAATCTTGGTACGCGAAAGGAAGTTGCTCCATAACGTCGGTGGCGGTAATTCCGATCTCGCCTTTTGCCCGGGCAACCAGGTCAGCTGCGTGGCCATGGAGAAAAACCCCCAGACGACACGCTTCGAGGGCCGGATACCCCTGGCCGACAAGCGACACCAGTATGCCGGTCAGGACATCGCCCATTCCGCCCGATGCCATGCCCGGATTACCACTGCCGTTAATGGCAATCGTGCCGTCCGGTGCAGCGACAACTGTTCCGGCACCCTTGAGAACGAGGTACACGCCGTACTGTGCCGCAAAATTCCCGGCGACGGCAATCCGATCACTTTCTATGTCGGCAACGGACAGACCGGTCAAGCGGGCCATCTCACCCGGATGCGGGGTCAGCACGACCACGGAAGACTTCTTCTCCAGGAGAACAGATACGTCATCGGCAACAGCGTTCAGGCCATCTGCATCAATGACCATCGGCAACGGACACTCCCGGACAAGCCTTCGTACTAACGCAATGGTATCCGGATCACAAGAAATTCCGGGACCAAGGGCCACGGCGTCCTTGCCGGACGCTGCCTGAAGAAGCGCATCGGCGTTTTCCTCGCCGAATCGTCCCTTCCCGCCATCCTCGAGCGGAAAGGTCATCGCTTCGGTAGTCTTCATTTCCAATATCGCATGCAGGCTTGCAGGAACAGCAAGGGAAACAAGCCCGGACCCGGTTCTCACCGCAGTGTTAGCCGAGAGGGCCGCAGCACCGGTCTTCCCCATGGAACCTGCAATAACAAGACAATGTCCGTATTTACCCTTATGGCCGCATCGATCACGAAAGCCAAGCAGTTGTCGAACGGAGTCGACTGACAGGAAGTGATAACAATCTACGGATGCCATGACCTCATCCGGCAAACCGATATCGACGATTTCAAGCTTGCCGGTATGGGTCCTGCCAGGATAGACGACATGGCCGACTTTTGCAAAAGCGAATGTTACAGTCATCGCAGCATGTACCGCCACACCAAGGACTCGGCCGGTGGAAGCATCAATTCCAGAAGGAATATCGACCGCAACAACCGGTCTCCCGGCAGAATTTATCGTGTCGACAGCTTCCGCATAGAGACCTGAGATGTCCTTGCCAAGACCGATGCCAAAAAGCGCATCAACAATTACCGTAGCCAGACGAAACTCGTCACGATATGCGACAAGATCACCTGGCGCGGCGCAGAAACGTACAAGGGAAGGATCAAGCAGGGAAAGATTCTTCTCCGCATCACCGCCGATACTATCCCGTTGCGCGACAACCAACACCAGAACAGACCACCCCTTGCGTTGCAGACAACGGGCAATGACATAACCGTCACCACCGTTGTTGCCCTTACCGGCAACAATCAGTGCGGATTTCTCATCCCCGGATCCGTATTCAGCGTCGATACGTTCCGAACAGGCGCGACCCGCCGTCTCCATCAGAACCTGCCCGGGAACAGGGTAGTTACTCATGGTAAGACGTTCCGCCTGC
>JAQUHN010000027.1 GCA_028683555.1 Geobacteraceae bacterium | reverse complement strand
AGCTCCATGGCTTTGGCCGGATTCCAGTTTTTGCTCGGCAAGCCGTCACCCACCTTCCCGATGCACGGCATGGGGCACGAACTCTCCAGCCGGTACGACATGACCCATGGCGTCACCCTGGCGCTGCTGACCCCCGCCTGGATGCGCCATACCATGAACGCGGCGCCGGAACACCTGCCGCTCTTTGCCCGCTTCGCCCGCAATGTCTTTGATGTTCGCGAAGAGGACGATGCCAAGGCCGCCGAAGAGGGCGTCAGGAAACTGGAGGACTTCTACGCCGTCATCAAGATGCCCGCGAACCTGTGCGAGGCAGGCGTCAAGGAAGAAGACCTGGAAGCCATTGCCGGGAAGGCCGTGGAAAACGGTAACCTGGGCATCCTGGCTTCCCTTGGCAAGACTGAGGTACTGAAGATCCTGCGTGCGGCGTTTGCCGGCTGAAAACAGCAGTGTCCGGACAATCAGTTGCAGAATTTTGTTTGAATTGAGCTATTGCCCCCCTCTCCCCAGCCCTCTCCCACAGAGGGGCGAGGGAGTTGAAGTAAAAGTTTCTCGATCCCCTCTCCCCTTGGTGGGAGAGGGTTAGGGAGAGGGGGCAACGATAGGCATAAAACCCCTCATCGGATAATTGTTGTGTTACCAGGAGAAAACTATGCAAAAGCGTATATTGGGAAACAACGGCCTGGAAGTTTCGGCACTCGGGCTCGGCTGCATGGGTATGAGCTTTTCCTACGGCCCGCCGAAGGACCAACAGGAAATGGTTGCATTGCTGCGTAGTGCCGTCGAGCGCGGCATTACCTTTTTCGATACGGCGGAAATCTATGGACCATTCATCAACGAAGAGCTCGTGGGCGAGGCGCTCGCTCCGCTGCGGGACCAGGTGGTGATAGCCACCAAGTTCGGCTTCAACACGGAATTCGATCCGCGCGATCCCAAAGAAGGTCAATCGATGCTCAACAGTCGCCCGGAAAACATCAGGAAGGCTGCCGAAGCATCGCTCAAACGCCTCAGGACCGACGTGATCGACCTTTTCTATCAGCACCGGGTCGATCCGGAGGTGCCGATCGAAGACGTGGCCGGGACGGTCAAGGAGTTGATCCGGGAAGGAAAGGTCAAGCACTTCGGCCTTTCCGAAGCAGGGGTGCAGACCATTCGCCGTGCCCACGCCGTGCAACCCGTAACGGCACTGCAGAGCGAATACTCCCTGTGGTGGCGGCGTCCAGAAGAGGAAGTGCTGCCGACCCTCGAGGAACTCGGAATCGGCCTCGTTCCCTACAGCCCCCTGGGCAAGGGCTTCCTCACCGGAAAAATCGACGAAAGCACGACCTTCGACAAGAACGACTTCCGCAATGTCGTCCCCCGCTTCACGCCGGAAGCCCGGAAGGCGAATCAGGCCTTGGTTGACCTGCTCGGTGCCATCGCAGAAAAGAAAAACGCGACCACCGCCCAGATCGCACTTGCCTGGCTGCTTGCCCAAAAACCGTGGATCGTGCCGATCCCCGGCACCACCAAGCTGCATCGCCTGGACGAGAACATCGGCGCAACTGCCGTTGAACTCACCGCCGACGATCTCCGTGAAATCGATAGCGCCGCAGCGAAGATTACCGTGCACGGGGCACGGTACCCGGAAAAACTGGAGCAGATAACCGGTCGCTGATGGGCAGGCAGCTGGCGTCGCTCAAATCTGAATAATGAACAATGGAAAGGATTAGAAAATGGCACGGCAAAAAAGCCTGAGCGCCTTTTTTTCACGCAAGGGAAACAACTACGTGGGAGGCGGTATAGTCAATCTGCCGATTGGCAACACCGAGGTCATTGCCCGGAAAATACAGGGGCTGACCGGAAGCGACCTGTTCCAGATCCAGACGGTGCAACCGTATCCGGAAGATTATACGGAAGCAACCCGGGTGGCGCAGGATGAACTGAGCGGCAATGCCCGGCCTGAGCTTACGGAAATGGTTACTGATATGGATTCTTATGAGGTGATTTACCTCGGCTATCCGAATTGGTGGGGAACGATGCCGATGGCGGTCTTTACGTTTCTCGATTCGTACGACTTCTCGGAAAAGACCATCGTTCCCTATTGCACCCATGAGGGGAGTGGCCCGGGAAGCAGCGAGCGGGATATCAAAAAGCTTTGTCCGACGGCGAAGATGTTGTCCGGTTTGGCGATTAAAGGCGGGACTGTCGGCAGGGCGGATAAGGATTTGGCGAACTGGCTAAAAAAACTTGGTTTGCTATCGTAAACAAAAGAGACGATGATTCAGGTAGCGAAAGAGGGGGCAGGCGGCTTTTTAATAAAGTAGCCTGCCCTCCTTTTTGTCTTTAGAGCGCCTGGGGATGGGACAGAACATTACCCGCGTGGCCTTTGACCTGGGATATCAGAGTCTCAGCGCCTTTATCGCCATGTTTCGACAGGCGCTGGGTGCTTCGCCAGGGCAGTATCTGCGGTTGGAGTCGAAGAGTGCGGGGGAAAACGAGTGAATGAAGGTGCGAGAGCTGTGGGTATAAGGCTATTCACCGAATTACGGATACTTTTCCTGTAATTACTTTTTTCTCGGGAATTCAAATTACGAATTACGTCTTTTGACCAGCATACTGGTCTTTAGACCTGTTTATGTATATTATTTTAGCCAAACATCAATTATTGCTTGAAAATCAGCCTAATGACCAATATAGTGGCTCTTAGCTACCTTAATGACTAATATTTCAGTCGTTTCACATCTGGACTGGCAATAATGAGACAAAGAGCATATTCAAAATACGCAAAAGAAGCCGTTTTCCTACTCGGTCAACACATCAAGCTCGAGCGAAAAATGCGCAAATGGTCTGAGCAAAACCTTGCAGCCAGGGCGGGCATTTCCAGAGCGACACTCCAGAAGATAGAGGCCGGTGAAATGTCTCCGTCCATCGGGCTGGTCTTTGAAGTCGCTGCCTTGGTTGGCATCCCCCTGTTTGAGCAGGACAGCCGGGCACTTACAACCAGTATCGAACTGACGCAAAGTAAAATCGCTCTCCTCCCCAAGCGGATCAAAAGTAAGTCAAAAGCGGTGGACGATGACTTCTGAATTGCAAAATAAAGAAGCCTTTGTCTGGATATGGCTTCCCGGAGAAACGCAACCCGTGGTCGCCGGCAAGCTTGAAGCGGATAACGGCACAATCCATTTCAACTACGGTAAAAGCTATCTTGACCGGGCAGACGCCAAGAATCCCGCCATTTCCATTTATGAGCCGGAATTACCTCTGAGGGCCGGGGTTTTACCCTTGCTCAACGAACTGGAGACACCAAATTGCATTCGGGATGCCGCGCCCGATGCCTGGGGACGCCGCGTAATCATCAACAGGCATTTCGGGCTTAGGGGTCGAGATACGGATACCGGCAGTCTGGATGAGCTCACCTACCTGTTGGAGTCGGGGTCCGATCGGATAGGTGCGCTTGATTTTCAGCGATCACCAACAGAATTCGTCCCCAGGGCTCCCAACAATGCAAGCTTGGAAGAGTTGCTGGAATCGGCCGAACGGGTTGAACGAGGTGTTCCATTAACAGCCGATCTTGATCATGCGCTCTTCCATGGCAGCTCCATTGGCGGTGCCCGCCCCAAGGCCTTGATAGAAGATCAGGGCACCAAGTATATTGCTAAATTTTCGTCCAGCAGTGATCTCTACAGTGTCGTCAAAGCCGAATACGTTGCCATGAGATTGGCTTCAATTGCTGGGCTGGAAGCCGCTCCCGTCAAGCTGGTCAAAGCGGCCGGCAAGGATGTTTTGTTGATTGAGCGATTCGACCGCATTGCGCTCGATTCCGGATGGGCTCGAAAATCCATGGTTTCCGCCCTGACCATGCTTGGTTTACCTGAGATGATGGCACGGTATGCCAGTTATGAAGACCTGGCGGAAATCATTCGGCATCGTTTTACGCAACCGGCAGAAACCCTCAAGGAGCTTTATGGTCGGCTGGTTTTTAATGTCCTATGCGGCAATACCGATGATCACGCCCGCAATCACGCCGCTTTTTGGAATGGGCATGAGCTGACCTTAACGCCGGCCTATGACATTTGCCCTCAAGGTCGTACCGGCAATGAAGCAACCCAGGCCATGCTCATAACCGGCGAAAACAGGTTCAGTCAGCTCAAAACCTGCCTTGCCGCCGCACATCTTTTCCTGCTTTCACGGCAGGCAGCTGACGCTGCGATTGACCGGATCGAGACCGCCATTCGTGATAATTGGGAGAGAGTTTGCGAAGAGGCGGAGCTTAGCCCGGTTGACAAGAACTATCTGTGGGGACATCAATTTCTCAACCCGTTTTCCATCGAGCGATGACTTGGAAGATTAAGAAACGGGGGAAGTGGCCCTATATTTCTTGGTGTGGAAGTATGGCTAAATGCTTGTTGTTGCTGGTGATATCAAAAACATGTGAGCAAGGTGGCCCAGAATTCCCATTTTATGACCTCGAAAATATGCAAAAGCCAAAGCCTGACCCTAGTGACCTCTAGAGGACTTAACGCGGAATTTCCGAGAAACCGGCCTTCAAACTGTTGCGGAAACCTCAAACGGTAACCAGAATTGCCCATGGGAGCATAATGCAGTCATGGGTCACTTTTATTGTTGACAAGCAAACTTAACACTGTTAATAAATTTACCAATGTTACATTTTCATTAACGGATTGGATGTACCGATGAGCATCATCGAACGAAAAAAACGGCACAAGGAGTCGCTACGACAGGAAATACTTGACGCCGCAAGGGAAATCCTGCTTGCCGAGGGATATGCCTGTCTTTCCATGCGCCGCATCGCCGAGCGCATTGAGTATTCGCCCACCACTATCTATCACTATTTCAACAACAAAGACGATATTCTCTATCATCTCTGCGTGGAGACCCTGGAGCGCCAATATGAAGCGCTCAGCACGGCCGGCGCAGACCTGCCGTCCCCTTACCTCCGTCTGCGCGCGGCCCTGCGGGCCTATGTCGATTTCGGCTTCTCCGAACCGGATCGGTACAAGATAACCTTTATGGCAGACTTGTCCCGCTACGTCAGCACGGCGAGCATTTTGGAACAAGGGGGGGTTGCCGATAGACTGATCACTGTCATGTATCAAAGGGTACATGAGGCGCTGGTCGCGGCGGAATGCAATCGTGACGTAAAGAGTGTCTTCCAGGCGCTCTGGGCCCATTGCCATGGACTGGTATCACTGTTGCTCGGCCATCCCGATTTCCCCTGGACGGAACGTGAGAATTTGATCGAAACGGGTCTCGACCTTTCATTGGCCGGACTGTTCGTCAAGGAAACCGAATAAAAAATTTTCACCAGTACTTAACACTGTAAACTTTATTTTCATCGTTACCATGATGAAAAATATCCAAATTCAGCGCACACAAGGGGAGATGTCATGAGGCAACTGGTTCTTATAATGGCAGTAATGCTGGCCGTTACCCTTTCAGCCTGTTCTTCAGGTTCGAATGGCGAACAGACGGCCGGTCAGCCGATTCCGGTTAGGATCGGCAAACCACAGCCGAGAGAGGAGCGCCAGGCCGTGGCGGTCAGCGGCACGGTCGCCTCGCCCGACGCCCCTTCGAATGTCTCCTTTCTTGTATCCGGCAGAGTGGTTCACGTCGAACCGCGTGAAGGCGACTACGTCAGAAAGGGCCAGATCCTTGCTTCCATCGACCCAACCGAGTACCGGTTGGCCCTGGCAGCTTCCAGGGCGCAAACCGATCAGGCTCGCGTTGCATATGAGCGCGCCGAGGATGAACATCGGCGGATGAAAATGCTCTTCGACTCCAAAAGCCTGGCGCCGAATGATTACCTGAAATTCAAGGCGGCGTACGATTCAGCCGCCCAGCAATACGAGCAGGCTTTAGCCTCGGAAAAGCTGGCCCGAAAACGCCTTGCGGACGCAACTCTCTGCGCGCCGCTGAACGGCCATGTCTCGAGAAGGTCGGTTGAACCCGGGCAAGTTGCCGCTCCGGGGCAGCCGGTTTTTGAAATTGTCCGGCTCGATCCTGTGGAGGTCAGCGTCGGGGTGCCCGAGACCGACATCCATCTTGTCCGGGTGGGGCAGAAGGCGGCTGTTACGCTGCCGGCACTGCCGGGGGAATCATTCGAAGGAACGGTGCGCGTCATCAATGTATCAGCCGACCCCAATACCCGTACGTTCATGACACGCATCACCATTCCGAATCCGAAACACACACTCCGGATCGGCATGGTGGCCGAAGCCCGGATTCGCGGTGACCGGTCCATCAAGATGCTCACTCTCCCGATCGAAGCGATAGTGCGTGATCCCCAGGGTGCGACGATGGTCTACGTCTATTTCCCGGACCAGAAGCGGGTCTATGCCAGACGAGTTGAAACAGGCGGCTTGTACGGCAGAGAAATCGAAATCAAGAGGGGAATCAGAGGAGATGACTTCGTCGTCCTGGCTGGCCAGGAACGACTCCGTGACGGCGTAGCGGTTTCGGTAACGGCTGGCGGAACTCTCGAAGGGAAGGCTGCCGCGACTGACAAGGGAACCCGCCAATGAATCCTATCAAGCTCTCTCTACGGTATCCAACAGTGACCGTCATCCTGACGGTTCTGCTGGTTCTGGTCGGCCTGCGGGCGTTCTTCACCATGCCGCGCACGGAAGATCCGACGATCACGATCCGCACCGGGCTGGTGATCGCCCTCTACCCGGGCGCCACCTCCGAACAGGTGGAAAAGCAGGTCACCAAGACTCTTGAAAAACATATTTTCAAGTTTTCCGAGGTGAGGAAAGGCAAAACCTTTTCCACGAGCCGTCCCGGCCTTGCCGTCATCAATGTCGAGCTGGAAGATCATGTCAAAAACACCGACCTGTTCTGGTCCAAACTGCGCCATGAGTTGAACGAGACCCGGGCTATCGAGCTTCCCGAGGGCGTGCGCGGCCCGATCGTCAACTCGGACTTCGGCGACACTGTCGCCATGCTGATCGCGGTGCACGGAAAGCGTTACGGCTACCGGGAGCTGCGTGATTATACCGATCGAATTCAGGATGAACTCCGCACGATCCGGGATGTGGGAAAGCTCGCCACCTACGGCGGCCAAAGCGAAGAAGTCTGGATCACCAGCAGCCTGGCGCGGGTCTCGCAGTATTTCGCCAATCCGCTCCAGGTTGCCCAGGCCCTGCAGCAACGGAACGTCATTGAAGGTTCCGGGAAGTTCGAGACAGACAATGCAGGAATCCCGATGAGGACGACCGGCATTTTCACCACCGAAGACCAGATCCGCAATGTCCTGGTCGACGTATCCAAAACCGGACAGCCGGTCTATATCCGCGATTTCGCCAATGTGGAACGCCGCTACCAGGACCCGACCTTCCTGGTCCGCCATGACGGCGAACCGAGCATTCTCATCTCGGTGGAAATGCAGAAAGACAAGAACATCGTGCAGCTCGGCGAGCAGATCGACCAGGTGTTCACCCGTCTGAAGACCATCCTCCCGCCCGATATTCAGCTCGACCTGGTTGCCAATCAGCCGCATGTCGTGAAGGACCGCATGTCTTCCCTCAGTCACGAGTTCATGCTGGCCATCATCGCCGTCGTCCTGGTCGCGATGCTCCTCCTGCCGATTCGGGTCGCGGTGGTTGCGGCACTGGCAATCCCGGTCACCCTCTGCGCGACCCTCGGTATCATGAATGCCCTGGGAATCGCGCTCCATCAAGTGTCAATCGCCGCACTGATAGTAGTGCTCGGCATTATGGTGGATGACGCAATCGTTATCGCTGACAACTATGTGGAACTTCTTGACCAAAAGGTTCCCCGCATGGAGGCGGCCTGGCGTTCCGCTACCGATGTGGTTGTTCCGGTTTTCACCGCAACGGTAACTATCGTTTGCTCGTTTCTCCCTCTCCTGATCATTTCCGGTTCGGTCGGGGAATTTGTGGCGGCCCTTCCTGTCACCGTTGCCATCGCCTTGACGGTTTCATTCATTGTGGCAGTAATGCTCACACCGATTCTCTGCCGGTTTTTCATCAAGAAGGGGCTGCACGACCACGAAAATGGCGAGTCGGAAGAAGCGAAAAAGAAATTCAACGTCCTGGACAGACTCCAGGGCAGCTATCAGGTTCTGATATGCTGGTTTATGGGCAGAAAGCGGTTCGCCGTGCTGGTCGGGGTGGTCGCATTCGTGGCGGGTATCGCGCTGTTCACCACCGTGCGGGAGCAGTTTTTCCCTTCCGCCGAACGCAACCAGTTCGTCATCGACGTCTGGATGCCCCAGGGAACCCGTATAGAGAGCACCGATGCAGTCATGGCCAGGATTGAAAAACGGCTTGCCGGGAAAAAAGATGCCGTGCATTACGCCACCTTTGTCGGACAGAGCGCCCCGCGTTTTTACTACAATGTCAATCCCCAGCAACCCGACCCGGCGTACGGCCAGTTTATCGTCAACACGAAATCGGTCGAGGCCACCTCGCGGCTCGTGGCAGAACTTCGGCCCGAACTGGCCCAACTGGCGCCGGAAGCGCTGGTCATCGTCAAGGAACTGCAGCAGGGCGAGCAGATGGAGGCTCCGGTGGAAGTCCGCATCTCCGGCGATGACATCGCCGAGCTGAAGCATCTCGGCTCCCAGGTCGAAGCCATTCTCTCCTCCGTCCCCTTCTCGACCTACGTTCACCAGGATTTTTTCAACGATTCGTGCCTGCTGGATGTCAATATCGACAATGAGCTGGCCAACCGCCTCGGCATTACCAATTCATCCGTTTCCGGTCTCCTGCAAGGGGCATTCGACGGCGGACCGGTCAGCACCTTCTGGGAGGGTGACCGGCCGGTTACCATCATGCTGCGCCTCGACCGGGAATCCCGTTCCTCCTTCTCCGACATCCGGAACTCATATATGACGTCCCAGCTCACCAATGCCAGGGTCCCACTCCGTTCCATCGCCACGCTCGAACCGGAGTGGCAGACCAGCCGCATCGTGCGGCGCAACGGCATGCGCACGATTACCGTGCGCGGTTTTGTCAAGCAGGGCTGGTACGGCTCCGATCTGCTCAAAGAGGCCCGCCCCCGGATAGAGGCCCTCCGGCTGCCGCTCGGCTACCGGCTTGAATACGGCGGCGAAAAGATGAACAGTGACGAGACATTGCCGGACATGATGGTTGCCCTGGGAATCAGCCTGCTGGCGATTTTCCTGGTCTTGCTCGTCCAGTTCAGAACCATCGCCGAACCGCTGGTCATCATGGCGTCAATCCCGCTGGCATTGCCCGGTGCGGCACTTGGGCTGGTGATCACCCATAACCCGTTCGGGTTTACCGCCTTCCTCGGCATGATCAGCCTTACCGGTATTGTGGTCCGGAATGCCATTATCCTGGTGGATTACATCCGGGAGAAGCTTGCCGAAGGCCAGACTCTCGAACAGGCGGCAACAGAAGCCGGAGCGCGCCGTCTACGCCCCATTTTCCTGACTTCCATGGCCGCTGCCGTGGGGGTGACGCCAATGATTCTTTCCGGATCCAGCCTCTGGAGCCCCCTGGCCAGCGTGATTGCCGTTGGTCTCATCTGCTCCATGTTTTTCACCCTGCTGGTGGTGCCGGTCCTGTATGTGCTGGTCATGTCACGTACAAGCAAATCGGGCAGACAGGGACTCGTGGTGGCCGCACTCCTCCTCCTTGTCGGAGCCGGACAGGCAGCGGCCGGGCAATTGAACATCACTCTGCCGGAGGCGATCGATCTGGCCAGGCAGCAGAACAGTGCGCTAAAAATTTCCAACCAGAAGATCGAGGAAAATCGTCAACGGATCGTCTCGGCCCGGTCGAAATATTTCCCCCAGTTGTCGAACGAGTCGTCGTATCTGGCCCTCTCCGACAAGCAGCTGGTTACCATTCCGGCCGGGAGCCTCGGAACGGTCCCCGGTCTGGGGCCGTTCCCCACGCAGGACACCAAGATCGATCAGGGGTCCAATGCGCTCTTCATCAGCAGCACCACCCTGAGCCAGCCCTTGACGCAGCTCTTCAAGATCCATGAGGGACATGAAGTCGCCAAGGCCGAAAGCGCAATCGCCGAGTCCGATGCGCGGAAAACGGAATGTGAGATCGTCTATGCCGTACAACAGCTCTATTACGGGCTGCTGGTCGCCCGGAAACAGATCATAGCGGCGCAGGCCCAACTGGCCGCGGCCCGGGAAGGATTGCGGGAAAGCGAGGATGCGGTTCGGGCCGGAAACCAGCTGCAGGTGGCGGTAACGGGAAGCCGGGTACAGTTCCTCCAGGGGCGGCAGGCCCAGGTCGCGGCTGAAATCCAGGCCGCCGATTTCACCCTGGAACTGAATGATCTTCTGGGGCTGCCGCTGGATACGGAACTAGTCCCGGCGGAGCTCGACAATCCGCCCCCGGCTCCGGATGCGCTGCCGGAATATCTCCGTCGTGCGCTGGCCCATAATCCCGAACTGGAGAGTGCCAGGAGGGCCGTGACAAAAGCGCGGCATGGCGTGAAGGCGGCCCGCGATGAATACATCCCGGATATCAGCCTCATCGCCCGCCACGTCTATCAGGACGGTTCCCCCTTTATCTCGAACAACATCGGGATATTCGGTGTGCAGATGACCTGGAACCTTTTCGATTGGGGGAATCGGCAGGGCCTGGTGGGTCAAAGAAAGTCGCAACTGACCCAGGCCGAGGAGAACCTGAAGAGGATCGAGCAGCGCATCTCGGTCGACGTGACCAAGGCGTACCGAAAGCTGGAACAGACCACGACCTTGCTCGATGTGGCGTCGGAAGCGTTGAACCTTCAGCGGGAGAACCAGCGCCTGACGGCCGCTCTTGTGAAGGCGGGGACCGCGACGGCTGCCCGACAAGCCGAGGCGGTCGCCGCGGTGGGAAAAGCCGAACTGGACGAACTCCAGGCGACCTTGGGGTATCGACTGGCGCTGGCGGACCTGGACCGGATCTCCGGAGGTATCGCCCCTTCAGGCCGGCGCTGAGGTCGGTTGCCTGTCAGATAGGCGTAAGAACGTCGCGGAAAACACGGCCTAAGGGGTTGGTCCTGAAATTTAAGCTTTTAGCAGAACATAGGTATCAGGACTACAGAAGAAAAGGGGACATCCATGATAAGTAATGTCAAGGGGAAAACGGGTGAACGTGAGATAAAGTTGTCAGCCCTCTTTTCGTGTCGGAATTCACCTAGCAGTGAAAAGCTGTATAGAGGAATTAAGTAAACTGTCCCCGGAATTCCAGTACTTTCGAGTAGAATCTACCAATTGTCATGCTCTCATCTGTCGATGACTGCGGCGTTATGACGATCAGTCAATTGATTCGTTACCAGTAACCACTCCCATGCTTGGCGCCAATGCCCGCTAAAAGGCGAAGCGAAAGCCTGCCAGGAAAATGAGCTGTTCGGAATCCTCTCCACTGGCCTCTGCGATATTGCCGGTTTTGCCAACCAGGGTCTGGTAGCGAACGCCAATATAAGGAGCAAACTCGCGCTTGATCTCATAACGCAGGCGCAGGTCAAGCTTTACGTCGGTCATGCCTGCGCCAAGGTTACGTTCGGCAACATCCTGAAAGGCAAATCCCATTTCGGCCCGCGGCTGAAGCACAAGGCACTGGGTAATGCGCAGGTCGTACTCGGCTTCGATCGCGATGGTTACGTCACCGTCCTCGGAGATGTAGAGCGAGTTATCCAGCTCGAACTTGTAGGGGGCCAGGCCCTGCAGCGCGATCACGCCGGACCACCGGTCTTCGTAGCCGTCTCTGTGCCACTCGTTGGCGTATTGCACACCGACTTGAAAGTCCCAGAAGGGCGTGATCAGGCGGGAATAGAGCAGGTCGGTTTCCGTTTCCCCCTCATCCGGACCATCGAAGGCCGCCTTGCCCTCGTTCTTCCACCAAAACTTGTTAAAGTCTCCGCCGATCCAGCCCTGAGCCTCCCAGCCAAGGTGCTCGGCCGTCTCGTTGTCGGTCGCAACGCGATATTCCAGCTGCTCCACCAGCGTGAAGACGAACACCCTGTCATCGGGTACCGGCTCGGGGAAGCCGTCGGGCGGCGGTGACTCGGCGAAACTGAACACCTCCTCCAGCGTCATGCCTGCCGGGATGGCCGGTACGTTCTCCGGCGCCCGGGGTGCGGATTCATCATGCTGCTCGGCCGATTCGCCGTGCATCGGGCGAGCAGCCGTGCTCGGCATGCCAGGCTCCTCCTGGGCCCATGCCGGTGCGGCAAACGCCAGCAGCGTAGCAAGCACTACCATTTTCCAGGGACGGGGATCACGACTTGACATTGATCGGACCTCCTTCCAGCGATCGGACGACGGCGACGGTGCGGAACATGCCGGCCTCCATGTGATAGAGCAGGTGGCAATGGAAGGCCCACTGTCCCGGGGCATCGACGCTGATGTCCACGGTGAGCAACTCCGCCGGCTGGACAATCACCGTGTGTTTGCGCGGGTTGTCGCCGTAGTCCTCGGCTCCCGCGTAGAGGTCCATCCACATGCCGTGCAGATGAATCGGGTGGCTCATCATGGTGTCGTTGATCATGTTGATCCGCACTCTCTCGCCGAACTGGAAGCGGATCATGTCCGACTGTGACCACTTCTTGCCATCGAAGCCCCAGACGTACTTGTGCATGTTGCCGGTCAGATGCAGGTCGAACTGACGCGTGGGTGCCCGCCGATCATAGGGTTCTTTTAACGCACGCAACTGACTGTACGTCAGCACGCGCCAGCCGTCGTCGCCAAGCCCCGCCCCAGGATAGTCGAGCCGGCGATATGCCGTTTGCGCCATGGTGATGCTGGCCGGGCCGTGCTGGTCAGGACCGTGCTGGATGCTCTGGATCAGATTGGTCGTCGGCAATTCCTTGCCATGTCCGTCGCTGGAGGCGTGCTGCGGCATGTCGTGATGTTTGCCCTCATGGTCATCACCGTCCATACCCTTCATCCCGCCATGCATCATCATTCCCATGTCGGCCATGGTGAGCATGGGTCGGCGACGCTGTTCGGGCAGGTCCGCCGACATTCCTTGTCTCGGGGCCAGCGTGCCGCGCGCATAACCGCTGCGGTCCATGGTCTCCGCAAACAGGGTATACGCCCGTGCATCCGGCAGCGTCACGATCACGTCATATGTTTCGGCAACGCCGATTCGAAACTCGTCGGTCTCCACCGGCTTGATGTTCTGACCATCTGCCTGCACGACCGTCATCGGCAGGCCAGGGATGCGGACATCATAGAAAGTCATCGTCGAGGCGTTGACGATCCGCAGACGCACCCGCTGGCCGGGCTTGGCGATGAACGTAGGGTTCTCGTGGGCCGCCTTGCCGTTCATCAGATAAGTATAGGTCGCTCCGGTAACGTCGGCGATATCGGTCGGGTCCATCCGCATCCGGTCCCACGTCAATCGTTTCTCAAGCACCTCGCTCAGCGACATGCCGGATACCTTCATCTGAGCGTCGATATTCGCCAGCGTCGGGCGCTGGAAGTTGTAGTAGCCCTCCATGGTCTTGAGCTTCCACAGCACGCGGTGTGGTTTCTCGAACGTCCAGTCGGACAGAACGATCGAATGCTCCACGTCATACCCCACGGGGTCCGGTTGGGCCGGCTCGAGAATAAGTTGGCCGTAATGTCCGAGCTGTTCCTGCAAGCCCGTGTGGCTGTGATACCAATAGGTGCCGTTCTGCCGGATGGGGTAGTGGTAGGTAAAGGTCTCGCCCGCGGGAATGCCGGGGAAGCTGATGCCTGGAACGCCATCCATGTTGAAAGGCAGCAATATGCCGTGCCAGTGAATCGAGGTCGCTTCGTCCAGCCGATTATGGACGCGGATCAGCGCCTCTTTGCCTTCCTGCATCCGAATGACCGGCCCGGGAATGGAACCATTGATCGCAATCGCCCGCCCGGGCTTGCCGCCGATCAGCAGGTCTTTGTGTTCCAGGTAGAGGTCGATGCCGCCAGGATTGGTCGCGTTAAGTTCGCCGAATTCGCCGGCACTCTTCGTGGTTGGCTGGTCTGCCCATAACGGTCGTAATGAGGGCAAGAATAAGCTCGTGGAGACTAAACAGGTCGCGCAGAGGAATTCCCGTCGTGACAAGGTCTTTGTTGCGGAAGACATCTTATCATCTTTCATTGAGTCACCTTTCGCGTTAGGTCTCATAAGGCTGAGAGAACACCGGTGTGACCGATGTTTCGCTTTATTAAATATACCTTACCCGTTCAGGTATGAAAGGGGACATTCTGATCTACTTGTCTATTGGCAAAAATAAACAAATAGACAAGTATGTTCCCCGACCTTTCTTAAAATTCCCGTATCATTCTTAAAAGCCTCTTTTTGCCACCAGAAACGATGCTTTAAGGTCAAAATGGGGTAAAAATGCGGTGTTAGTCCATGATTACGATCTGTTAGCTTCAAAGAAAAGGGGACATCCATGATAAGTAAAGTCAAGGGAAAAACGAAGATTTCCCGTTACTTCCGGAATACTGGCTCCCGGTGGCAGTCAACACACTGACATCGGTTAATCCTTTTAATCTGGTCACGTGGTCTGCAGAGTACTGCGACCTGACATCCATTTGCTGCATGGCGAGCGTAGTCGCGGCAGTAGATTAAGTTTGGGTAAACCCGCTGGCCTCGAAACAGATCTCAGTGCCATTTTGACAAGTCCCGAATTCGGCAAAGGGGACTTCCGGGGACGTTGTTTAAAAGTTTACTAATTCAACAGGTTAATTGACAAATAACAACGTCCCGGTTTCACATAATTTGAATATATGTCCGAAAATAGCCGGTTTTTTAGAATAAGATGTTGTATGTTTCTAAAAAGAGGTGGGGTTTATGTTGAAGGGTGAAGAACAGATATGGTATGCGGCATGTAAGGCACGGGATACACGGTTTGATGGCCGCTTTTTTGTAGGAGTATCCTCCACGGGTATTTATTGTCGGCCGATATGCCGGGCGAAACTACCAAAGGCTGAAAATTGCACCTTTTATACCACGGCGGCAACAGCGGAGAAAGCGGGTTTCCGACCATGTCTTTTATGCCGGCCGGAACTTGCCCCAGGAACTGCGACTGTAGATGCTACTGCTGTTCTGGTTCATCGGGCGACAAGATTGCTGGAAGAAAACTGCAGAAGCGGACTGAGTATTGAAGAAGTTGCCGGCCATCTTGGCTGCACAAGCCGCCACCTGCGACGGGCATTTTCAGCAGCATACAACGTCACCCCAGTGCAATTTCTGCAAACATGCAGATTACTGCTTGCCAAGAACTTACTTACAGACACTGGCCTTTCAGTCATTGATGTTGCAATGGCGGCCGGCTTTGGCAGCTTGAGGCGCTTCAATGACCTTTTCAAAAAGAAGTACCGTCTTGCTCCTACCGCCTTGCGCCGACAGTCGGTCAATGCAAAAAGCCAACACAGCAACATAACCCTGGGTTTGGGCTATCGTCCACCCTATCAGTGGCAGCAGATGCTGGACTTTCTCGCCCTGCGTGCCATTCCCGGCGTTGAGGCAATACGGGATGGGGAATATCTCCGTACCGTCAATCTTGTAACCGGAGAGAAGCGACATGTACACGGTTGGGTACGAGTAGGGCACCGACCAGAAACTAACATTCTAACCGTAACCGTGGACTCCACCCTTCTGCCGGTATTGACTCATGTGTTAGCCCGGATTCGCCACCTGTTTGATTTGTACTGCGAGCCGCATGCGGTGTATGAAGTTCTTGAATCGATGAACACTATTCACCCCAACCTCTGTACTCCGGGCACCCGTTTGCCCGGCTGTTTCGATGCGTTCGAGATGTCTGTGCGAGCAGTGCTTGGTCAGCAAATTACCGTGAAAGCCGCTCGTACTCTCGCCTCAAGACTCGTAGAAGCCTATGGTACTCCCATTCAAACCGAAATAGAGTGCCTGACCCATGCCTTTCCATCGCCCGAAGATATCATCGCCCTGGATGGCTCAATCGATAATCATCTCGGACCGCTGGGTATTACCAAAGCACGGGCGCGAACAATATTAGAGTTAGCCCAAGCATTCGTGCGGAAAGACATACATTACACCTCCTGCGCCCAGCCGGAAATCGAGATAAAAAAACTGATGGCTATTCCCGGCATTGGGGCCTGGACTGCGCAGTATATCGCCATGCGGGCCATGGGATGGCCGGATGCTTTTCCACACACGGATTATGGCGTCAAAAAAGCGCTTGCGCCCCGCACATCAAACGAAATAGTGGCTTTGGCGGAAACATGGCGCCCCTGGCGCAGTTATGCAACGGTCAATTTATGGAATTCTCTGTAAAGCAGACAGAGTAAAAGAGGGAAATATGGTGTATTCAACACATTATTCGTCACCTTTGGGCTCGATTATGCTCGCGAGCGATGGCGACAACCTTGTTGGTTTGTGGCTGGAGGGGCAAAAATATTTTGCCGCGACTGTGGCGAAAGAGATAACGGAACGGCCAGATTTGCCAGTGTTTGCTGCAACACAACATTGGTTGGACAGGTATTTCACTGGTCAAAGGCCCGCCATTTCCGACGTACCTCTGGCGCCTGAAGGCGGAGCGTTCCGCAAGGCTGTATGGGATATTCTCTGTAAGATTCCATACGGCGAAGTCACCACGTACGGCGAGATTGCAAAGAAAATGGCTGCTCAAATGAACAAGGTAAATATGTCCGCCCAAGCGGTCGGCGGGGCCGTGGGCCATAACCCCATCTCCATTATTATTCCCTGTCACCGGGTTGTAGGGGCAAATGGCAGCCTTACAGGGTATGCCGGCGGAATTGATAAGAAAGTGAAGCTGCTTGAGCTCGAAGGAGTTGAAATGTCCGAATTCGTTAGGCCCAGCAAAGGTACTGCTTTGTAATGGAAAACAGGGACATACTCACCAACATTGAAGGTGTTATGGAGGCAATCAGGTCTGCGTGCATGAGGGGACTTCCGGGGACGTTGTTTAAAAGTTTACTAATTCAACAGGTTAATTGACAAATAAACAACGTCCCGGTTTCACATTAGTTGAAATATTTTTAATGGTAATAGGTTTTAGGTTCTGATATTAATGTTTTGTTTGTTTCGGCAAGCCAGTTATCATGGTCCATCAGATTCGTGTAGCATGTAAAATCAAGGGAATCGACATATGTTCTCAGATGACATATAGAATGTTGAACGCCGCCATGGTCAGATATTTCTGACAGGCGGCTTTTTTTACAAATAGGCGAAGCAACCATATTAGTTCACTATTTTTCAATATGACATTTTCTGTCGTACTTGTGTGTTATGGAGATAATATGGAAATTCCTGCACAATATAAAGGCCGCGAACAAGCCTACATTAAGCACACCCTCCTGGAAACCTATCTATTCAAACTCTTTATGATTATCGGTCAGTCCCAGCCGACAATATCTTACGTCGATTGTCTAGCTGGCCCATGGCAGGATGCCTCAGATGATTTGAGTGACACATCAATTGGCCGCTCACTTTCAACCATGAGAAGCTGCCTCGAGAGTCTTCGGAAAAAGAATCCCAGTGTACGTTTTCGTGCACTTTTCGTAGAAAAAGATGCGAAAAAGTACCGTCGGCTCAAGGAATATCTAGACACGCTGGAAACTCCAATCGAGACAGAATCGTTCCACGGTGAATTCGATAAAGTTCGTCATAAAATTCTCGATTGGTGCGGTTCGTCCTTCACATTTTTCTTCATTGATCCTCTAGGCTGGAAGAACATTGTCGAAGTCTCCACTCTTGAGCCTTTCCTGCACAGAAACAATTCCGAGTTTCTCATAAATTTCATGTTCGAATTCATTCTTCGAGCCCATCAAATCCCGGAGCATGAAGAGGATATGATCAAGATTTTCGGTCAGGTTCCGCAGACAGATGGCATGATTCCAGAACAGAAGGAATCCTGTCTGGTCAATCTTTACCGGGAAAATTTGAAAAGAATTCTGCCGATAAAGGGACGAAAACCACGCTCTGCTACCGTACCAATCCAGCGCCCTGACAAAGACAGAACTATCTATCACCTCGTCTATCTGACCCGTCATCCTCTCGGTATCGTCAAATTCATGGAAGCATCGGAACCGCTAGACTTCGTACAAAAAGCTGTTCGCATTCAGGCGAAACATGATAAAAAGATTGAGACGACCGGGCAGGGTGAGCTATTTGGAGCCTTCGAAAATATCAAGGTAGATCAAGGCTCAGTCCCCATTTCTATGGTCAAAGAATACTGGCTCAAACAATTGACCTCTCAACCACAACTATTCGGTATAGATAAACTGGCCGACATGCTTGAAGAAACCGGCTGGTTCGAGAGCAACTTTCAGGATGCATTCCACGAACTTCTGTTGGAAGGCAAGGTAAGGAACCTTGCGGATGAAGGAAAATCTAAACGAAGCAAGAAGTTCGTTCATTTTAATGCAAATCACAATTCAGGTGAGCAATTGGCAAAGGTGGTAACTTGAGTACACAAACTTCCATAGAATGGACAGAACAGACCTGGAACCCTACAGTGGGATGCAGCAAGGTTTCTCCCGGTTGCGCCAACTGCTACGCCGAGGCCATGGCCAAGCGCCTGCAAGCTATGAAGGTGAAGGGTTACGAGAATGGCTTTGCTCTGTCCTTGCTACCGAACAGGTTGGAAGAGCCGCTGAATCGGACAAAGCCGACAATATACTTTGTCAACTCCATGAGCGACCTCTTTCACGAAAATATCCCCGATGATTACATTCGACAGGTCTTTGAGGTGATCCGGCGTGCGCCGCAGCATACTTTTCAGGTTTTGACAAAGCGGGCCGAACGGATGGCACTATTTTTCAAGGACTATGAGCCGCCTAAGAACGCCTGGCTGGGAGTGACAGTGGAGGACAGGCAACATGGCGTGCCGCGTATGAACTGGCTGCGCCAGGTTCCGGCTTTTATCCGCTTCCTTTCTGTTGAACCGTTATTGGAGGATATGGGAACGCTTGACCTGAGTGGCATCCACTGGGTTATCGTCGGCGGAGAGTCGGGACCGAGAGCCCGGCCGATGCGACAGGAGTGGGTCCTAAACATCAAGCATCAATGCGACGAACAACGTTCAGCGTTCTTCTTCAAGCAGTGGGGCGGCTGGGGTGTTGATGGGAAGAAGCGAGCGAAGAAGCTGAATGGAAGGTTGTTGCAGGGGCGGACGTGGGATGCATCACCGGTGGTGGGGGTGTAGAACGCTCATATCATGGACCGCGGGAGCAAATTAAGTAAAATGTCCCAGGAATTCCTTCCCTAGATGCTTATTATGTCATATTACTTCTAGCAATACATTTCAATATGTTCCGACACTATTATTGTGTGTAGATGATAGGTTTCGAGTTAACTATGCAAGTCATATTACTTTCATGCTGCAAAGATAAAAAGCTTTTTTGTGATAAAGTTGAGAATATTTATGTCTCATCAAACTTTTCAACTTCACTTGAAATTGCTAAATCGTATGCAGACAAAATATATGTTGTTTCAGCGAAACATAGTCTATTAGATTTAAATGATGTTATTGAGCCATATGAACATACTATTGCTAGTGAATCATATGAATACAAAAGATCATGGGCAAACGATATTTGTTTGAATCTATCAAATGAATTTGAAGCAAATTCGAAACTGATATTTTTGATTGGCAAAGAGTATTCAGAACAAATTAGAGGAAATATTTGTCTAAATAAGTTCAACACTTACTTTCCATTTAAAGACTCGGATGACAATTATAAGAAAAATTGGTTAAACCAAGCAAGACCAAACTCTACAAAATCTATTCATTTAGATCAGTTTTATTCTATTGTTCATGAACTTGCTGAAAACTCAAATGGCTATGTTCCATTCGGTTCATTTTCTGTTAACAGTTCTTTCCCTCAAAAAGGCGTATACCTCTTTTTCGAGAAGAATGAATATCGATTATTTCATCAAAACAAGTTACGCGTTACCAGAGTTGGTACCCATGCGGTAAGTAAAGGCTCAAAGTCTGCTCTTTGGACTCGACTCCGGACACATAAGGGCACATCTGAAGGCAAAGGCAATCATAGGAGTTCAATCTTCAGGCTTCACGTCGGATCTGCATTAATAAACAAATTGGCATTAAGTTCTGACAGTTGGGGAAATGGTCAATCAGCTACCAAAGCAATCAGATCATCAGAAGAAAATATTGAAACTATGGTTTCAAACTATATAAGTCAAATGTTCTTTTTGTGGCTAAATGTTCCAGGAGATTCTTTTGCTAATAATGATCGTGCTTATATTGAGAAGAACATAATCGCTCTCTTAGCAGGGCCATCAGGTCCAATTGACGTAGGGTCTGAAAACTGGCTAGGATTTAATTCCGCAAATAATGCAATCCCCAAAAGCTCCTTATGGAATGTAAACTATGTTTATGATAACTATGACCCCCGTTTTTTAGACATATTTTATAAATATGCAATGGCTACCATAGGAAAAGCTGATGTGCCATCTCACTCATTAGCTCCCGCTGACTGGAAAGTATCATCAAAGACGTCTCAACAGAAATTATTTTAGCCAGGAGCCCATGTGAAAGACATTCCATTAAAAACTCAAAAAAGCATTTTAAATAAATACACAAAGTTTATTGTTCATATGAGGAGGCAAATAAAAGATCAAAGATTTGGTCTTGTAATGGGGGCAGGCGCTAGTCGTGACCTAGGATTTCCTGACTGGAATACACTCATAAAACGAATATCTGAACATAAAAGTGTAAACTCTTCGGAATTAATAAATGAAGGTTCAGCTCAGTCTTCAGTTTCCCAACTAATTTATCACAGATTCAGAGAAAACATTCAAACTGAAGCCAAGCATCATTCTGAGTCTTTTAAGAAGAGAGACACTTTTATACAAGCTAAATGGCGAGAGGTTGTGCACGAGTGTCTATACAAAGACGTACCTGAGTCAATCGATGAAATTAAAGATAAAGACAATTACTTATGGTCTTTCATACCGGTCATCAAGAAAACTAAAATTACTATTAATTACAATTTTGACGATACGCTACAAAAATTACTGGCTGACAGTAGATCTGAAGAAGAAAAAACCATTAGCAAAGGATATACAACAGTTTTCAATAGCAAAATTCAAGGATATCCTGGGACCGGTATTATTTACCATCCAAATGGTTTTCTTCCTAGAAGACTAACTGAGAAACCCAGCGATCAACTAGTTTTTCTAGAAGATTCTTTTGCTGATCAACTTATTGAGAGTATGACGGGTTATCACACAGCAATAGCTTACCATTATTCACAAAACACATGCTTGTTTCTCGGGTTGTCCTTGGATGACCCAATGTTAAAACATCTGTTAAGGCATAATGCAGCAAATTTCCCAGGCCATTATCAATATTTGATTTCATTTATATCAAACGACAGAAAACGGAAACCCGAACATGAAAGAGCAATATTTGAATCAAACTTTGATGTATTTAACTTAAATACTCTTTTTCTTAATAGAAAAGAAATAGCAGCCCTTGGTTTACTATTGGGAATGAGTGACAATGAATTTATTGAGTTATGTGAAGAAACTGGGGTGAATCCCCTGTATTATTATTTTGTTACTGGATGCGTCAGTGTTGGCAAAAGTACAGCTGTTTCAAATTTTAGTAGCCTTGTAACTCATGATGAATGGCTTGAGCCTAGAGAAAGTGGTATGGAAAAAGATCCAACTCTTGTTAAAAAAGATATTATAAAAAAGATAGATGAATGGGTTTATGACCAACTCGGTAAAAAAAACAAGGTATTATTGCGAGAAACAGAAGGAATAAATATTGTTGATCGGGCGCCATTAGATGCATTTGCTTTCAACACTCCTAAAAAGTCATGGCCTAAAAAGGCTAAACTTATAATGAATAAAGTTAGACCTGATCGTTCAGAGACACGACTATGCAAGGGGCATATTATACTTTTAGTTGGTGATCCTAATGTTATGGAAGTTAGATCAATACTAAAGCACAAAATGACTGATTCTAGTAAGCTTCAAAAGCAGCAAGACTCTTTACTTGAAGTTTACAAAAGAAATAAAGTCACAATAATCGACACAAGAAACTACGACACTTGTCAAGTTGCTAAGCAGATAGCAAGAATTATCTATTGTGAAGATTACAACCCAGTTGAGATGCATGATTGGTTAGAGAAAATCGAAAAAGGACAAGAATATGACTAACCTCAAAAAAAAGTTATATTTAGCAGGTCCATTGTTTTCTGAGGCAGAAAGAAAGTATAATCTGTATTTAAAAAATATATTATGTTCCAATTACAGTGTATACTTGCCACAGGAGGATGGTAATTTATTAGTTAATCTTGTTAATAATGGATCAGAATTGTCTTTTGCTAGCAAGATGGTCTTCAACAGAGACATTCACGAAGTAAATAACTGCGACATCTTATTGTTGATTATGGATGGTCGTTCTATTGATGAAGGTGCTGCATTTGAGTTAGGATATGCTTACAGTTTGGGGAAAATATGCTTAGGGTTGCAAACAGATGTTAGGCGGTTATTGCCATTTGGAAACAATCCAATGATTGAGAACAGTATTTCTAAAATTTACCTATCTGTCAATGATCTCTTGTCAGATTTGTTACCTCACGACAATTTACCTATAGAGTTTGATTTTGCTTGCAACAATACTAAGTAACATTATTGCATGGGAATTTTACGTAGTCTGCGTGATATTTCGAGCGGAAAAAGGGACAGATTTATTTTCTATCTTTCGTAACCTTGAGCTGTCATCGCAATAGAGGACACGAAAACTTTCCCTAAGCCGCCAGCTTTAAGTTCGCCTGTTCAAATGATCGCCTAGGGGACGTTGTTTCTAAACTTGCTTTAATTTTAACAAGCAGGAGGCAACGCGAAAACGTAAGAAACCAAGGGCACTCCCTGTATTTAATCAAAAAAACGGTAATTCCGGGGACATCCATGATAAGCGGGGAAACATGGGTGCCGGAGCTACACAATTCACAAAATCACATCACGCATGAATTCCGGTGACACTCTCCACAAGCCACAAGTCGGCCACTCTGCTGTTTTCGACATTTACCTATTTCTTTTTTCCTGAAAATCAAAATCTTCCATGTACCTTTTCCGGAACAGGCGGAATTTTCCATCTCCCCCTCCCCCCTTTGAATTGACCAAGCTTGCTTCTCCGACAGAATATTCAACCGGGTAATGGGGGTCAGGTCTTGATATATCAGCTTTTGGTGGACGGGGAAACTAGGGACACTCCCCGTATTTCAATCAAAAGAATGCTAAGGGACGGAGAAAAATGGGGTCAGGCTTGCATTATTTGATATTTGAAACGATGGGGGCAAGTCATACCCAGGGTAACAAGTGGACAGATTTATTTTTGGCCTTTTCTATTTATCTTATTGGCAAATAAAATAATCAGACAAGACGCCCCCCACCTGTCACTCCTTTTCCTTCTGTACTCCCGGTCAAATGCTTGAAGTATCCTGACGCTCAACTATAGTTTGATTATCACCGAAGTTCCTGGGGCGGTAAGGCACGCTATGCGCGGAAGGGAGCATGACCATGCGAAGACAGGTACATCTTGCAGGAAAGGTTGCCGTGGTGACCGGCGGCGGTCGCGGGCTGGGACGGGCATCGGCCCTGGCATTCGCCGCAGCCGGGGCGAAGGTTGTCGTCGTCAGCCGGACAAAGGACGAGCTGGAGGAAGTGGTCCGGATCATGGGAGACGACAACGGCCTGGCGGTAACCGGGGACGTGAGCGAGGAAACAACCGCAATCCGGGTGATGGAGGCGGCGGTGGAGAGGTTCGGCGGCGTGGATATCCTGATGAACAATGCAGCCATGGTTGGGCCGTTCTTGCGCATGGAAGAGGTCAGCACAGCGGATTGGAACACCGCCCTGTCCGTTGACCTGATGGGGCCCTTCCTCTTCGCGCGGACGGCTGTCCCGCTGATGCGTCGCCGCGGCGGAGGGGCGATCATCAACGTCACCTCGGGCCTGGGGAGCTACGCCCGTTCTCCCTTCGGCCTGTACTGCATTGCCAAGGGCGGGCTGAACCAACTGACCCGCATCCTGGCCCTGGAACTGGAGGGCGACGGCATCCGGGTCAACGGGCTCAACCCCGGCGTCATGGATACCGAAATGCAGACGGAGATCCGCGCCGCCGGTCCGCAGACGCTTGGCTCCGGGACCTGGCAGACGTTTAAGGGCTACAAGGAGAAGGGACAGCTCAAACCGGCAGAGGAATCGGCACGCCTGGCGCTCTTTCTCGCCGACCCTGCCCTTTCTTTCACCGGCGAGATCGGCGACGCCGACCATTACGCATCCCTCGGATTCGCGTGATAGGAGCTATTTGCAGAGAGAATGACGGAAAAAAAGCGGAAGAGGACCGGGGAGAGGGGAAACCGGTTGAAATAACACCTAATAAAACAGTCCCAGAGAAAAAGAGGGGAAAAAGAATCCGACTCTTATTCCGGGTTGTGAACCTCTTTGCTAATTTTGTCAGCCAGATCAGGGTATAGACTAGTAAAACAGCTTGGACATAAGCCGTGAGAACATAATATGTCCGACTTTTCCAAGAGATACAGCTCAACCTCTTGCCAAAACCCGCTGTCATTTCTGACTTTTTTACACACCGAGCAGATCGGCAAGAGATTTCTCAGTCTCTCAATTTCGTTTTCGTGAGCTATGCGAATTGCTTCCCGCCCTTCCACCTGCTCGGTGATATCGATACAACTCCCGATATATCCGGCAAATGAACCGTCATCATTATAGAATGGTGCACCACGGTCAAAAATCCACCGATAGACCCCATCATGACGCAGCAGCCGATATTCCATTTCAAAAGCTTTCCTGTCGGCAAAAGCCTCCAGATAGGTATTCAGACACCGTTGAAAGTCATCCACATGAACTCCCTCTGCCCAACCATTACCCAGCTCCTGTTCCAATGTTCTACCCGTAAACTCCAGCCAACGCTGGTTGAAATAGTCACATTCTGTCGCGGTATTGGCACGCCAGATGAGAATGGGAGCCTGTTCTGTAAGAGTCCGGTACTCATCGAAGCCGAGAATTCTTTCCGCCATGACCAACCTCCCCACAAAAAATAGGTAAAAACATATCTGAATTGCCTATTAGCATTATTATGTCGGCTAGTTAGGCAATATTGGCAATACGGCTTCAAGTATATCATCAAGACGTATCAGGACAAATATTAATTAAAAAAGGTCCCTGGCTGTATCAGCCTGGGACCTTTTTCTGTTCAGCAGCGGCAGCAGTTTGATTCCGCCAATTTTTATCCGGTTACCGCATTTCTTACTCCGCGGTCGTCGGATCGATCATGCGCTTGACCTCGGCCACGCTGTTGGCCGGGAAGCCGCCCTTACGGGCATGCTCAAGCACCATCTCCTCGTTGGGAGCAATATAAATACAATAGATTTTGTCTTCTGTAACGTAACTCTCCACCCACTGGACCTGCGGTCCAAGCTCGCTCAGAACGCTGCACGACTTCTGTGCAATGCCCTGCATGTCTGCTGCCCCGATCTGTCCTGCCCCTGGAATTTCCCTCTCAATAACATACTTCGGCATACTCGACCTCCTGAATTTTGGCTTGATATTTATACCGAACGAACATTCGTTTTGTACCATGGTAAAAAAGTATTTGCAACGGAAATTTCATGTTTCCCTTCAGTCGATTTCTGGAACGGCAGTGATGAGAAGACAGCAATGCCAAGGCACGTGCATGCAGCAGCAGGCACTTTCTCTGCGGGCAAAAGAATTTGCCATGTCAGCGCAAAGGGTGCTATAAATGGCTCAAATCTTGAGTCAGCTTTTCTTTCCTACCAACACAGAGGACCCGATGGGCAGGCGATTAAAAAAATCCACTGAAAACGAAAACCTCCAGCAGACCATTCTTGATACAGCCTTGAAGTTATTTACCTCCAAAGGGTATTTCAACACCTCGATTCAGGATATCAGGCGCGAGGCCAATATCAGCATCGGTGCCGTCTATCATTATTTTGCCGGCAAAGAGGAGCTTGCCTCAGCTTTATATGACTCTCTTCTGGAGAAGATTACGGCCGATTTTCTCGCGATCAAGAACAGCCACGGCACTGCACATGATCAATGTAAGGCCATCATGGCGCATTTATTTGATCTCACCGAGTCAAATCCGGCCCAAATGGCGTTTATGCTGCATGCGAAACACAGCGAGTTTATGCCGACGGTCACACCCATCTGTTCTTCCAGACCGTTTGCCATAATGCGTGAGATGGTACAGGAAGGTATCGAAAATAAGGAAATAGTTGATCTGGATTTGACAATCGCCTCCAACTGCCTTTTCGGGGGCATGTTCAGGCTGATCAATCTGCGTCTCGATAATACCATCGAGGGACCTCTCCCCGAACAACTCGAAGACGTCTGGAATTGCTCCTGGCGCAGCATTGCCGCCAATCCCGACAAAAAGATCTGAATACGTTGCAGGATGGCCGCGTCCGCAGAAGAAAACTACGAAGCGAACAGAGCCCTGCTAAAATCTCAGAAGCAGCAAAGGGGGAAAGAATGCCGAAGTACATCATTGAGCGGGAAATTCCGGGAGCAGGGTATATCTGCGGACCAGACATGCAGGCAATCTCGCAGAAATCCGCCACCGTTCTTCAAGGGCTGGGACCGCAAATTCAGTGGGTGCAGAGCTATGTCACCGAAGACAAGATCTACTGCGTCTACATTGCCCCGAACAAGGAGATGGTCCTGGAGCACGCCAGGAAGGCCGGTTTCCCGGCCAACAGTGTCGCCGAAGTCATGCGCATGATCGATCCGACGACCGCGGAGTAAGACGAGTTAACTATTACTTTTTTCCTGAAGATCAAAATCTTCCTTGTACCTTTTCCGGAACAGATGGAATTTTTCCATCTCTCCCTCCACCCGCGACCACCGTTCGATCTCCTCCCAGTCAACCTGCCGGGCCAAAGCAACCCATATCGCCTGTTGCAGGCACTGCCGGTCATTCCAGTAATAGAATGCAGCCAGGCGATCCTTCACGCAATCGGTCGGCGACAGCAGCCTGAGGCTCCCGGTTTCCAGGCGAAGCTCCTCTACCACGGCGACCGGCTCGCTCCCGACCGCCAGCGGTCCCGACGGGAACTCCAGAAAGAACGGGGTATCCGGATGGGTAAAATATCTATTCTGCTCGGTGAAGCCAATTTCCGACAACACTTCCTTGAGCTTCCTGCGTGTAGCATGCAGCCGGTCGATGAAATCCAGATCCATGGAACTGTACTTGTCCGATGCGTAGATGGCCACGCAACCGCCACCGCTGAGAACGACCTTGATGCCCCTGCCATCCAGATGAGAACAGACGTAGGCCGCCAGTTCGCCCAGGCTCATCTGCGAAATCGCCTTCATAACGGCTTCCCTCCCCGCCGAGGCCGCTGTCGAGCCAGCAGAAGCCGGTCCTGCTCCTCCGGAGGATAGAAAGAAATCGCCTTGGCAAGAAACGCGGTCAGTTCATCCAGCAGCGGGTAACGGGGGTCGAACGTGTAGAGGCGGGTCCGGCCGGCCAGCCTGCTGGCGAGGATCCCTCCCCTTTCCAGGGATTCAAGCTGCCTCTGGACCGGAGTAAGATCAGTGGCGAAAAAACGGGCAATGTCCCGCGCATACCCTTCGCCCCGTGCATAGATGAAGAAGAGAACCCTTTCCTTGTTGACTGAGCCCAGAAGCGATTCCAGCATTTTCCACCTCACTCGTATGTCAAACAACCTATATATGATGTCATATGAACTAATTATGAGGTCATTATACAGTTCCCTGTCGATTGCGCAACGGGAAAATTTGAAAAAGCGAAAGTCGCGACAAAACCCTCTATCTCGCTTTTTTTGATTTGCGTCATGACAAGTTATGCGGAACATCGTTATCGTATTACCATCAACGACAGGAGGTGCGAGCGATGACCCCAGGACAATTAGCGATAAACGATAAAGATTGGACACAACAGGAGGTACCGGAACCCGGCCATGGTTCCCGCACTACCGGAGAAGACGCAAACGTGGCTGCTGCATTTCGCCCGATCCCTTCGCGACTTTTCGTAGAAACTACGACCCGCTGCAACTTGAAATGCAGCATGTGTGTAAAGCAAACCGAAGACTGCGGGATCATTGAGGGAGATATGCCGCCTGACGTCTTTTCCGCTTTGGAACCGGCCTTTCCCACTCTTGAGACGCTCGTCCTGAACGGGATCGGCGAGCCTCTTTTGCACCCGGAACTGGAGAACTTCATCCGAAAAGCCAAGGCAGCGATGCCGCAGGGAAGCTGGATCGGATTCCAATCGAACGGCCTCGAGCTCAATGAAGAGCGTGCCGCCTCACTGGTCGAAGCCGGCCTTGACCGGGTATGTCTGTCCATGGACTCCCTGTCCGAGGACGTCTTCCGTGACATACGGGAAGGTGGCGAAGTCCAGGATATGGAGAAGGCATTTGCCGCTCTCAGGAAAGCAAAAGAAACGACCGGCCGCAATCTCCAGATCGGCGTCGAATTCGTGGTGATGCGCGACAACGCCCACGAGCTGCCGGAGGTAGTGCGCTGGGCGGCGAAACAGGGCGCGTCGTTTGCCATCGTCACCCATCTTCTCCCTTACGACGCCGAGCATGCCGAAAAAATTGCCTACGACCTCAACTCAGAGCAGGCACTGGCGTTTTTCCAGGAATGGAAGGAACGGGCCGAGAAGGAAGGGATAAACCTGGAGACATACTTCAAGGTCAGGTGGAATTTTCTGCGGTCGCCGGAGGAGGAACGGGTCGTCGCTTTCGTTACCGCTATGCAGGCCGAAGGACGAGCACGCGGGTTATCGTTTCACATGAAGAATCTGATGACAAGGGACGAAAAGTGGCTGGAGCGGTTGGCAGAGATTTTCGCCGAAGCAGCAAGGACGGCACAGGAAGTCGGCCTCGACCTGTCCCTTCCGGCAATCATTCCGAAAAACAACACCGGGTGCGAATTTGTCGACAACGGCAGCGCGTTCATTTCCTGGAACGGCGACGTCCACAACTGCTACTTCCTGTGGCACAAATTCAGCTGCTGGTATTATGGGCAGAAAAGGTACGTCAACAACAAGTCGTTCGGCAACCTGGCCAAGCAGGGAATAGCAGAGATCTGGAACAGTCCGGCCTTCATCAAGCACCGGAAAGAAGTCCTGGGGAAGGATTATTCCACCTGTTCCGACTGCAACCTCACCCCCTGCGATAACGTGTATAAGGA
>JAQUHN010000026.1 GCA_028683555.1 Geobacteraceae bacterium | reverse complement strand
GGATCCGCTCGCCCTGCTCGTGGATCCGCAGCATCAGAAACTGCCCCGCCTGACACTTCCCTGCCACCAGCGGCGCTTCCAACCGCATGTGCCAGGTCCGCTCCGTTACTATTTCCTTCTGTACTATAGTGTGCATTTTTCCGGGTCCATGTATGAAATATTTTCCCTTCACCTACCTGCTACCAATGAGAAACCTTCTATATCAGCCGACACCTTAATCATAGCGCCAACAATCTCCCTAGCAAGGCAACGCAAGTCGGCGTCTCTCATACATCACCATTGCCCCTTGCACTGATGGTACTAGCAGAAGAGCCTTCCGCCGGCACGCCGAGAATCAACTCGCCAAACAACTCACTCTTACGTACTCCAAACACATACTATAAACGTGTTTCAGAAATATCCGGCCCAACAGGAACGGAACGAGCGATTGAGATGCGGACGTACTATACAAATTTTTTTTTAAACGTAAAACTTTTTTTGAAATGGTAAAAAATGGCGAGAGACTGAGTACTCTTGGTAGGCAATTGATATGTTATATTTGTATTCACTTTTTACACAAATCCGCCCGAGCGGGCAAAAATCGCTGGCTGACAAACATCCGCAAATCCTAGACAACAACTCACCCAAACCAGGTCAGGGCTTTCGCGGGACTACGCATATGGCTTCAACGCAAGCCAGGGGTTCGCAGCAAAGCGCGCAATTCGGTTATCCTACCCAGCCACAGCAAAGGAGGGCACTCTGTTTAAAAGACGGCAGGAAAACACCAGCTCGATCCGTACAGATGCTTTCCGGGGGGTTAGGTGGCATGTCGAGCAGACTTTCAGACTTCTTTATCCAGAACCTCGCGGACCTTGCGCAAAAAAATCTTCGGGATAATCGGTTTTTCAATAAAATCCAGACCACTATCGAGAACACCCTTGGCACTGACAATTTCCGACGTATAGCCGCTCATGAAAATTACCCGGACATCGGGACGGAGTGCTCGAATTTCCTCGAAGGCTTGCCTACCGTTCATTTTCGGCATCACCACGTCGAGAATTACCAGGGAAACACTATCGGCATTGGCCGAAAATTTTTCCACGGCATCCGCTCCGTTCACCGCTTCTATCACCGTATGTCCGCATTCTTCGAGCAGAAACCGGTCGAGATTTCTCACCTCTTCATCGTCTTCGGCGACCAGGATGGTCTCCCGTCCGTAGGGCAGAAAAAACGGCTTCGCTATTTCCGCGGCTGCGGATTCCGACTCAATCAGGGGAAGATAGACCCGGAAGGTCGTGCCTTTACCCTCCTGGCTCTCTACGCGAATGTAACCGTTGTGCTGCTTGACGATGCCGTAGGCGATGGAAAGACCCAGCCCGGTGCCCTTGCCGACCTCCTTGGTGGTAAAGAAGGGTTCATAGATTTTGTCCCTGATATTTTCAGCCATACCGGCGCCGGTATCGGTAACCGACAGAAATGCATACCGCACCTGCCCTGGTGATGCTGACCGGTCCAGCACGTTCAGGGGCACCTCCTGAAGGCCGGTCCTGATCAACAACACCCCTCCGTCAGGCATTGCATCGCGGGCATTGGCCACCAGGTTCATGAGAACCTGCTCCAGCTGTCCGGTATCGGCCAAAACGGTCAATGCTTGCTGCTCGACCGCAATCTGCATTTCGACATCCTCGCCGATGATTCGCTCCAGGAACTTGCGCATATTCCTGACTACCCCATTCAAATCAACCGGCTGCGGGTTACTTTCCTGCTTTCTGCTGAAAGCGAGCAACCCTTGCGTCAAGCCCGCAGCCCGTTCCGAAGAGGCAAGAATCTGCTCCACATGACGATGGGACGGGTTATCACTCTGCATGTTCATCAGCACCAGGTGGCCGTAACCGATTATGGCCGTAAGGATATTGTTGAAATCATGGGCGATACCGCCGGCAAGCTGGCCGACTGCTTCCATTTTCTGGGCCTGACGCAACTGACTTTCCAAAAGGGTGCGATCATCTTCGGCCCGTTTCCGCTCGGTGATATCACGCACGACATAGACAATGAGTGACGGTTCGTTGCCGTCTCCCGGAATCGGGTTACAATAGTGATCGGACGGAAAAACCTCGCCGCCCTTTCTCTTCATCCGGAACTCGGTGGTAAAAAAGCCCCTTTCCCGGTAGGCAAGCTCCGCCTGCCGAGTGAACGTTTCAGCAGCTTCACGATCCTCGTAGAGGACATCGGAACCGAAACCCACCAGTTCGGCCCGGGTATAGCCGAACATGATTTCGGCGGAGGTGTTACAGTCGATAACGACCCGAGAGCCCTCCTCCAGCAGGAACAAAGCTTCGTTGAGACTGGAGAAAACTATCTGCAGCAGGCGGTGCGACTGGCGAAGCTCCGTCTCGGCCTGCTTGCGCTCGGATATGTCGCGAACCACCTCCAGCAGCCTTTCTTCGCCGCCGATGATCGTCTTTTTCAGGTCCACATCCACCCAAAAAACACGCCCATCCTTCGACCGGGCCATCCACTGCAAAGCATGAGACGAACCGCCCGGCGCATTCTTCATCCGCTCGAGGGCTGCCCCCCGCTGATAGTAAAAATCATCGGAAGCTGTCAGCTCTCCCGCCAGGTCAAGCAACTCTTGCCGCGAATAACCAAACATCTCGCAGGTACGCCTGTTTACATCAAGAATTATGTCGCTGGCGCCAGCATGGACGATTATCGCATCGTGCGAAGCATCGAAAATAGCCCGATAGTTGGCTTCCGAACTTCTCAGGGCCTCCTCCGCGGCTTTTCGCTCGGTAATGTCGGTAGCGGTCCCGGTCATTCGCACCGGCCTCCCCTGCGGATCCCACTCTACGGCTTTACCCCTCAGCAGGATCCAGCGCCACCCCCCCGAACAACTCAGCAGCCGGCATTCGGCTCTGAAGTGAGATTCATGATTATCGGCCGCTGCCCGATATATTGCCAGCATATCCGGCAAGTCATCCGGATGGACCAGTTGTTGCCAGAAATCGACCCCCCGTCTCATTTCCCCCGACTGATAGCCAAGGATCTCTACCCAGCGATGGTCAAAGGTAAGCTCCTTGCTATCAACCCGCAGATCCCAAAGGGCATCAGTACTACCCTCCAGTACCAGCTTCAGTCGCTCCTCACTCTCCCGCAGCACCCGTTCCGTTTTTCTCCGCTGCCGCAGAAGCAGTTGGGTAAGCACAAAAAACGCCCCTATCAGGACACAATGAATAGCTATGACATCGATCCGATACCTTTTGTAGCTGGCAAGAAAATCATCCTGTCTAACCCCCACGAAGAGCGCCCCAACCACCTCGCCCCTGCTGTTGCGGAGCGGATTATAGGCGGCAAAATAGGAAACCCCGAAAATAACCGTCTCACCGCGATAGGCCTGGCCCTTCAGGAGAACGGTATCATGGGCGGGCCCCACCAGCCGGGTACCGGTTGCCCGACTGCCATCCTCCTTGAGCACATTGGTGGCAACCCGGATGTCGCCCATAAAAATCGTTGCTGTCCCGCCAAAGATCTGCTTCACCTTGTCAGGCAGCTCCGAATTACCGTTCAGCACGTAATTCCCGGCAACCAGCTTGCCGCCAATCACCTCAACCGGTTGCCCTTTTTCCTCGAGAAGTGCCTGAAAAGTCCTGATATGGCTCTCCTGCAGCATCGTCGCCTGGCGGAGGGCATCGCCCCGTATCTCGGCAAGGGAAAAGAGTGTGGTGAGAGAAATCGCCGCGGCGGCAATACCTCCGTAGAGAAAAATGAACCTGGTGCTCTTATTGAGTGGCATTACATCGTCCTAGTGAAACCTTCCCATAAAGCGAAGGATTTGGTTGTCCCGGCGAAAAAACATAAACCCCTGTGGCACAGCGGCAAATTCTTGCCGCTTGCAAATTCCGCATAGATACAGTAGAAAATTATGCCTGAGCGTTTTGTGCGACAGATTCAACCGCACAACCATTGCTGAACAAATCTCTCCCCTGTAACGTTCCGCATCGCGCCGCAACACCAATCGGGGTACTATTCCATGAAAAAAAAGAACAAGAGTGTTCCATCAGGGCAGAAACGCGCTCCAGCGGGAAATCCCGACCACGGGCAACCGATGAGCATTGCCGCAGCACTGGATTTTGCCGTTCGCCACCACCAGGCAGGCAATCTGCAGACCGCCGAGAGCATCTACCGGCAGGTTCTCCAGTTCGAACCCGACAATCCGGAAGCGCTCCACCTGCTCGGCGTCATTGCCTATCAGCAGCAACGCTATGAAACAGCCGTCACTCTCATCACCCGGTCCCTTGCCCGGAAGCCCGATTTTGCGGATGCCCACTCCAACCTCGGCAACGCCCTTCGGGAAATGGGCCGCCTTGATGAAGCGGAACTGAGCTACCGGAAGGCCATCGCCGTAAACCCGAAATTCGCCATGGCCAACTATAATCTGGGAAACATCCTGATGACCCGGAAAAAGTTCGATGAAGCGTCACGGAGCTTCGAGCGGGCCATTTCCGCCAATCCGCGGCTAACGGAAGCCTACACCAACCGGGGAATCGCCCTGAAAGAACTGGGGCGTCTGAAGGAAGCGGAAGCCAGCTACCGAAAAGCCCTTGCCCTGAAACCGGACCTGGCGCTGGTGCACTTCAACCTCGGCAACACCCTGCTGGAAATGGGCTGTGCGGAGAAGGCGGTTGCCTGTTACGGCCGAGCACTGGAACTGGCGCCCGGCTATACCGAGGCCCGCCTCAACCTGGGTGCGGTTTTTCGCGACCTCGGCAGGCTCGAAGAAGCGGCAGACTGCTATACGCTGGCAGTGGCCGAGGCCCCGGAAAACGCCGAGGCGCTGGTCAATTACGGCGCCGTGCTCCGCGACCTGGGAAAACCGAAGGACGCCGAGACATGCTACCGGCAGGCCCTGCAACTGTCTCCCGATGCCGTTCTGGCCCACTTCAACCTTGGCAACGCCCTCCGCGACCAGGGCAAACTCGATGAAGCGGTGGCCAGTTTTGAGCGGGCGCTGGCCCTGAGCCCCGACTCTCCGGTCATGTACAGCAACCTTGGCAATACTCTCCGCGACCAGGGCAAACTGGAAGAAGCGGTACAGGTTTACCGAAAGGCCCTGGAACGGGATCCGGAAAATGTCGAAGCCCTGGTGAATCTGGGCAATGGGCTCAAGGAAACCGGCCGGTTCGATGAGGCCATCACATCGTACCAAAAGGCCCTGCAGCTCCGGCCGCAGATGCCGGAAGCCCACTACAACCTCGGCACCGTGTTCCAGGACCAATGCCGGATGGATGAAGCCGTTCGCTGCTACCGCCGGACGCTGGAACTGAAACCTGACCATGCCGTGGCCCACAGCAATCTGCTCATGAACCTGCAGTACGATCCCGACCTAACCCCGGAAGAGTTGCTGCAAGAGTCCCGGGAATGGCAACGCCGGCAGCTCGCCGGTATCCCGCTCATGCCCGCGCCCGACACCAACGCCGATCCCGAGCGGCGGATTCGAATCGGCTATGTCTCCGGCGACTTCCGCAGGCATCCGGTCGGCTACTTCCTGGACGGCGTCCTGGCATCTCACGACAGGGAGCAGTTCGAGATATTCTGTTATGCGAACCAGAGCTACGGAGACGACCTGACCGACCGGTTGCGGCAGAATTCCGCTCGCTGGCAGGTCATCTTTGGCCAGAGCGACGATGCGCTTGCCCGGCAGATACGGGAAGACGCCATCGATATCCTGATCGACCTTTCCGGCCATACCGCCCGCAACCGCCTGCTCGTATTCGGCCGTAAACCTGCGCCGATACAGGCAACCTGGGCCGGCTATGTCGGCACCACCGGCCTGTCAGCGATGGACTACCTGATCTCCGACCCCTGCGAGACACCGGACGGAACCGACCACTGGTACCAAGAATCGGTCGTGCGCCTTCCCGACTGCTATGTCTGCTACTCGCCGCCGGAGTATGCCCCGGCGGTGGCTCCCCTCCCGGCCCGGCAGAACGGTTTTCTGACCTTCGGCTGCTTCAACAACCTGGCAAAGATCAACCGTCCGGTCATCGATCTCTGGATCCGTCTCCTGCAGGAACTTCCCGACGCCCGCCTGCAGCTGGCAACCAAGGCCTTGGGTGATCCGGCGGTACTTGAGCGAGTCCGGAACATTTTCCGCACTGGTGAAGTCGCCGAGCGCATCGTCTTTTCCGGCATGATTCCGCATCCGGAGCTGCTGGCACGCTACGGCGAGGTGGACATCGCCCTTGATCCGTTTCCCTACTCCGGCGGACTTACCACCCTGGAGGGGCTCTGGATGGGGGTACCGGCTCTGACCCTCGGCGGAGAAAGATTCGCCGCCCGCCACTCGCTGAGCCACCTGACTGCCGTGGGACTGCCGGAATTCATCGTTCCGGACCAGGCATCGTACCTTGCCGCAGCCGTTTCTCTGGCCCGCGACGTTTCCCGGCTGGAGGCCATCCGTCTGGGACTGAGGGAACGCATGAAGACCTCGCCACTATGCGACGTCCGTCGCTTTACCCGCAACCTGGAAGAAGCATACCGAAACATGTGGCGCCGTTGGTGTGCTGGAAGATAAAATCCAACCAGTCCCCTGACACTTTCCATTTTCCAGGATCAAAGGCGGCGGGAGGATTGCTTTGAGCAGCATAGCGCGGCACCTACGCCGCATGAAAAACTACTTGAGCCCCTTACCATTCAGAAATGGCCCGTACTCTTTATCAACCCCTTGAATATGACTGGTCAGCCAGTCCTTCAGGAATACCATTACCGACTGGCTCAACGGGGCATTTCCTGCCAAATAGCCCTTCTGCAGGTCCAGCACCGACATGGTGAGCTGATTGTGCTCCTTTTTGTGTTTCTCGTAATCCGGAAAACCATGAGCCTTCATCAGCCGCTCTTCGGCTGCGAAATGGTTTTGGGTATAGTTTATGAGCCCATTCAGCACATCACCGATCACCTGCTTCCCCTGCCCCATCTTCATCGCGTCATGCAGCTGGTTCACCAAGGCAATGAGCTGTTTGTGCTCTTCGTCGAACTGCCGCACCTGCACACTGAACTTGTCGCACCAAGACAAAAGAGCCATTATTCCTCCAAGAGAATGTGATAGCAGCACATGTCAGCTCTTATCGGCATAGAAGGGATAATCTTAAGAAAAAAGAAACCGGGAAAAAGTCTGCGGAAAGGCGTGGGTGAAAGGTTTAAGGAGTTTGCGAGGGAACTGTCCAGCTGCCAGGGGGAGGAAAAACTATTACGGCATAGCGGAAGCACGACGACCTTCCGGCAGGAAGCGATACCCTTGCCAGGTTCCGCGCCGTTTCAGTTCGTGCACAATGGAGAACCACATGCGATTGTTTTTCAGATTCCAGGTGGGAGCAACCCGGATATCAAGCGGAGCAGAACCGTAGAGGCGCTGAATGGTAATGCGGGGCGGAAGCAGTTCCAGAAAATCGCAGACGTCAGCCACATATTCCTGGTGGCCAAGAGGGACAAACTCGCCACGGAAATACATTTCGGCCAGCACCGTGCCACGCACCGCGTGGAGCTGGTGGATCTTGAGTGAATCCACCGGCAGCGTAGCGATGAGTTCCGCAGTCCGCAGGAGCGCTTCGCGGGTCTCGCCCGGAAAACCGTGGATCAGGTGGGTACAGATATCGAAACCGCGGCCCGCCGCCCGTTCCAGTGCGGCACGATACTCCGTGAAATCATGACAACGGTTGAGCCAGCGGAGAATCTCCGCATCCGCCGATTGCAGCCCCAGTTCCAGACACACGTAACGATCCCGCGCAATTTCCTCCAGCAGGGCAAGAGCTTCATCGCTCAGACAGTCCGGACGGGTGCCCACCGATATTCCCACCACGTCCGGGTGGTCGAGGGCGCGGTAATAGAGTTCCCGTAACCTGGCCACCGGGGCATAGGTATTGGAATACTTCTGAAAATAGACGATGAACTTGTCGCTGCCGAGCCGCGTCCGGTGATAGGCCATCCCTGCCTGCATCTGGTCTTCGATGGGTACTGTTTGCTGGATGGCATCGGGCGAAAAGGAGCGGTTGTCACAGTAGATGCAGCCGCCAACCCCACGGCTGCCGTCCCGGTTCGGACAGGTGAAGCCGCCGTCCACATTTACCTTGCTGACCCTGCAACCGAAGCGGCGGCGGAGATAGGAACCGTAGGAATTAAAGCGGAGATCCGGGTGAATGAAAGTTGTATCCATAGTAATCATGACAAAAAGCTGTTTCCCTTACCCCGTTGCCTTTAGCCTTTAGCGTGGTCCTTGTCAGACAGCAGACCTGTCATCTCCCGCGCAGCCCGTTCCGGGTCATCTGCCGCGAGGATCGCTGAAATGAGGGCGATTCCGTGCGCGCCGTGATCAAGCACCTCGCGCACGGTTTCCTGCTTGATGCCACCGAGGGCAAACACCGGTATGCGGAGAAGGCGGCAAGCCTCAGCCAGGCGTTCGGTCCCTACCGGCTCCCCGTAGGGTGCCTTCGAAGGAGTATAGTAGATGGGGCTGAAGGTGATGAAATCCGCACCGTGTTCCTGGGCCTTCAGGGCCCTTTCCCGGTCATGGCAGGAAACCCCGACCAGCATTCGGCCGCCGGCGAGCTGTCGTGCCCGCGGCAGAGGAAGGCTGTTCTCGCCCAGATGGACACCGTCGGCACCCGCAGCCAGGGCGATATCGAGCCGGTCGTTGATGAAGAGTTTCGCCCCGTATCGGGCAGTACTCTCCTTCAGCCGGCATGCCAGCTGGTACAACTCGCGGCCGGAAAGGTCCTTTTCCCTCAGCTGTACTGCCCGCACTCCGCCCCGCAACGCCCCTTCCACGGCGGCGCACAGGTCACCGCCCGGCACCTGCTGCCGGTCGGTTATCAGGTAGAGGCTAAAATCCACCAGCGGTTTTTCAGCCATAAGCCCCCCCACCTACCCGGTAACCAGGCTTATTCGATAACACCTTCCAGAGGACTGGAAGCGGTTGCATAGAGCTTACGGGGAATCCGTCCCGCCTGGTAGGCGAGCCGGCCGGCAATGACCGCCAGCTTCATCGCCTCTGCCATGGCGATCGGGTCCTTGGCGCCGGCAATGCCCGTATTCATGAGCACACCGTCACAGCCAAGTTCCATGGCGATGGCGGCGTCCGAAGCGGTACCGACACCGGCATCGACAATGACCGGAACCTTCACCGTCTCCATGATGATACGGATGTTGTAGGGGTTGCGGATGCCGAGGCCGCTACCGATCGGGGCACCAAGCGGCATGACCGCCGCACAGCCCAGGTCTTCCAGTTTTTTGCAGAGAATCGGGTCGTCACTGGTGTAGGGAAGAACGGTAAAACCTTCCTTGACCAGTACTTTTGCCGCTTTCAGCAGCTCCTCGTTGTCGGGAAACAGGGTCTTCTCGTCGCCGAGAACCTCCAATTTGACAAAATCCGACAGACCCGCTTCGCGCGCCAGCCGGCAGGTACGAATCGCGTCATCGGCGGTATAGCAGCCAGCCGTGTTGGGCAACAGGGTATATTTCTTCAGGTCCAGATAATCGAGCAGCGACTCCTTGCTCCGGTCGGAAATGTTAACCCGTCGCACGGCAACGGTAACGATCTCGGCCCCGGAAATCTCGATAGCACGTACCATCTGTTGAAAATCGGCATATTTGCCGGTACCTACCATCAGCCGGGAAGTGAACTCTTTCCCTGCAATAACCAGTGAATCCTTCAGTTTAGCCATTCCTTGCTCCTTTCGCCACCATGTCCGCAGCTGCCACAACCCTGGCTAGCCACCGCCGACAAAATGGACAATTTCAATGCGATCATCATCCTGCAGGGTCGTGGTTTCGTAGTCCGGCTTCGGCAATATTTCCAGGTTCAGCTCAACCGCAACCCGTCTCGGGTCAAGCTCCAGCATCTCCAGCAGACCGAGAACCGAAAGAGGTGGCACCGTCTTCTTTTCGCCATTAACCGTTATTTCCATAGTATCCTCCCCGCCAACAGATCCGACAAAGAAAAAGCCGCGGAAGCGGCTTGGAGTCCGGGACCATACCCGACACTCTCGCTTCCCTACGCCGGCATTACCCGGATCAGGTCCAAAGGGTTGCCCGCTTCACACGAAGACAGGCTCTCAGTCGAAACTCCCCCAGCGATACGAATTGTATTTTCTTGAAAAGGACGCCAAACAATCGAAGCAGCAGCAACAGCGGTACTTCCTGCCCGCCTTGAATTGTATATTCGACATCAGCACTACTAAACTACCAGCACCCCTTCATGCTGTCAACCGGTTTCTGCTGGTATTTCCATACCTTCCCGACACTGCAACGACAAAAAAACCTTCGAGACGACACTGATCAACCCGAAAGGCGTCACGCCCTATTTTCAGCGGGCATCACCGGTCGACCGCCAACTCCATGAGCCAGGTTTGCAACGATGTTGCTTACCGGAAAACGATTTACTTGACACGATTAAGACACAATGGTTAGTCTGTTTTTATTAGTGATACCTATAGCGCAAAGACCCCTTTTCGTCTCCCTATCAATCCAAGGGCGCCACCAGCAACCCGCCCCGTGAGGCAACAGATGAGTCCAAAAATGGAATTTACCTTCAATATCGCAACACTCTCCTTCAAGGACAAGAACCTCGAAGCAGCATTCCGCGATGATTATTTCGAAAAAAGAGTCCCGCACCTGCGACTTGACCTGATACTGGGAATACTCCTCTACACCTTATTCGGCATCCACGACTATTGGGCAATTCCCGATGTCAAGGAATTCGCCTGGCTCATTCGTTACGGTATCGCCTGCCCTGTTCTGGTGGGAGTCCTTATTTTTTCTTATTCCAGGCATTTCCGGAAAATAATGGAGTTTGCCACGTTCATCGCCGGATTTGCCGCCGGCGGGGCAGTCATCCTGATGATCGCCAAGGCTGCCCCTCCCGGAAACCATATATCCCATGCATCCCTGCTTATCATTCTGCTTTTTTACTTCCGACTCCGCTTTGTTACCGCCTCGGCCCTCACCTGGAGCATTTTCATCCTCTCCCTGGCTGTTGCCATCTATGACGCGAAAACCCCACCGAATATCCTCTATAGCAATATCTTTATCATGCTTACCTTTTCCGGTACCGGCCTGTTCATGTGTTACACGCTGGAGCAGAATATCAGGTCCAGCTTTCTGCTCAGGCGCACCATCCAGGAAAGAAACTCGATAATAGCCAAGACAAATCGCGAGTTCGAAAAAGAGATCGAGGAACGGAGGCAGGCAGAGATCGCGCTTCACGAGCAGATGGAATTCCTGCGGACCCTGCTGGACACCATTCCCAACCCCATATTCTACACCGATGTCAATGGCCGTTACGCAGGATGCAACCGGGCCTACGAGGTATTTTTCGGACAACCAAAGGAAGAGCTGACCGGAAGTTCAGCCCTTGACCTGTATATCGCCGACAGTGTCCATGGTTCCGATGAAAGCGCATCCCTGGAGAATGGCTGCCAAGGAATCAGAACCGGAGAGGCACTGCTTCGACATGCCGACGGCACCGACCATAACGTTATTTTCTCACGGGCCATGTATGTGGACATTGCAGGGAGTCCGGCCGGAATGGTGGGTGTTGTCCTGGATATATCCGACCTGAAAAGGGCCGAAGAAGAAAAGCTCCGCCTGGAATCGCAAATCTTCCAATCGCAGAAAATCGAGGCCTTGGGGCAACTGGCCGGAGGCATCGCCCATGAATTCAACAATATCCTCACCGCCATCCTCGGCTACTCGCACATCCTGCGGAAAAAGATGAACGATAGTGACCCGCTGCTCTTTTTCGTTGACAACACCATCGCATCCGGCGAAAGAGCAGCAGGACTAATCCGCGACATTCTGGCGTTCGGCAGAAAACAAAAGATCGATCCGGTACTTGTCGATCTGAACGAAGTCGTAAAGAAAACGGTGTCGCTGCTGAAAATGATGATCGGTGAAGATATCGATCTCGCAGTTTCATTCTGCAACGAACCCATTCTGGCCATGGCTGACAGCAACCTGATAGGCCAAATCCTGATGAATCTGGCCGCCAATGCCAAGGATGCCATGCCGCGTGGCGGCCGTGTCTCCATCAGCACCTCGGTGACCCGTGTGGAGCATGAGTTGCGCCATGTCCACGGCACCGCTCAACCAGGCTGCTACGGAATGATCACCTTCAACGATACAGGTATCGGCATGGATGCCAAAACCAGGGAGAGAATTTTCGAGCCGTTTTTTACCACGAAGGAGGTTGGAAAAGGGACCGGTCTCGGACTGTCCATTGTCTACGGCATTATCAGGCAGCACAACGGCTGCATCGACATTGAAACGGAATTCACCAAAGGTACTACTTTCAGGATATATCTGCCGACCGCCGCCGGGGAGCTATCAAACCAGGAGACAACCATGCCCGCACTATCATCCGAAACGCCAGCCAAAAGACTTACCCTCGCAGCTGCCCGGCAGTCGGATCCCGCGCCATGCCCCTATCCGTCGGGCAGCGAAACAGTTCTGGTTGCGGAAGATAATGATACGGTAAGGACCCTGACGAAAAACCTTCTCCAGGAAAACGGCTACACCGTCATAGAAGCGATCCATGGCGATGTCGCGATCCAAAGATTCATGGAACATGCCGACGAAATCAGGCTGTTGCTGCTCGACGTGATCATGCCGAAAAAAAACGGCTGGGAAGTCTACGACACCATCAGGAAGGTCCGCCCCAATGTGCAGGTCATCTTCATGAGCGGCTATGCAGCCGATGTGTTTGCAAAAAAGATCATCCCCGAGGAAGAAATGAACATCCTGCAAAAACCGGTAGCACCGGGCACCTTATTGAGAGCGCTGCGATCGGAACTGGACAGGTTGCCGCCGACAGCAGGAACAAAGCTGCCCACGGCATAATCCAAGGGCGCGGTCGAACAGAAACTTGCCGGCATATCTGGCCGTGGCGGCTAGCGTTAGCGAAGCACTGCACAACCTGCCATTCTTTTGTCTTTTCGGCAACTAGTGCCCACAGGGTACTGCCATCGTCGCCACAGCCATCTTTAGACGACAAACATCAGCCGGGCAGACAAGGACATTCAGACGACATCCATTATAAAATGAAATCCCTGATTATTTCCAGCAGCGCTCCCGGAAAAATGCCGAGAAACAGGATAAAAAATGTCGTAACGGAAAGGGCGAGAAGTTCAGGCAGGGCCAGGCACGGCAGGGCGATAGTCCGATCCTCTCCGGCAGCATAGAGGACCGCAACAACCCGGAGGTAATAGTATACCGAAATGATCGCCGTCACGATGCCGGCAACGGCCAGGGCAATCTCGCCACCCTGCAAGGCAGCGGCAAAGATAGTGAACTTGCCCATGAACCCGGCGGTCGGCGGAATCCCGGCCAGGGAGAACAGTGCGATGGCAAGCACACCTCCGCGCAACGGCCGCGTCCTGCCGATGCCCCGGTAATCTTCCACCAGGTCCATGTCACATTCCCCGGTCAGGGATGCAATGGCTCCAAACGCCGACAGGTTTGTCACCGAATAGACAACGAGATAAAAAGCAACAGCACTGAAACCTGCCACGGTGCCGGTAACAAGGGCCAGTGCCACGTACCCCATCTGGGCGATGGATGAGTAGGCCAGCATTCTTTTCAGGTTCCGCTGCCGCAGCGCCGCCAGATTGCCCAGCACCATGGAAAGGAGGCACAGCCACCAGAGCGGCGTACGAATGAGGGAAAACCCCGCACCGGTTGCCGGAATCAGCAACAACAGAGCAACAAAGGCCGCTGCCTTGGACCCGGTGGAAAGGAATGCCGTTACCGGCGCCGGTGCCCCCTGATAGACGTCCGGGGTCCAGAGATGGGCAGGTACCAGGGAGACCTTGAAAGCAATACCCATGAGGAACAGTCCCCAACCTGCGACAACAAGAGGGTTCACTGCTCCCGTCAGGCTGATCGGATTCACCGCCCCGGCAATGACCAGGGTTCCGGTTCCGGCATAGAGGAACGCGATGCCGAAGGCGATGAAAGCGGCAGCAGTGGCGCCCATGAGAAGATACTTCAGTCCTGCCTCGACCGACCTCGGCCGGTCGCGATCTATGGCGGTCAGGATGTAAAAGGCGAAGCTGAGCACCTCCAGCCCAAGGAAAAGGATCAACAGGTTCACCGAAGCAGCCACCACCGCCATACCGAAAGCGCCAAACAGCACGGTGGCCGGATATTCTTCACCGCGGATTGCCCTGCGCTCATTGTGGGAATGGGACAGCAGCAGCACTGCTGCCGCGCTGAAACTGAAAAGGAAGGTAAAAAACCTGGCACCAGGAGTGGCGGCAAGTCCCAGCTGAGTGGCTGCCGGAAAAGGCGGCTCGACAAAGGACCAGCAGGCCGCAGCAAGGGCGGCAGCCACGCCGATCCATGTCCCGTAGCGGCCCGGCTTAAAGGCGCCGCTGATGAGAATCGCCAGCGAACCGCCGGCAAGGAAAATCAGCGGCATGAACGTCCAAAGGTCGGCCGCGGTCACGGCAGCCCTCCTTTCCCGCCGGTAAGAAGGGCGATGGGAGCCCGGACCAGGTCAAGAGCCGGAGCCGGATAGACACCCAGCGCGATGACCGCCACGGCCAGCGAGGCGAGTAGCAGGATCTCGCGGGGCGAAAGATCGGCAATTTCCCACAGGCCCCGTTCCGGGCCGAACAGCAGACACTGCACCAACCGCAGCGTATAGATCAGCACCAGAACTATTCCACCGAGCGCCACGGCGGCTGCCGCGGGTGACACGGAAAAAACCCCGGCCAGAATGAGAAATTCGCCGACAAAATTGTTCAGTCCCGGAAGCCCCAGGTTCGCCAGCGAAAAGAGCAGCAAACAGGCGCCGAACAGGGGGATCTTGCCCCACAGGGCACCAAAGGAATCGATATCCCGGCTTCCGGACCGCTCCTCCAGCATGCCTGCCATGAGAAACAGGGCGCCGCTCGTTATGCCGTGGTTCACCATCTGGACCAGCGAACCGGACAGGGAAACCGGCGTCCAGGCGGCAATACCCAACACCACGAAGCCCATATGGCCGAAACTTGAGTAGGCCACCAACCGCTTCATATCCGTCTGCACATAGGCAAGCAAGGAAGCATACAGAATCCCGATCACGGCAAGGACGACGACAACCGGGCTGAACAGAGCCGCTGCCTCGGGAAAAAGGGGATAGGCGAAACGGACCAGGCCATACACCCCGGTCTTGGCCATGAGACCGGCCAGGAGGAGCGTTGCCGCAGTCGGCGCGGCGGTATAGGCATCGGGCAGCCAGCCATGGAGGGGGAAAATGGGAGTCTTGACGGCAAAGGCCAGGAAAAAGGCCGCGAACAGTAGGCAGGAAAGCGCCGGAGTCATGGGGGTATGGAGCAGTTCCGGTACGGCAAAGGTATACACTCCGGTTGCCTTGCCATGAACCAGGTACAGGCCGACAATCGCCAGCAGCATGAGCAGCGAACCACCAATGGTGAACAGGAAGAACCGCAGTGCCGCCCGGACCGGTTGCCCTTCGCCCCAGACGCAGATGAGGAAAAACAGGGGAATCAACATAACTTCCCAGAACAGGTAGAAGAGAAACAGATCAAGGGCCAGAAAAACACCCATGATCCCTGAGGTTGCGAGTAGCAGCAGCCCATAGTAGGGAGCAACGCGCGACCTGATGGTTTTCCAGGAGCAGAGTACGGCAAGGGCGGCAAGAAATGCCGTCAGCAGCACCATGAGCAGACTGATGCCGTCCATGGCAAGCAGGTAGCGAATGCCGAACCCTTCAATCCAGGGGAGGTCCTCGACCAGGAAGAAACCGTCCGGAGCGCCACCGACCAGCGGCTCAAGGGGCGCCGTAACGGCAAGACCAGCGGCCAGAGCAAGTTCGCCGAGCGATACCGCAAGGGCCACACCCCGGCACAGAGCGCTCCGTTGCCCCAGCAGAAAGACCGCAAGGCTGCCCGCAAGGGGGAGGAAAACCAGTAATGTCAGAATCGGATAGTTAGCCAATACAAGACCTTCCGGAAATAGAAAATCAACTATACAGGTTGAACATGCCTATTCGCCAAAACGGTGCCTGCTACACCGAAGTAACTTCGGCTAGATGTTGACCGGGCCAATGTGCAAGCACTTTCTCAAGAGGCTCCCCTCCTCTGTGGACACCCCCTCCCTGTCAAGGAGGGGGCCGGGGCATGGTCCGATTCACCTTCAATAAACCGACCATGCCAGGTAGCCCAGCATCAGCGCAACTCCTGCAGCAAAACTCAGCAAATAAGCAGAAATCCTGCCGCAACTCCATCTTCCCAGCATTTCCCCGCCCCGCGCTATCAGCTCGGCCAACCGGTCAGGCCCACCGACTACCATCTCCTCCTCGACCCGCCGACGCAGGAAAGCGGCACAACGTTCAAAGGGACGCACGAACAGGGTTCGATACAACGCATCGAAGTACCAGCCGTTACGCAGAAAATCCACGAGTTTCGCAGCATGGGGCTCCGGTCTGTTCCGCCAGCTGCCATCGGCGTAGCGGAAGTGGGCGAAAGCCAGCCCGGCCAGGGCAATGGCTGCTGATAATGCCAGCAGGGACAGTTCCGCCGTATGGGAAAGGGTCGGCAGGCCAGTTGGTGCAAGTGACCGAAAGAACCCGCCCAGCCAGCTGCCCATTCCCAAGTAGCCGGGCAGGTTCATCACTTCGCCCACCAGGCCGAGCAGCGCCAGAGGGATCAGCAGCGTTTCCATGAACCGGAAGGTGTCCGTAACGCCATGACCCTCACCGTGAAAAACCACGTAAACCATCCGGAAAGTATACACGACCGTCAGCAGGGCGGTGACGATACCGAGCAGGAAGAGAGCGCCGTACAGGATTCCGCCCCGGGCGAACAACGCTTCCAGGATGCCGTCCTTGCTGAAGAACCCCCCGGTAAGGGGAAGTCCGGCCAGGCAGGCCGAACCGGCCAGGAACGGCCAGTAGGTGCCGGGCATGCTTTTTCGCAATCCGCCCATGCGGAAGATGTCCTGTTCATGGTGCAGGGCGCGGATGACGCAACCGGCGCCGAGAAAGAGCAGTGATTTGTAGAGGGAATGCTCCAGGAGATGAAAGGTTGCTGCAGTCAGTGCGCCGCTTCCTACCCCGAGCATCATGTAACCGATCTGGCTCATGGTCGAATAGGCGAGAATTCTTTTCAGGTCCCGTTGCACCAGGGCACACGAGGCAGCATAGAAGGCTGTTATCCCTCCGGTCACGGCAATGGCTGCGCAAACCGCTGTCGACTGGCCAATGAGCGGAAAGAATCGGATCAGCAGGTAGACACCTGCAGTGACCATGGTTGCCGCATGAATCAGGGCGGATACCGGGGTCGGCCCGGCCATGGCGTCGGGAAGCCAGACCATCAGGGGCATCTGGGCCGACTTGCCCATTGCCCCACCCAGCAGCAGGAGTCCCAGCGCGGTTACGATTCCCGCCGGCAGCAGCGCTGCCATGCCATTGATGTCATTGATGGAAAGGGTTCCGCAGAGGAGGAAAAGCCAGAAGATTGCCACGCCGAAGGCCGTGTCCCCGATGCGGGTGACGATAAACGCTTTGCGCCCGGCATCGGCATTCCGCTCTTCCCGGTACAAGAACCCGATCAGGCCGTAGGAACAGAAGCCGACCCCCTCCCAACCAAGGAACAGCAGGGGCAGATTGCCGGCCAGCACCAGCAGCAGCATGGCACCGACAAACAGGCTCATCAGGGAAAAGAATCGCGCGTGGTCGGCCTCTTCGGCCATGTAGCGGAGCGCATAGACGATGATGATTCCGGAGACAAAAGTAACCATCAGGCACATCACCGCGGCAAGGGGATCGTAATAAAACGAAAAGGGCGCTTCCAGATCAAAAGCAGACAGCCAGCGAAACAGTTCGAGGGTGACAGGGGAACGGTAGGCAAAAAAAGCAACCAGGGACGCAACAAAGGAACCGGCAACAGCGCCGCTGGCCAGCAAACCACTGGTGCGGCTGGGAAGACGCATGCCAACCAGGGCGATCAGCGCGCCTGCCAGAGTCGGCAGCAGGACTATCAGCGGCAGGAACAGGTTCATGCTATTCCCCCAACTCGTGAAACGCGTCGGAATCGACGGTCTTTTTCCGACGATGGAGATAGACGACAAGGGCAAGGGCCAGTGAGACTTCAGCCGAAGTCATGGCAATGATGAACAGGGCAAATATCTGACCATCGGCGTTTCCCCAAGCGGCCGAACCGCCGACAAATGCCAGGATGGCGGCATTGAGCATGATCTCGATGCCGATCAGCATCATGATCAGGTTTGTACGCCAGACAAGGAGGCACACCAGTCCCATGGTGAAGAGAACAGCTGACAGAAAGAGTACCTGGGAAAGGGGAACAATCATTTGCGCCTCCCCAGATACAAGGCGCCCACCAGGGCGAACAGCAGTTGCAGGGAAATGATCTCCACTGCAACACCGTAGTTGCGGAACAGGGAAGCGGCAAACTCCCGGATATCGATGTGCAGCGGAACCTCAGGCATCCCACCAACCGGTGAACCTGCCAGAACGGCGCAGGAAACCACGATCACCAGGCTCAGCAGCAGGGCTGGCCACCAGTCGCGAAAAGGAGGCCTTGTTACCTTTTCCGGATGGCCGAGGTCCAGCATCATGATGACAAACAGGAACAGCACCATGATGGCGCCGGCGTAGATAATAACCTCGAAGACCGCCGCCAGCGGGGCGAGAAGGAGGAAAAAGATCACCGCCAGGCCACAAAAAGAAGTGGCCAGATAGACGATGGCATGGACCGGATGGCGCTCGGTGATCGCAAACAGGGTCGCGACGACCACCACCGATGAAAGGATGTAGAAGATGATCTGTTCCATAAGAAAAATCGGGCACCGGGGATGTAGGGGCGAAGCACGCGCCTTACCTGCTTCGCCCGATTATTCATGGGTGAACCGGGGCGAAGCGAAGAACCTCCGCTTCGCCCCGACAGTATCCGTTCTGGAAGCTTAATCAGTCGTCAGTTGCACTCCTTTGACTTCAACCTTCATCCTTCGTTCACGGCATCAAGCTCCTCACGTCTACCGGAGATTCTTCATCCGGATTAGCGCCGCGAGGATTCACCACGCCGATACCACTATGACGGTAAAAATTATAGTCCGGATCCTTTCCGCTACCATCCACCAGCAGGTCTTCCTTTTCGTAGACCAGGTCCATGATGTCCCGTTTGCATATCTCGTAATCAGGAGTCATCTGGATCGCCATGGTCGGGCACGCCTCGGCGCAGAAACCGCAGAAGATGCAGCGGGAAAAATTGATCCGGAACCAGGCCGCATAACGCCGGCCGTTCGGCCGTTCCGCGGACTGCAGGGAGATACAGTCAACGGGACAGGCAGCCGAGCAGAGATAACAGGCCACGCACCGCTCCTCGCCGTCCGGGTCACGGGTGAGAACGATTCTTGCCCGATAACGGGGAAAGGGAGTGCGCTTCTCTTCGGGATACTGGATGGTTACCGGTCGCCGCATGATATGGCGCAACGTCGTCCAGAAGCCGAGGCCGAATGCCTTGATGTCAGACAGAAAGGACATTGCCATCTCTTGGTAATGGTTGCCGGAAAAACACAGGGGCGCTGAAGCGCCCCTATCGTGTTCTACACCGCTTGTTTTGCTCGCTGGAGCCTGACAAGCAGTGCAAGTGTGTCAGGATGATTGTTGGTCTCGGCATACGTCAGAGCGGTATTGCCGCACAGGGTCTTGGCGTTCGGGTCGGCACCGAAATCCACCAGGAAGTTGATACAGTCGTTGCAGCCGTAATTTGATGCAAACATCAGCGGAGTGTGACCGTCACGATCGCGGGCGTCCACCGTACACCCGCTTTCCAGAAGAACCTTGATCACCTCCGAGTAGCCGTTGGCTTCGGCATAATGAAGCGCCGACTTGCCTTTGTTGCTCCGTGCATCGAGTTCCGCCCCCCGGCGGATGAGGTCGATGACCTGTTCGAGATCTCCTGTCTTGGCCGCATCGATAAGCGGTGTGTGGCCGTGCCTGTCTGCTGCATTCACATTCTCAGTCATTACACTTCCTCCTTTTGGTAAAGTGTCCTGCCTATGTACTGTGCCCTGCCAAACAAAGCCGGAATTTCTTGTAGCATACTATAGCACCATTATGAACCAGCCGGTAGCAAGAATATTCATCAGCGCGAGCGGCGTGAGAATTTTCCAGCCGAGATGCATGAGCTGGTCGTAGCGGAGCCTCGGCAGGGTGCCGCGCATCCAGATAAACAGGAAGGCGAAACCAAGCACCTTGACCGCAAACCAGACCGGCGGCGGCAGCCAGGGACCATGCCAGCCGCCGAGAAAAAAAGTGGCGGCCAGTCCGCCGAGCACCAGGACGTTGATGTACTCGCCGACAAAAAACAGGCCGAAACGCATCCCCGAATACTCGGCATGGAACCCCGCGATCAGTTCGCTTTCCGCTTCGGGAAGATCGAAAGGTACCCTTTTGCACTCCGCCACGATACTCACCAGGAAAATGAGGAACGCCAGCGGCTGGTAGACGATGAACGGCACCGAAGCCTGGGCATCGACGATGTCCCCCAGGCGGAAGGAATGGGCCAGCATCACGACCGGAACCAGGGAAAGGCCCATGGAAAGCTCGTAGGAAATAAGCTGGGCCAACCCCCGGATGCTGCCGAGCAGAGCATACTTGGAATTGGAGGCCCAGCCTCCCAAGGCCACCCCGTATACGGCGATGGATGAAAGGGCCAGGAAAAACAGCAGGCCAATGTTCAGGTCCACCACCTGCAGAGGAATGCTGCGGCCGAACAGGGTCAACGGTGGACCGAAAGGAATCACGGCAAAGGTGAGGATTGCCGGGATCGCGGCCATGGCAGGCGCCAGCAGGAAAAGCCAGCGATCGGCCCCACGGGGACACACATCCTCCTTGGTCAGCATCTTGATCACGTCGGCCAGCGGCTGGAGCAGCCCCAACGGGCCGACCCGGTTCGGCCCCTTGCGATCCTGAATCCAGGCCAGCACCCGGCGCTCGGCCAGGACCAGGTAGGCCGCCGCCGTCATGACCACGAAGTAAAGTGCCGTCAGTTTACCAAGCAACAGCAGTATGTCGAGCGTATCAGATGGCATTCGGCAACTCGAATCGGTTCGATGGTATTCCGGTTTCGCTTTTACGCGAATCTGAACCTGTCTTTTTCAGCGTGAAGCTATCTCCATTTTTCCGTCTACCTGCAAGCACCTGCAGATACTGGTTCCACCTTTCAATCAAGATGGCACTATGCCCGACCACCCCCAACCCCTCCTTATCAAGGCGGGGAGTTTTACATCCCGCTCCAATTTCAGGAGGGGCTAGGAGTGGTAAAAATTCTCTGCCCCTCGCCTTCCGGGTCCAGGTTCCGCAGCATTTCCCATCGTTCGGAAAGGGGTTCAACGGTCCGCTCCGCTCCCAGCCGCTCCGCCAGGTCGGCGATGATGCGCCAGGCAGGCCGGGGCTCTCCCCCGGGAACAGCCTTCCGATGCAGCCGGGGAGGATGAAGCGCAGGGTCGAGCCCCTTGATGGGCAACCCCGGGTTCATGACCTTGCGGAAACGCTGCGCCCGGCCTTCGTTGTTGATGAAAGTGCCGTCCATCTCCACCCAGGCCGTGGTCGGCAGGAACACCTGGCTGTTTTTCACCGCTGCGGTGGGCAGCCGGTCCGCCACCGCCAGCAGGGAAACCCCGGTCAGCAGTTCTTCGGCGATGTCAGCCTCAAAAGCCAGAATCCCCTTGATGTTCCCCGAACCGACCGCTTCGGCAAGCGACACGGCCCGGTGATCCCGCGCCAGTAGAGCAGCACCAAAGGCGTTCGGCCCGGGAAGCAGGAAAACAAGGTTGGCGCCGGTGCGGCCCGCTAGCGCGAAACCGTCTTCTCCGCAACCGGAGGCAGCACAGATGACAACCGGATTCTTGTAAGGAGCAAAGTCAAGATCGGCCAATGTCGGCACCCGGGTCGTCGCCACCGAAACCGACTCCATCTGCTCCTGCGGACAGTCGTCCCCGACAAGATAGATTTTTGCACCGCTTCGCCATGCCTGCCGGGCCGCCAGGAGCATCATCGGCCCCTGCTCCAGAAGGTCGCACTCGACAATGGCTATGCAGTCGGCATGCGCCACCTCGGCCATGGATACGACCGTGTCCCTGCTCAGCACCGAGACGGCCGTGGCAGCCGCGGCAGCCTCCCCGCGATCAACGAAAAAGCACAGGGCACCGACCTCGAGAAGCTCGGCAAGCAAGGCGGCCTGCAGGTTTCCCTCCTGCGCCAGGCGGGATGAGCCGACCACCGCCAGGGAACCGGGGCCATGGGCCTCGCAGAATTGACCGATACGCGCAGCAAGAACATCCAAAGCCTCCTCCCACGAGGCTTCCCGTCCGTCAACCAGCGGCGTCCGTGGCCGCTCCGCACTGTTCACGCCGTGATCGGCGAAGCGACCCCGGTCGCAGAGAAACCAGCCGTTCACCGCATCGTTCCGCCGCGCCATGATCTTCAGCAGCTCACGATAACGGGCCGCCGGAATGGTAGTGCAGCCGAGCGAACAGTGAGGACAGACCGAAGGAGCCATGTCGTAGTCCCAGTAGCGGGCGCGGAAACGGGCGGTCTTATCGGTATACACCCCGGTGGGACAGATATCCGGCAGATTGCCGGCAAAGGGCGATTCCAGGCGCCCTTCGGCGAACCTGCCGAAATAGACCATGGCAGCCCTTCCCATCACTCCCAGGTCGACCCCGCCGGCATAATCCTGGTAAAAGCGGACGCAGCGGTAACATTGGATACAACGGTTCATCTCATGCTGGATGTGATCGCCGAGATACTGGTTGCTATGGGTGCGTTTCTTGCCCCGATAGCGGCGAATGCCGTGACCGGCGGCTACCGTATAGTCCTGGAGGAGGCATTCACCACCCTCGTCGCAGACCGGGCAGTCGTGCGGATGGTTGAGCATCAACCACTCGATAACATGGCGCCGCATGGCGACCGCATCGGCGTCGGTCGTGGAAACCACCATCCCCTCCTGGACAGGGGTCATGCACGACATCTGGATCCCCTTGACCGGACCTTCGAGAACCTTCACCGCACAGACCCGGCAGGCACCGGCATTGCCAAGCGCGGGATGATAGCAGAAATGCGGGATCATGATTCCGGCACTGCGCGCCGCTTCCAGGATCAGGGTCCCTGCAGGCACGTCAATTTCAATAGTATCGATGATAAGCTTCGGCATAGCTCCGTTACTCATCCTCCCGTCGGCCCGGCCCGCCAGCCTGTTTCCTGGCGAACTTGTCCGTATACATTCTCTTGTCGGCATGCCTGAGCGCCTCGGTCAGCGCCCCCCCCTGTTCAGCGGTGGCAATGCCGATGGAAATACCGATCACATAATTGTGGCAGTCAAGGTTGAACAGTTCCTCGCTCTTACGAATCCGGTCCCGCACTTCATTCGCCGTGGCACTATCAGTGGCCGGCAGAATGATCGCAAATTCATCGCCGCCGATTCGTGCCACCACATCATCGCCACGCACCGCATGGCGTATAACCTGCGCGGCATGCTGGATCAGGCGGTCACCAACGGCATGCCCCAGGGTATCGTTGACCCGCTTGAGGCCATCCAGGTCCGCCAGCATGATGCTAACCGGAAAGCGCCGCCCCCGTTCCATGCGCTCCAACTCTTCGGTGAAGTAGCTCCGGTTGTACAGATCGGTCAGTGGATCGTGATTGTTCATGTAGCGGAGCCGGTCTTCCGCTATCCGCTTCTCGCGCAATGATGCAATAAGAGTATTGAAGGCAATGGAAAACTCGCCGAGAAAATCTACCCGCTGGTTGAGGTCGCCGGCCGCAATCTGCTGGGTCTGCCAGGTCAGGTGACGAAGGTTGGCATGGAGTTGCTTGAAAGAGGAGACGAGATGATTGCGAGGCGGTGGCTCCACATCGAGCCTGCCCAGGGAAAGGGCGGTAATGAATTGCTGGGCATCCGCCAGGTCGGCGACCAGTTTGGCAATGCTGTCGGCAAAGGCATCAAGCTCGGCTTCTCCTGACCCGGAAAAGGTGAGCGGGGCAAAGTTGCCGTGCACCGCACGCGTAACCTGTTCCGTCAACTCTCGCAACAAGCGCCGTTCATGTTCGTTCATGGGACCTCTTTCCCGACCGGTTTCGCCCTGAAGCGACAGGTTCTGGCTCCGCTTGCCCAGCAATCGGTTTCCTTGACGTAAAACTCCCGGCCGGTATATACCTCAAGGACACCGGCAAGGAAACCCTCATCATATTCGCAGACCGTTTCGTCGAACACCGGCAGTCCGGAACAGTCAAGGTCTTCGGCAACCGTCATCACCAGTTCCAGGCTGCCCAGGTCGGCCTTCTCGATCCGCAGAATGCCCACATTAAGAGTCCTGAGCTGATCCTGCAGGTCGGCGATGAAGCCGTTGAAATCGAGATTGGCATTGAGCGTATTTTTACAGAATTCAGTCCCGGCCAGCTTGCCGGCCTCGCGCAGAATGTCACTGGCCGTGTCCGGTCCGTAGCGGGTAGCAAGCACCTCACGCATGGTGTACTGCATTAGACGGTAAACCGCCACATGGGTTGAATCTCCCAGGTGTGGCCGACCCGCGGCGATGTCTCCCAGGTTCGACCATTTAAAACGATAATCCGTCCGTTCACTTTTTATCACGAAACCTCCTGAACCAGTTACTCTTTCCCGGGTGTTGAAAAGCCCGCTTATTTCCTGAACGGGCACTGTTTTTTTGCTATATGCTCACGGATTTCTGCTTCAAAGTGCCGCAGCAGCCCGTCCACCGGCCCCATGGCGCCCGGCGCCAGCGGGCAGAAGGAAAAACTGAGGAATTTCACATGCTCACGGAGGATCACGATATCCTCCGGCTGACCTCGGCCGTGCTCAATCCGGGTCAGCACCTCCCGCACGAAGGGAAGGCCCTCGCGGCAAGGGGTACACCAACCGCACGACTCTCGGGCATAGAAGCTTACCAGATTGAGGGTGGCGGCAACCATGCAGGTCCGCTCATCGAAGAAAATCACGGCGCCGGTGCCGAGTCGGGAGCCGACCTTGGCCACGCTGTCGAATTCCATGGGAACAGACAGGTGTTCCGGTGTCAGAAAAGGCGTTGAAGCGCCGCCCGGAATGCACGCTTTGAATTTCCGCCCCGCTCCCATGCCGCCGGCCGGCCCGTCGAGCATCTCGCCGAGGGTCGTGCCCAGCGGCAGTTCCACGCAAACCCTGTTGCGCACCTGGCCGCTGAAACAGAACAGCTTGGTCCCGGCGGCTTCGGGAATGGCGGCCAGCGCCTTAAACCACTCCGGGCCGTTGCGGATGATGGCAGGAATGTTCGACAGGGTTTCCACGTTATTGACCACCGTCGGACCGCCCCAGAGGCCTTTGACCGCCGGAAACGGCGGTTTGCTCCGGGGATTGGCTCGTTTTCCCTCCAGAGCGTTCATCAGGGCGGTCTCCTCGCCACAGATGTAGCGGCCGGCCGAAACGTGCAGATCGACCTGCAGCGAGAAACCGCTGCCAAGGATATTCTCACCGAGTAAGCCGGCCCGTTCCGCCTCGGCAAGGGCTTGCCGCAGGTTGTTTGCCGGTGTCTCGTAGCCTCGCCGGATGAAAATGAAAGCATGACGCACGCCGAGTACATAGGCTGCCAAGGTAAGCCCTTCCACCAGGTGCCATGGATTATGCTCGAGAAGGACCCGATCCTTGTACGTTCCCGGTTCCATCTCGTCGCTGTTGCAGATGAGATAACGGGGACCCGGCAGATCACGCGGCACGAACGACCACTTCTTGCCGGTCGGGAAACCGGCTCCTCCCCTGCCGCGCAGCCCGGAATCGATGACCAGCTGCTGCACCTCAAGCGGCGCAAGCTCGCGTATGGCCCGCTTCAGGGCCTCGAATCCTCCTGCGGCGCAATACTCGGCAAAGGATACCGGTGTGCCAGATCTGTTCTGCGGTAAAAGGACTAATTCCATTTTTTCCGGTTTATCCTACTTGAATGTGCTCAGGATGTAGTGTGCAATTGCCCGTGCCTCGGCATCGGGAAGCGACTCTTCGTCGAAGCTTGTCATGCCGGGACCCGGATTGCGCATCAGCCAGACCAGTTTATTTTCCGTGGCAATACCGCCAGCAGCAAGCGAGGATTTACTGAGCGGCTTGTCCGGATTGATGATATTGCCTCCTTCCGGGTGGCAGACCGCGCAGTTTTCCTCGAATGCCCTTTTTCCTGCCAGGGAGGCATCCGCACAGCAAATACAGGCCACGGCACAGACACCGGAAATTGACAGCAGGGAGACAATAAATCTTTGTATTTTCATCTACCGAATCTCCTCCTTTTCGCTGCAGGACTGCTCAACAAGCGCCTAATCAACACTCGTGCCCCGCAACCTCAAGATACCGTGCCGAAATATCGTGCTTATCCGCTTGGTCCAATCGTAAGCAGTTGTCAAAACCGCATCCCGGACGGCGCGGGCTACTATTCGGAAACCACCAGCTTTCGCTCCTTTTCCAGAATCTCATCCACCCGCTCCTTGGTCAGCAGGCCGTACAGCGTATCGCCGATCATCATGGTGGGCCCTTCGCCGCAGTTCCCGAGGCAGGCACAGGGGATGAGCGTAAAGCAGCCGTCCGCGGTAGTACCGCCTGGTTCAACGCCGAGCCGTTCCTGCAGATGGTTAAGAATTGCGTCACAGCCGCAGCTCCAGCAAGAGATGGAATCACACACCTGAATGACCCGCTTGCCCACCGGGCGGCGGTAGATCAGCTCATAGAAAGTGGCCAGTTCCTCCACCTGGAGCGGCGAAAGGCCAAGAATTTCAGCAGCGGCGAGCACTGTTTCATCGGTCAGCCAGCCGTAATGGCGCTGTAGGTCCTTCAACACATCCACCGCCGCCTCACGGTTGGTCACGGCCGCGTCGACCCGCGCCTTCAGTTCATTTTTGAGAGATTCTGGAATCATGAAAAATCCTTGTATTTACCGGAACGCTATTACCATCCGAACCGCTTCACCAAAAGTAGGCGGCGATGAATACCCCCATCATGGCGACTATCACGACCAGCTTCAGAACCACCCCGCAGAGCAGTCCGACCCAGGTGCCGAATCCGGCCTTGCCCGATTGCAGCAGATTGCCCTTCACCAGGTATTCACCGACAAAGGCCCCGAGGAACGGCCCGACGATCAGACCGGGAAGCCCGAAGAACAAGCCGACCACCATACCGGCGGTCGCCCCGAGAAGGGCAGCCCGGCCGGCCCCCATCTGCCGTGCCCCTTGTGCCGTTACCAGCAGATCGATCAGCGGGGAAAGGAGCGTCACCACGGCAAGAAAAGCCAGCACTCCCCAGCCGACCCGCTGGAAGTCGTCAATCCAGGCCGCCGTCACCAGTCCGAAAAAGACCAGCGGCACACCGGGCAGAACCGGCAGGATCGTCCCGGCGATGCCGGCCAGTACAAGGATAACCGACATGGTCCAAAGGAAGATGGTCATAGGGCCTTTTTCGAGACAGGCCAGGCTCCGGAACCGAGGAGCGTTACCGGTCCAGGTCCGCCAGAACAAAATCTATCGATCCCAGCACCGCCAGCAGGTCCGCCACCAGCCCCCCTCGGCCCATCAGCGGCAGCGCCTGCATATGGGCAAAACTCGGAGTGCGGATACGAACGCGATAGGGCACGTTTATCCCGTCGGAAACGACGAAATAGCCGTTTTCACCCTTCGGTGCCTCGATGGAGGCATAGGTCTCGCCCTTTGGCGGGGCCATCCCCCGTGTGGCATTGACGAAGTGGTGGATCAGCGACTCGATGTCCTGCAGCGTATCGCGCTTCTGCGGCAGCGCATAGCGAGAGTCGTCGGTCATCCAGCGTCCGCCCGGCATGTTTGCCAATGCCTGCCCGACGATCCGGAGCGACTGCTTTATCTCCTCAATCCGCACCAGGTAGCGGGCGTAACAGTCACCCCCCTCGGCCACGGCGACCTCGAAGTCGAATGCTTCATACCCGCCATAGGGAATCTTCTTCCGCAGATCCCATTCGAAACCGCAGGCCCGAAGGTTAGGGCCCGACATTCCCCATGCCAGGGCTTCTTTCCGCGATATCGCGCCGACCCCTTTGAGCCGTGCGGTGAAAATAGGGTTGTTGTTCAGCATCCCTTCGTATTCCGCGAGCCGGGGAGGCATCCAGCGGAGAAACTCGCGAACCGCACCTTCCCAGCCTTCGGGGAGATCGTCGGCCACGCCGCCGATCCTGAACCAGGCCGGGTGCATGCGTCCGCCGGTGATCATCTCGATAATGTCGAAGATTTTTTCCCGGTCGGTGAAGGTGTAGAAAACCGGGGTCATGGCTCCAACGTCGGCAGCAAAGGTGCCGAGCCAGACCAGGTGGCTGGCGATGCGGAACAGCTCCGACAGCATCACCCGGATGAAGACCGCCCGGTCCGGGACGGTTATGCTGCAAAGTTTCTCCACGGCGCCGACATAGGCAAGGTTGTTCTGTACGCCGGCCAGGTAGTCGATACGATCGGTATAGGGCAGGAACTGGCTCCACGACTGGCGTTCCCCCATTTTTTCCGCACCCCGGTGGTGGTAGCCGATGTCGGTGTCCAGGTCGACGATCTGCTCGCCATCCAGCTTGAGAACCACCCTGAGCACCCCGTGGGTGCCGGGATGCTGGGGACCCAGATTGAGGATCAGGGTCTCTTCATCAACCCGATCGAAGAAATCCTCCGCCGGCAGCGGTTGGTGACGGCGGGCGTCCTCCGTGGTATAGGGGGACATCTCGGTGGCGCGGAAGGGATGGTCCTTGCGCAGCGGATGGCCTTCCCAGTCATGGGGCATGATGATGCGGCGGAGATCGCGGTGCCCGGAAAAACGGATGCCGTACATGTCGAACACCTCCCGCTCGTACCAGGAAGCCGCGGGCCAGATGTCCGTAACGGTGGGTATTTCCGGGTAGCTGCCGGCCAGTTCGGTCTTGATCCGCAGGTGGCCCGGGACATCGAAGGAAAGAAGGTGGTAATTGAGAGTGAAATCCTGGTGGTCCGACCGCTCACGGCGGAGGGAATCATCCACGGCGGCAATATCCTCCAGCCGGCCGAAGGAGACATCCTTTCGTTCTTTCAGGTATTTCAGCACCTCCGGCACCAGTTCGGGCGGCACCCGGTAGGTGGGCATATCGGTCGCGCGCACATCCTCCGTCACCCGGCCGCTGAAAGCGGCCTTCAGCTCGCCCTCGAGACCGAACGGCGGAAAGGGATGCCGTGAAGCAGCGGGTCGCCACATTTCGTCGGAGCGGGGCATCCAGAATTTCGGCTGCGTCACCGAAGTTCCCCGAATAG
>JAQUHN010000187.1 GCA_028683555.1 Geobacteraceae bacterium | reverse complement strand
CTCCGACCAGGTCGTAATCGCCCAGAATACCCTCATCAGGCAAGTCTACGCCTGGATGGGGGGCGGTCTGCTGGTTACCGCGCTCATGGCCATGGTAACCCTCTCTTCGCCGGTCCTGCTCAATGCCGTATTCGGCAACCGGCTGGTCTTTTACGGCCTGCTGTTCGGCGAACTCGGCCTGGTAATCGGCATCTCCCGCGCCATCCATAAGTTGAGCGCCTCCACGGCGTCGTTGCTGTTCATCCTCTACGCCGCCCTGAACGGCATCACCATGTCGGTCATATTTGCCATCTACACCGCCGAATCGATTACCTCCACTTTTGTCATCACCGCCACCATGTTCGGCGCCATGAGCGCCTACGGTTACATGACCAAGCGCGACCTGACCAACTGGGGCAGCTTCCTGTTCATGGGCCTGATCGGCGTGGTGATTGCTTCGCTGGTCAATATTTTTACCCGTAGCAGCACTGCCTCCCTGGTGATCTCTGCCTTGGGGGTAATTGTCTTTACCGGCCTGACCGCCTACGACACCTGGAAGATCAAGGCCATGGCAGCGGCCGGCGCAGAAGGGCGCAAACCGGCCATCCTCGGTGCCCTTACTCTCTATCTCGACTTTATCAACCTGTTCCTGATGCTGCTGCGGCTGCTCGGCAACCGGCGTTAATGTTCTGAACGGACCTTCCGCGTAGTCATCGCTCAACGGCTAGCAGGCCGCGAGCTTGTTTTCGTTGCAGCGATGTGCGTTTGCCGGCACGCGATCCCAGTCGCATGGCAATCCCATGCCCCTGGTCGAGCCTCATATTTTTACTGCTGCATTTATCATTACAAGGAAACAATATTTCATGACGATACAATGGTACCCCGGACACATGGGCAAGGCCCTGGAGCAGCTCGAGGAACTGATCAAGCGGATAGACGTGGTAATAGAGGTGCTGGATGCCCGCCTGCCCTTTTCCAGCTCCAATCACAAACTGGCGGAACTCCGGCGCAACAAGCCGTTGATCAAGGTGCTGAACAAACACGACTTGGCCGATCCAGCCGTCACCAAGGCCTGGGTGCGGGATTTTGAACGGCAGACCGGGGTGCGGGCTCTGCCCCTGTCGGCAAGAAAACACGCCGACACCAAGCCGCTGATCAGGCTCTGCCTGGGGCTGGTGCCGAAGCGCGGCCGGCCGGGTTTCCCCGTCCGTGCCATGGTGGTGGGTATTCCCAATGTCGGTAAATCCACCTTGATCAATACCCTGGCCGGGAAAAGCATTGCCAAGGTGGGCGACCGGCCCGCGGTGACCACCGCCACCCAGCAGATCGACCTGCGCAACGGCATTGTCCTGTCCGATACGCCGGGGCTCCTTTGGCCGGATATGAGCGACCAGGAAGGTGCCTACCGGCTGGCTGCCAGCGGTGCCATCGGCGACAATGCCCTGGACTACACTTCGGTCGGCCTGTTTGCCGGAGAATACCTGCTGGGGCGTTATCCCGAGCTGCTGAAACAACGCTACGGGTTGTCGGAGCTGCCCGAATCCCCCCACGACCTGATGCTGGCTGTCGGCCGCCGCCGGGGGATGCTGGCTGCTGGCGGGGTGGTTGACCTGCACCGGGCTTCAGAGGCGTTTCTGCGAGAGTTGCGGGCGGGCAAGATCGGCCGGATCAGCCTCGAGGAGCCGCCGCTGGATCCTCCGGTGGCTGAATGACGCTGCCGACCGATGGAAAAGGAGACACCCATGACTGAAACGGTACCTGTGGAAATATTCATTATCGGCAATGAGATACTCAATGGCGAAATCCAGGACACCAACACCCACTGGTTGTGCAAGGAACTCACTGTTCTCGGCGGTCACGTTGTGCGGGGGACGGTGCTGCGCGACGAGCTGGAGACTATCGCCGCGGAACTACGTGCCGCGCTGGACCGTGGCACCCGGGTCATCTTCACCTCCGGCGGCCTCGGCCCGACCGCGGACGATCTGACCCTGGCCGCTGTCGCCCGTTGCGCCGGGAAAGAACTGGCGTTGGACGAGACGGCACGGCAGATGATCACGGCGAGTTATGACGCCCTGTTCGACAAGGGAATTCTCGCTCAAGGCGGTCTGACGCCGGCGAGGGAGAAGATGGCCTGGCTGCCCCAAGGCGCTGTCCCGCTGTACAACACCGTCGGTACTGCGCCCTGTTGCCTGCTGCAGCTGGGGCAAGCCACAATCATCAGTCTACCGGGTATCCCCAAGGAATTGAAGGGGATCTTCAACAGTTCCCTGCAGCCTTTCCTGCAGGAGACCTTCCGCGGCGGCAGCTCGGTGATGCACACCCTGACCGTCTGCTGCAATGACGAATCGGTGCTGGAACCGGTGCTTACCAGGGTCGTTCCCGCCCATCCCGGCGTGTACATCAAGTCCTTGGCAACGATGCCTGGCGAAACGCCGGAGCTGGATATTACCCTGACCGCAGTAGGTTCCGACACGTCATCGTTGGGGTCGCTCATTGATGCGGCACTGCGAGATTTGACGGAAGGTTTCCGTTCCCTTGGTTTCGTCTGCAAGGACAAGGGCCGGCAGTGATATGGTTTGATGCCGGCAACTGCCGGGAGCCGTCCACGTTTTTCAAGTATCAGTAGTTCGGTGCGGATATTTCCCGCGCCGTAAAATTCATTGCAACGCTCCGTGATGGGAAGTCTTCCCTGCGTGCAGAATGGCCGATTTTTTAGAGAATCGGCCATTGTTGTTTCCGAAATTCCTTTTCTTCGTTGTGTCTTCCCTCGTGCATCTCACCAAATACTCGACACTAATTCAGCTGTTCCGTTGCCTTCCGCTGTGCGCTCTTCGCCCCGCAGGTTTGAATTCACCCCTGTTAGCGATACAATAGTTGCATAGACGAAAGTTTATGAGGGGAGGATTTTCGGTGGATAAGCAAACCACCGGTACCGTGAAATCCGTCCGGGGGAGCGTTGTCGACGTCTGTTTTGCGGAGCGATTGCCCCCGCTGCACAACGAATTGCGGGCCGGCAACGATCAACAGATCGTCATAGAGGTAACGAACCACATCGATGCGGAAACGGTGCGGGGGTTCGCCCTCACTTCAACCCGTGGCCTGTCGCGGGGGTCTACGGTTGTCGATACCGGCGGACCGCTTCGGGTGCCGGTAGGCAAGGGACTGCTGGGCAGGATGTTCAACGTGTTCGGCAAAACCATCGATGGTGGAGAGGAACCCGAGGGCACCAGGCTTGTCCCGTTGAGCAGACCGCCGGTTTCTCTCGCCATGCGGGTTACAACCTCCGAGATATTCGCCACCGGGATCAAGGCCATCGATGTGCTCGCGCCTCTCGAAAGGGGCGGCAAGGCCGGGCTGTTCGGCGGCGCCGGAGTGGGCAAGACCGTGCTGATCATGGAGATTGTTCACAACATGGTCGGCCTGCACAAGGGCGTCAGCCTGTTCTGCGGCATCGGTGAACGTTGCCGCGAGGCGGAAGAGCTGTACCGCGAAATAAAGCAGGCAGGGGTGCTGGAAAACACCGTGATGGTATTCGGCCAGATGAACGAGCCGCCCGGCGCACGATTCCGGGTCGGGCACGCCGCCCTCTCCATGGCCGAATATTTCAGGGACGAAGCCAAGCAGGACGTGCTGCTGCTGATCGACAACATTTTTCGTTTTATCCAGGCGGGTTCCGAAGTGTCGGCGCTGCTCGGCCAGATTCCGTCGCGGGTAGGCTATCAGCCGACGCTCGGTACCGAACTTTCGGAACTTGAAGAGCGCATCAGCAATACCCGGTCCGGCGCCATTACCTCTGTTCAGGCCGTTTACGTGCCCGCGGACGACTTCACCGATCCATCGGCCGTGCATACCTTCTCCCATCTCTCGGCCTTTATCGTGCTTTCCCGCAGGAGGTCAAGCGAAGGACTTTATCCGGCGATAGATCCCCTGCAGTCGAATTCCAAGATGCTGGCCCCGCACATCGTCGGCCGCCGGCATTACGATATTGCCCGGGAAATACGAAAAACCCTCGCCACCTACGAGGAGCTGAAAGACATCATCGCCATGCTCGGCATCGAAGAGCTGTCGCAGGATGACCGGCGGGTGGTGAACCGGGCGAGACGACTGGAGCGCTTTCTGACCCAGCCGTTTTATACCACCGAGCAATTCACCGGCCACGAGGGGCGGACCGTTGCGCTCGCCGACGCCCTGGATGGCTGCGAACGGATTCTCAACGACGAGTTTTTCGAGTACCCGGAAAACTCTCTGTACATGATCGGGGGAGCTGATGAAGCAGGAAATGATGCGGCTTAAGCTGCTGCTGCCTAGTGAAAAGCTGCTCGATATAACTGTCGCCAAGGTAATAGCGGAGGCGGAAAATGGCTCGTTTTGCCTGCTTCCGCACCATGTCGACTTTGTTGCCTCGCTTCCTCCGGGGATATTCTTTTTTGAGACCGAGGCGGGAGAAGAAGAATATCTTGCTTTGGATGAAGGTATTTTGGTGAAAGTCGGCAGCGAGGTGCGGGTCTCTGCGAGAAATGCTGTCCGGGGAGCCTCGCTTGGCGAGATGCGGGACGCGCTGGAGAGGCAATTCAGGCTGCTGGACGAAAGGCAGCGGAGCGCCCGATCCGCTGTCGCCAGGCTCGAAGCCGGATTTGTCGGGAAGTTTCTCGATCTTCAAGAAAGTGGCCGGTTCTGAAAGATACCGTTATGGACGAGTTCAAGGACAAGGTAGGCAAAAATGAGCAACGGAAGCTCAAGGCACTGCGGGACGGGGAGCAAAGCGTCTGGTTCGGCCTCGGCATGTTCGGTCTGATCGGCTGGTCAATTGCCATTCCGATGTTGATCGGCATCGCCCTGGGCATCTGGCTGGATAACCGATTGGGAGACAGGATATCCTGGACGCTTACCTTTTTGTTGGTCGGGGTAGTCGTTGGCTGCCTGAACGCCTGGTACTGGCTGTCAAAGGAACGAAAAGAGATAGAGCGGCAAGAAAAGCATGATGAATAGCATCCGGAGTTCAGGATCGATACTCTCACTATAAGCTCTGTGAAAATTGCTTCCCGTATTTCCTGTGAAAACAGGAATTCAAGAGTTTCAATAGGATGTGTTCTGTATGGATCCCCGGTTTTACGAGTATGACAATTTTTTGCGTGAGTTGATAGCTGGTTGAAATCCTGATTGTTCTGTTTGTTTGCAAGGTAGAGTCGTAAATTCCCCTGCGTAAAGCGAGGTAAACTGTTGAGATACCAACTTCTTGCTGCATTTCTGGTCGGAATGGGTTTGGCGGCCGCCAATTACGCTGCCTTGTGGTTTACCGTGCAGAAACTGGTTGTCACGCGGCGGCCAATGGTCCTGGCTTTTGCCAGTTTCCTGCTCCGCACGGCAGCGGTAATTTCCGGTTTTTTTTATGCAACGGCTGCAGATCCCGCGCGACTTTTCGCCTGTGTTTTCGGTTTCCTGCTGGTGAGAACCCTCGCCGTCAAGCGCATGGCGCCTAAAGGCGCTGCCAGGGGAGGGTGACAATGAATATCAGTCCGGACAGTGTCGTGCTCTGTCAATGGGGGTTTTTTACCGTCAACGCTACCATAGCTTTCACCTGGGCGATAATGGCGCTGCTCACTGCTGTTTCGTGGTGCGTTACCCGGCGCCTTTCGACGGCTACGAAAATGACTCGTTGGCAGAACATTTTGGAGGTGCTCGTCTCCGGCATGATGGGGCAGATCAAGGAGGTAAGCCACTTTGATCCGGCCAGGTTCCTGCCCCTGGTGGGTACTCTGTTCATCTTCATTCTGGTGTCCAACCTTCTTACCATAATTCCGGGCTATCAGCCTCCGACCGGTTCGCTTTCCACCACATCGGCCCTTGCCATTTGCGTGTTCGTTGCCGTGCCGTATTTCGGGATACGGGAGCGGGGGCTGACCGGTTTCTTGAAGCTGTACATCAAGCCGACCCCGTTCATGGTGCTGTTCAATATCTTCGGTGAAATTTCGCGTTCGTTCGCCCTTGCGGTGCGGCTATTCGGCAACATCATGAGCGGCAAGATGATCGCTTCCATCCTGCTGCTGGTAGTGCCGTTTCTCTTTCCGGTGGTTATGCAGGCATTTGGCCTGCTGATAGGCCTGATCCAGGCATATATCTTTGCCGTATTGGCAATGGTCTACATCGCTTCGGGTACCAGGGTGCATAAGGAGAAGGAAAAAGAAGCAGACATGGTAGAGGAAAAAGAGGAAGGAGGATAGGTGTATGGACAATATCGCGTTGGTTGCCATGGCTTCAATATTCACCTCGGGCATAACGATCGCAATAGGTTCGATCGGCCCGGCTCTAGGCGAAGGGTGGGCGGTGACACAGGCCCTGCGTTCTATCGCGCAGCAGCCTGACGTGACGAACACGGTTACCCGTACCTTGTTCGTCAGCCTTGCGATGATAGAATCCACGGCCATCTACTGTTTCGTGGTGTCGATGATCCTGATATTCGCCAACCCGTTTTGGGTGTTCGTTACACAAAAAGCCGGAGGATGATTGATGCTTATCGACTGGATGACCACGTCTGCCCAGATTATCAACTTCCTGATACTGATATTTCTGCTGAAGAAATTTCTCTATGGACCCATTACCCGCGCCATGGATGCCAGGGAGGAGAAAATCGCCGCACGGCTTGAAGAGGCCAAAAAGAAACAGGCCGAGGCTGAATATGAGGTGGAGGTTTATCGGCAAAAGAGTCGCGAATTTGATGAAAACCGGGCAGAGCTTATCGATGCGGTCCGCAACGAGGCTGAGCTCATCAAGAAGGAGTTGACGGAACAGGCTCGAGAAGATGTTGCTGAATTGCGGAATAATTGGTGTCGGGCCCTGCACCAGGGTGAAAGAGTTTTTCTTGAAGACCTGCGAAGGCAGACAACGGAACACGTTTACCGGATTGCCCGCAAAGCCCTCGCGGACCTCGCGATGACGAAGCTTGAGGCGTCCATGACGGAAGTATTCGTCGACCGCATTAAAAATCTCGGCGACGATCAACGGAAAGAGATCAGCGAAGCTATCAGGAAAGCCGGCGGGCGTGTTGTTGTCTCGAGTGCTTCCGAACTTTCCTTGGCATGTGTCGCGACATTACCCGTGAAATTCGCGCCACTTTAATGGATGAAATAGATGTGGAGTTCAAGACGGAGCCCGGTCTCGTC
>JAQUHN010000186.1 GCA_028683555.1 Geobacteraceae bacterium | reverse complement strand
GTTTTCCTCGCCAACAGCGGTGGCACTGCTGCGAGCATGCAGCAGCCGGCCCAGTTCCAGAGTCAGGCTGCTGTTAAGCTCCGCAGATTGCATGCCCCGGCCATACCGCTTTTCCGCGCGGCCAAGAGCCTCGATATCAGTTTTCCAGTCCACGGGACTCTCGGCTGCCGATGCGGCAAAGACCTTTGTCGTGGCGTCCCGGTCCTGAATGATATCGTACAGGGTTTTCCGAACCTCGGCGATATAGCGGTTGCCGGCAATCTCCTTGCGGGCGAAATCAATGGCGATGAATTTTTCGTGAATGAGAATCGTGGTGATGAAAATGACCGCTGAAAGATCGAGGAGATAAATAAGCAAAAGCTTGTTGGCAACGCTCAGATTGCTTATGTACCTCGCCAGTCGCTGAAATGCCATGGTGCCGGTCTCCTTGCCCGCAGTGCCTGACGCCTTGGTTCATTTTCCCAGATCACCTGACTGACGGGTACGCTTCCGCCGCGGCAACTGGTTTGTCGAACCCTCCGCCCGTGCAGCAGAATAGCGGAAGAATCGTGGCGACCGCATGATACGCCGAAACCAGGGAAGCCGGCCCAACTTTCTAATGAGAAAAGCACGAACGGTGCCAACAAAAACTTGTGCCGCATCTTCGTCTTTTCAGTCACTTTGCCGGCAACGACTCCTGCGGAATGCCTAATTCAAGGGACACGCTGCTTACAAACTGTGCAGACCTGCTTCGTTCCCTCCCGGAACTAAATACCGAAAAAACAGCCCCTTAAAAAACATCGCCATCAATGCAAAAAAATATATCCATAACCCGCTAAACTTTTCACCACATCGTCCGATAAGATATTCTTGTGTTGTCCGTGGCATGCCGGACAGCTCAAATCTCCGCAGTTCATTACATGGAGGACTTGAAATGAAGAAGGATATGCGATCCGGCCCGACGGCAGACAAAATGGCAGACAACGGGGGACTCTTCTCCGCCATTCACACCTGGTACATGAGGGTAAAACTCAGGCACAAGATCGCCACTCTCGTGATAACGAATATCCTGCTTGTTGGCGGTTCCGCGGCAGCCGGCCTTCATGCGTTGCAGCAGATAACCGGCGCCGGTGGACCAACGGCCGCCTCACAGGAAATTGCCGCCGCAACCTTCCGGCAGCTGCTGGTCACCTCGGGATCACTGCTCGCTGCAACCATTGTTCTCGGAGCGTTCCTCGGCTACCTGGTTTTCAAGTCCGTTGCCGACCCGCTGGCCATCGTCTCCAAGGTGGTGGAAGCGGTGGAATCCGGCGACTTGACCGTCAGGGCCCATGTCCCGTACGGTGGGGGACTCGGCAAACTGGCGGTCAAGATCAACAGCATGGCCGACCAGACCCTTGAGGTAATCGGCAAACTCACTGCGGCAATCGACCAGCTCGGCTCGAGCACCTCGACCCTGAGCATGAGCGCCGACAGTCTCGAATCCGCGGTGAGCAATGCCACCATGCAGTCCGCCACCTCCGCCTCGGCGGCCGAAGAGATGTACGCCACCGCCGAAGAAATCGCCCGCAACTGCTGCCATGCAGCGGACAGCGCCAAACAGACTACCGAAGCGGCCAAGGGCAGCGAAAAAGTAATCATTGAAACGGCCGCGCTGATGGAGAACCTGTCCCAAGGAGCCATCCGCACCACGGAAATCGTCCAGAACCTGGGCGAAAGCTCCGACAAGATCGAAGAGATTGTCGTCACCATCGAGGAAATCGCCGATCAGACGAATCTCCTGGCCCTGAACGCCGCCATCGAGGCAGCCCGTGCAGGTGAGCAGGGCAGAGGCTTTGCAGTGGTTGCGGATGAGGTCCGCAGACTCGCGGAACGTACCGCCAAGGCAACCCGCGAGATATCCGTCATGATCAAGGGCATCCAGGGCCAGACGAAAGAAGTGGTCCACTCCATGGAAGAAGAAGCCGAGAAGGTCAAGAACGGCGCAGCCGCTTCCGAAAAATCGGGCCAGGCGGTAGCGGAGATCATCGCCCTGGTATCGCAGCTCGATGAAAAGGTCGCCCAGATCGCCACCGCCGCCGAGCAGCAGTCCGCCACCACCCAGGAAATGACCATGAGCCTGCAGAGCATCTCCGAAGCCGTGTCCACCGCATCCGACGAAGCAAAAAGCAGTATCCAGGAATCCACCTCGCTGGCCGGACTTTCCGACACGCTGAAAACCATCGTGCAGCGCTACAAGGTTGCCTGACGGAGTAATACAGCATTTCAGGTCAATAAAAAAAGGCCGTATCCGGACAGGGATACGGCCTTTTCAACGGGAAAATAACCTCGAAATAAATAAGTCAGAGCGTTCGGCAGATCTTGCACACCAGGCCGTGCCGACTCGCGTCACAACCAAAATAGCTAATTTCAGCTATCGTCTCCGAAGGTCATACGACCTGCTCTTCCATTTCACAATTTCTACGCCGCCTTCGCCACAAACGCCTTGAAGTGGTCAAACTCCTTCTGAATCTGATTGATGAGAGGTGCGGCACTGATGATCTCTCCCTGACGCAGGAAAGTCTCCATTCTGGCCATCGATTCCCGCAACGGATTCGCCGACATATTCGCCGCGGAGCCTTTCATCAAGTGCACCAGGCGATGGATGGCATCCATGTTCCGGTCGCGGAATGCCTGCTGCAGCTTTTCCAGGTTGACCGAGTAATCGTCGATAAAACCCTGCACGATTTCCTCGAGGACATCTTCATCACAGTCAATGCGGCGCCGCAGTTCTTCCCGGTCAAACACGCTGTTCGACGGTACGAATCGATAATCTTCAGCGACGTCCCTCAGGGAAGGCATGGAGGAAAGCGCGCGGTGGATGGCATCCTTGAGATCCTTCGGATAAAGCGGCTTGAATATGTAATCATCCATACCGGCGGCAAGGCATTTTTCACGATCTCCCTTCATGGCATGGGCCGTCATGGCAATGATCGGCAGATGGCCGCCGGAAACCGCCTCTTTCCGCCTGATGACCTCTGTCGCCTCGAAACCATCCAGTTCGGGCATCTGAATATCCATTAACACCAGATCATAGGGAAGCATCTCCAGGGCTTCCAGCGCTTCCTTGCCGTTGGCGACCGCATCGGCCCGATAGCCCAGGTTGTCGAGAATGCGCAAGATGACCTTCTGGTTGGTGCTATTGTCTTCGGCAAGCAGCAGACGGATATTATTTTTTGCCCCCTTGCTGACAGCTTCCGGATTTTCGACCCCCAGGCGACAGGTCTGGGAAGAATTTTCCGTACTACCGGACAAGGCCATCAGACAGTAATACAGCTCGTCCAGTTTTAACGGTTTCTGCAAACGGGCAGCAAAAATATCCTCGGCCAGAGAGCACGCGGGGATTTTTCCCCCCAGGGGGCACACATGGATCAGAACCGTATCCCGCAGCGTTTCTTCCCGCTTGATTTTCCTGCCGAGATCCGCGGTAGTCCCCTTGGAAAGCTTTGGCCCAATAAAGGCACAGGAAAAAGGATCGTTCTCCAGCAAACCGGCATGAAGCAGCGACATTGCTTCGACTTCATCACTCGCTTCGGCGAATCGATACCCCCAGCGTTGCAGGTTTTCCGTAACGGACAGGCGGTTGGTGGTATTTGCATCAACAACCAGGATACGTTCTTTGATGGTTTTATCAGGAACGACAAAACTCTTATGTTTCGCAGTGGCCTGCTTGGCGAATCGTACCGTCAGGAAGAACGTCGAACCTTGACCTTCTTCGCTCTTCACTTCGATGGAGCCGCCCATCAATTCAGCCAGCTGCTTTGAAATGGCCAGCCCCAACCCGGTGCCGCCGTATTTGCGGGTAGTGGAGGCATCAACCTGGGAAAACAATTCGAAAATGTCCTTGATCCGCTTCCGTGGGATTCCGATACCGGTATCGCGCACGGAAAAACTGACCCAGGCGTTGTCCTGGTCTTCCCGCTCCAGAGTTGCCCTGAGCACGATTTCTCCGTGATGGGTGAACTTCAGGGCGTTGCTCAGCAGGTTGACCAGTATCTGGCGCAATTTCCCCGGGTCACCGGATACCAGCGTCGGTATGTCCTGACTGATAAGGCAGTTGAAATCAAGACCCTTGTCATAGATAGTCGTTGCCATGAAATCACAGGTGTCTTCCACGGTCGAACGGAGGTCGAAATCTACGGTTTCGATATCAAGTCTGCCGGCCTCGATCTTGGAGTAGTCGAGAATGTCATTGATGATCGTCAGCAGAGAGTCTGCCGATGCACGAACGATCTCCGCGTATTCGCGCTGCTCCGGATCCAGGTGCGAGTCAAGCAGGAGCCCCGTCATGCCGATCACGCCGTTCATCGGCGTGCGGATTTCATGACTCATGTTGGCGAGGAACAGGCTTTTTGCCTTATTGGCCGATTCGGCAGATTCCTTGGCCTTGCGAAGCTCCTCTTCGACGAGCTTGCGCTCCGTCACATTATCGTAGGTTACCAGGACGCCGAATACCTTGTTATCTTTGCCGGAAAGAGGGATTTTATTCTTTTTCAGCCAGGAAATCTTGCCGTCTATCAGCAGCTGGGCCTGTTCGTAATTCATCTTCGGCACGGCCTGCTCGATAACCTGCTGGTCATCCATGCGCATTTCCTCGGCATTTTCTTTCCAAGGCATTTCAAAATCATTCATGCCGACAATCTCGCTCGGCGTGCGCAAACCGATGTCTTCGGTAAAAGACTTGTTGCAGCCGAGGAAATTCAAATCCCGGCCTTTCCAGTAAACCCGCTGCGGGATGTTGTCCAGCACGAGCTGGAGCATCTGCTGCGAGCAGAACAGGTCCTCTTCCATTTTCTTACGCGCCGTGATGTCGATACCGCAACCGACCAGATAGGTTGCCGAGCCGATTTGAAGCCGCTTGCCGTCCAAAAGGAAACAGTGCTCGGCACCGTCCCGGCTCACCAGCCTGAATTCCGTTTCCGCCTCGCCCTTTTCGAACACTTCGGCGATTTTCTGTGCCACAAACTGCCGGTCATCTTGGTGAATGATGGAAAGCACGTCAACTTCCAGCAGCTTTTCGCTCGAATGTCCGGTGATCTCTTCCAGCTGATGGTTCCAACGACAGAGTCGCCCCTGCGTGTCGAGCGTCAGGACAACACCTGGCAGACTCTCCATGATAGTCTTCAAAAAGAGCTTCTGCTCCTGAAGGGCATCCTTGGCCTTGGTGCGTTCATTAACCTCTTTCCGCAGAACCTCGTTCAGGTTCGCCAGTTCGAGGGTGCGCTGGTGCACCCGCTCTTCAAGCTCGTTGTGGGCCTGCAGCAACAGCATCTCAGCCTGCCTGCGTTCGGTGATATCGAAAAATATCGAGATGACGCCACCGACAATTCCTTCCTTGGTGGTAAAAGTGGCCTTCTTGAAGATTATGTTGTGCTGCTTGCCGTCTTCCAGCTGCATTTGCGACTCGTACGATTTGACGCCGGGTGAGCGCAGCAGTTCTTCATCCATACCGCACAAAATTCCGGCTGTTTCCTGCGGCATGACCTCGTAAACGGTCTTGCTCATTATTTCCAGGCGAGGCATCTGGACAAATTCTTCAAAGGCCTTGTTGCAGCCGAGATAATTACCATCCAGATCCTTGTAATAGAGGGGAAGCGGTATGCTGTCGATAATTTCCTGCAGGAAATACCACTGCTCCTGGAGGTATTCACTTGCCTGCTTCAGTTCGGTCAGGTCTTCGAATGCCACCATCGAACCGATCGTGGAACCTTTCGAATCCTTTATCAACGTGGAGGTGAAACGTATCCATCGCCCGGTTTCTCCCATCAGGGGAAAGAAATCCGTTACCTGGTAGACGCCTTCCTTGAACTTCGACTTATTATATTTGCCGGCATACCACGTTTCTATTTCATGGACTTTGTTATCCAACAGCAGGTCTGCGACCATCGGCCGCTGACCGGCGTAAAAAATGTCGGCATGCCTGCTCGTTCCTATGATTGACTCCGCCTTGATGCCCGAGCAATGCTCCATGGCCTCGTTCCAGTGTATTACCTTGTGGTCGAGGTCGAGAATAAATTGTGGAAAAGGAGCGCCGTGGATAACTGCCTGCAGGCTGGCTTCGCTGTCTTTCAGCACCTGCTCCGCCCGCTGACGATACCTGACCAGCAGCACGGATATTACGGTAAACAACATGATCAGGAGCGTGGCCGTGATGAGCAGCGAGTTCCTGAGCCCCTTATAGGTTTCGAAGAAATCGGACTTTTTCACGCCTACATACAATGCGCCAATGACCTTTCCCTTGGCATCCCGGATGGGATCATAGGCCGACAGGTACGGCGTGCCGAAAATAATCGTTTCGCCACGATAGGACTTTCCCTGCTGGAAAATGGGATCATGGGCCGCGCCGTGCAAACCGGTACCAACGGCCCGACTGCCATCGCTCGTACGCAGATTTGTGGAAACCCTGGTGTCGCCCATGAAAACCGTAGCCGAACAACCTGTCAGTTCTTTGATCTTGTCCGGCAGCTCATAATTTCCATTGAGCACATAGTCGCCCACCATCAACTTCCCGTTCACGATGCGGAAGTTGTCTCCTTTTACCTTGATCAACTCCCAGAAGGTCCTGATGTTATTATCGAGGATATGTTCGGCCTTCTCCTGGGCATCAATGTAAATCTCGGAAAGGAAGAACGTGGTGGCGCTGATAATGGCCAGCGCCACCAGGAATACGTTTATGGGTACCAAGTAGCGAACTATCTTCATGTGCTGAATCCCTTATCGGAAAAGCGGTACGACAAAATTGACTCATCAAGGCTGGCAACAGCTGAAACGAAAAAGCAGCAGTTTAACCGGCCAGTATTTTTTGTTAGTGCAGCAGCCTTGCCGGAATCGTAACAAGGTTCTCGATTGTGGATAATTCCCTGCTTTTTCAGCAACCGCCAGCCTGTGCTTCAAAGGAATCGTCCGACTGGCTCTCCATTTCCTCGAGGAGATTGATATCTTTCGACGAAAAACCGTAGGCGAGAGACCGGAGCAGTATTTCCGTGTCCGCCATGTTCTCTCCCAGCCGGAAGGCGATTTCCTGCACCGTTTCCAGGTTCTTCCGGATTACCTGCTTGGCCCGCTGGGCTATCTGCTCCCGGTGCATTTCCGTGTCGGTTACGTCGAGAATGACCCCGCCAACCACCTGGTTGGTCTCAATGGTAAAGATCGTGATGTTGTAGATCTTGTTATTGATATGCAGTGAATCCCGCTGCAGGTCCTGCCCGGTGAGCAGTA
>JAQUHN010000185.1 GCA_028683555.1 Geobacteraceae bacterium | reverse complement strand
ATATGTGCAGCTTGGCCGGCTGCGCCGGCTGTTCCCCGCCGTGCCGATCATCGCTCTCACCGCCACTGCCGATTCCCAGACCAGGGACGACATCCTGCAACGGTTGGGGATTTCCCGGACCGCTTGCCGTATCACCGGTTTCGACCGGCCGAATATCCGCTACACGGTGGAGGACAAGCAGAAGCCGTTCGCCCAGTTGCTCAACTTTCTCGGCACCCGTGAACCATACGACGCCGGCATCGTCTATGCCCTGAGCCGGAAAAGGGTCGAGGAGGTTGCGGCTCGGCTCTGCGAGGCCGGATTTGCCGCAGCACCGTACCATGCCGGGCTCCCCGACCGGGAACGGGCGCGGGTTCAGGATGCCTTCCAGCGTGACGACCTGCAGCTGGTGGTGGCGACGGTTGCTTTCGGCATGGGCATCGACAAGCCGAACATCCGCTTCGTGGTCCACTACGACCTGCCGAAGAACATCGAGAGCTATTACCAGGAGACCGGCCGGGCTGGGCGCGACGGTCTGCCGGCCGAGGCCCTGCTGCTGTTCGGCTATGGCGACATCGCCATCTCCAAGGGCTTGATCGAGAACGGCGGCAACCCGGAACAGAACCGCATCGAGTTGCATAAATTGAACGCCATGATCGGCTTTGCCGAGGCCCGCACCTGCCGTCGGCGGGTGCTGCTCGGCTACTTCGGCGAGTCACCTGACACTGACTGCGGCAACTGTGACATCTGCCTCAATCCGCCGGAGCAATACGATGCCACAGAGGATGCGCGCAAGGCCCTTTCCAGCGTTTACCGGGTCGGCCAGCGGTTCGGCATGGGGCATGTCATCGATGTGCTGCGCGGCTCCCGCAACGAGCGGATCCGCTCGCTTGGTCACGACCAGCTCTCAACCTACGGCATCGGTGCAAGTCTGGGCCAGGACGAGTGGGGCAGCATTATCCGCCAACTGGTGCACCTCGGGTACCTGGAGCAGGACATGGCCCGCTATTCGGTGTTGCGGTTGACCGAGTCTGCTCGGCCCCTGCTACGCGGCGAGCAGACTCTTACTCTTGCCAGACCGCGTATCAGGCCGGTCTCCGCCAGAAAGGCAAAGAAGGCGCGCATGGCCGGGTCTGGCGCTCAGGAGAAAAACGACGGACTGTTTCAAGAGTTGCGTGCCCTGCGCAAGGAGATAGCCACGAGGGAAGGGGTTCCTCCCTTCGTGGTGTTCGGCGATGCGACACTGACCGAGATGGCCGCCAGGCGGCCCGCTGACGCCGAGGAGTTGCTCAGCGTCAGCGGGGTGGGGAAGCACAAGCTGGGCAAGTACGGGACGGAGTTTCTTAAAGTTATTGCCGGTTTCAGCGGGCAGCAAGAGTAGTTGTTTGAAAAGAATATGTAAGAAGGTATTCTTGTTGGGCAGAAGCCGACCACAACAGTCATGCGAGGCATCAGGATGATCGAGTTTTTTCAGCAGTTCAGTCCCCTTATGCAGGTTCTGTTCGCGACCCTGTTCACCTGGGGTGTTACGGCGGCTGGTGCGGCGCTGGTTTTCTTTTCGAAGACGGTCAATCAGAAGGTAATGGATTCCATGCTCGGCTTTGCCGCCGGCGTCATGATCGCCGCGAGCTTCTGGTCGCTGCTGGCGCCGGGCATCGAGATGGCGAGAGAGTTGGGTCACACCCCGTGGCTGACCGCCAGCATCGGCTTTCTGGGCGGCGGGATTTTCATGCGGCTGACCGACCTCCTGCTGCCGCATCTCCATCCCGGACTCGCCATGAGCCAGAGCGAGGGGGTCAAGACCTCCTGGCAGCGCAGCACGCTGCTGGTGCTGGCAATTACCCTGCACAACATCCCCGAGGGCCTTGCGGTCGGCGTGGCGTTCGGAGCCGTGGCGGCCGGGCTTCCTTCCGCCACGCTCGGCGGTGCCATCGCGCTTGCCATCGGCATCGGTCTGCAGAATTTCCCGGAAGGAACCGCAGTGTCCATGCCGTTGCGTCGGGAAGGGATGAGCCTGTCGAAAAGTTTTCTCATGGGCCAGGCATCGGGAATGGTCGAACCGATAGCCGGTATTCTCGGTGCGCTGTTCGTCCTGCAGATGCAGAATGTCCTTCCCTATGCACTCTGCTTTGCCGCCGGGGCCATGATCTTCGTCGTGGTGGAGGAACTGATTCCCGAGTCGCAGCGTATCGAGGCAAACATCGATCTCGTTACCATGACAACCATGGCTGGTTTTACGGTGATGATGATTCTCGATGTCGCCTTGGGCTGATTATTGACAACTCGGCTGCTGAGATGATTGGATTCGGATGTTTTCATGAGTTATACCGATTTTTTTCATGAGTTGGACTTTGACGGTGATGCATTGCTTTCCCGGGAAGATCTCTATCATGCAGCCTGTTACTTCGGATGGCACTGGCATGAGGCGCCGCTCTATGCTCTGCTCGATCTCCTGACCACCGGCAAACCCCTGGAGCAGGACGAATTCGTCGCCTGCATGACCCGGCTGGAAACGGACCCCGACGGCATGTACGGTACGGTGCTTGAGCAGGGACTGCAGAGAGGGCTGCAGACGTTTGTGCCGGGTACGCGGCAGGGTGGCAAGGAAAACCCGGCCATGTGTGCTGCAATGAGTCCGGAAATTATCGGTGTCGAGGGATTGCTTGGGGATATCCTGGGCGACAGGGTTGTCGAAGGGTATAGCGCCACGCTGGACGAGCTGAAAATCTCGCCAATTCATGTTGCTGCGGCCAGTGCTGCACTGCTGGTCATCGACCCGCAGCGGTCCTTTACCTCCGGGGAGTGGCTGCGGTCGCTGGGGCCGGGCGGTGAGCAGCAGGTGATGCCGATCCGCCTGGCGTTCGAAAACTGCGCCCGACTGCTGCAGTCGGGCTGTCGGCCTGTCGAGGTGATGTATACCCGCTGCCCGTTTCCTCCGGAAAGTTACGGCTGGGATGAGCGGTTGGAGGGGATCATCGAGCCCGGGCAGCCCTATTTCATCAAGCCGGGGAACAATGTACTGCAGCCGGCGGCGAACGGTTTCCGGCAGTGGCTGCAGTCACGAATTTCAGCAGGCATGAAAACCCTGGTTTTCGGCGGGTGTACCCTGAACAGCTGCGTGCGCGTCTCAGCCCTGGAAACCGTAGCCATGTTTCGCGATCTGGGCCTGATGGTGATTGTTGATCTCGGCATTTCCGGCGCGCGGACCGGCAATTATGCGGCATCTTCCCTGTTCGGCGGCATCTCGCCGGTTGCTTCCGCTATCCGCGAGATGCACGGTTGCGGCGTGCGGTTGGCGGAAAAGGTCGAATGGTTCTGAAAAGATGTGCCCTGTTTCCCGTCTGCAAGCAGGGGCGCGCTTTCCGCAGCTTGCTTGCTGCGCCGGGCGCTACATTGTTGCTTCAAGCGTGCCGGCACTCTGCCAGCTTTTTTTCCAGCGCGGCTTGCGCCGTTTCCGAAGGAGTCGTACCCCCCAAACCTCTAATCCAGAATTTATCGAAGATCCTGCCTTGAACGGTATCGATGCTGATTTCTTCCGGGAACAGCAGCAGGAAGGCCAGTCGGTTGAGAAGCTGACCGAGGAATCCCAGTTGGTCAGCGGCCTTCACTTCCAGATACAGGGCTCCATGATGTTTTGCCGGCGGCTCGAGGGTGAACTGGGATAGAGAAAAAACCGATTCCGCTACCGCGTCGTTATCCTCTCTGGCCAGTGCCAGAAAGTCCAGTTTCAGGGGGTCGGAGGCGAACCGGGTTGACGTTACTTCAAAGGATGCGTCCCAGGAAGTCCCGGTTTTTTTTGCGGAGCCGCTGATAATACTGATCCGGTGACGGGAAAGTCCGGAAGACAGGGCTCCGAGCCATCCCGGGTGAAACCGGCCCCATAACTTTACTTGGAACGTTCCTGTCAGCGTGCGATCAACTTCGAAGCCGGTCTGTGCCCTGTTCGATGTTCCGGAAATTGTTGCTGTGGTTGTTGCATTTGACATGGTTTCATCTCTTTCCTGGTGCGGTATTGTAGTTATTTGCGCAGGATCGGCGCAGACTCGCAGGAGTCGCCGTCTTGTTTCTCACCTGATGAAGCATGCAAGTCTCTGGCCAGATGGGAATGGTGTTTCTGCTGCGTTGTGTCCTTGGGACAACAGTCGGGAATTAAAGGGAAAATAAGAAAAAGACATCTCTTGTTGGATGCTCGGATTGAAATGCTCAAGGAAAATTCCGTTATTGCCTGGGGAATATTCTCGCAGTGTTGCCTGTGAAATGGGCGACGTGCTGATAGTGGCGGTTGTCTGCCGATGATGGAAAAATATTCACCCGGAAGTAGCAGCGGCGGGGGGCTTGCTGAAGTCCGGGGACTGTTGCCATTGGTTAGTCGCCATCCGGAAACACTGGCTGGCGGCGACGCAGTTTTTTTAAGGATTGGATAGCTTGCCCGACAGGAATGTTTTGCCGGCAATGCTGCGGAGAATGGGTTCCGTAAAAGTCCCAACTGATCTTTGGATAACAATTTCTGCGGTTTTGAACGAAATCCACGGAGAATAAGCGGTTGCTTGTATGGTAAAAATGTAATATATAAAAATAAGAATTAAGGGTGGTTGAGAATGGACCCTTCTGCAGGGTGCTGCTCGCGCTTCCCATTCCATATCTTCAAGGAGGATTGTCATGGCTGAGAAAAAACGTATCGTGGTTATCGGTGGTTCGGCGGCAGGACCGAAGGCGGCGGCACGGGCCAAACGCCTTGCCCCGGATGCGGAGGTTACCATCATCCAGAAAGCCCCGGAGATGTCCATGGCGTCCTGCGGCTACCCGTACTTTGTCGGCGGCGTTTTCAACAACCGCAATGCTTTGCTCAGCACCCCGTATGGGGAGGTGCGCGATCCTCACTTTTTTGTCAACACCAAGGGTATTAAGGCCCGCACCGAGACCGAGGTGACGGCCATTGATCGGGCGGCCAGGACAGTGCGCTGCCGTGACCTTAATAGCGGTGCGGTTGATGAGCTGCCTTACGACACGCTGATCATCGCCACGGGTGCCAAGCCGCGCAAGCCGCCGGTGCCCGGCATTGATCTGGACGGGGTAACGACTCTCCAGTCGATGCGTGATGCCGATTTCCTCCGCCGCATTCGCGACGAGGGCACCATCAAGAAGGCGGTGGTGATCGGCGGCGGTTTGATCGGCATCGAAACCTGCGAAGCGCTTCAGCTTTCCGGCATCGACATTACCGTTATCGAGATGCTGCCGCAGATCCTCATGTTCCTCGATTGGGAACTGGCCAAGGTGCTGGAGAATCATGTGCGGAGCAAGGCCGCCAATGTTATAACCGATGTCAAGCTGGCCGGGTTTCTTGGCGAAAACGGCCAACTGAAGGCGGTAAAGCTGGAAAACGGCACCGAACTTCCCTGCGAACTGGCAGTGCTGGCCATCGGCGTGATTCCCAATATCGAACTGGCACAGGCTACCGGCCTGGAGATCGGCGAAACCGGCGGCATCCTGGTCAACGAGTATATGCAGACGTCGGATCCAAACATCTATGCGGTGGGCGATTGCGTGGAACTGGTGCACCGCATTACCGGTAAAAAGACCCGCGCGCCATTCGGCGACCTGGCCAACCTGGAAGGGCGTGTAGCCGGCGAGAACGCCGCGCTCGGCAACTGTGTAACCTTCCCCGGTACGATTCATACCGGTATCTGCAAGGTGTTTGATTTCAACGCGGGCTCCACCGGGCTTTCCGAGAGTCGGGCGCGGCAGGAGGGGTATCAGAACATCGTCACGGTCATCAACGCCAGTCTCGACAAGCCGGAGTTCATGGGTGCCAAGCTGCTCATTTCGAAGATGGTGGTTGATGGCGACAGCGGCCGGATCCTGGGCGTGCAGTGCGCCGGACCGGGGGATGTGGGCAAGCAGATTTCCATGGCCGCCATGGCCATCCTCGGCAAGCTTACCGTGGCCGATGTGGTGAACGCCGATCTGCCCTATGCGCCGCCGTTCTCCCTGGCCATCGATCATTTCATCGCCACCGCCCACCTGATGGAGAACAAGCTCAAGGGCCGCTTAAACGGCATCGGTGCGGTGGAGTTGAAAAAGGAACTGGACGCGGGCAATAAGCCGTTTCTGCTCGACGTGCGGACTCCCGGCGAGTTTGAAATGATGCGGATCGGTATCGGCGAGACACTCATTCCCATCGGCGACTTGCGGAACCGGTTGGGGGACCTGCCCCAGGACAAGGACCGGGAGATCGTCTGCTACTGCAAGATTTCGCTGCGCGGTTACGAAGCGGCAGTCCTGCTCAATGCCGCCGGCTGGAACAACGTGAAGGTCCTGGAAGGGGGCGTGATGGCCTGGCCCTACGGACGGGAGAAGTAACGTTTGTAGCTTTGCTTCATCCTGCCATGCACCAGGACAACAACCCCCTGGCCGGAAAAATGCGGTCAGGGGGTTGTTGTCTTTTATGCCCTACAATATCAAACAGCTGCCTTGGTCAGTTCCCCGGAGCCGGCTTCAGCCAGACCACATCGTAAGGCTGAAAGGCTATCCTCAATATTCCGGACTTCGCCTCGAATTCCCTGCCGCTTATCAGGTCGTACCAGGTGGTTTTTTCAATGCCGAGATCGGAAAGGGTCACTGCCACATTACATGATTTGTTCGCCACGTTGGTCATGGCGAGGAGGTGTTGATCCCCTTCCGGGGATGTCCGCAGTACCGTGAACACCTGGGGCGAGGTGATTAAAACCTTCTGGTCTCCCTGGGGATGAAACGCCCGCTCGCGGGTGCGTGTCAGGTTCAGCACCGGCCACTGCCGGGCCAGGAGGGCCAGCTTTGAGCCAGAGTATTTCAAACTCTCGCAGATCTGCCCGGTGTTGATCACGGCACGATTCACATCTCTTTTGACATTCGTCTTCCGTACCAGTTCGTGGTCGTTGGAGCTGCCAATGGCCCCGTGGGCATAAATGCTCGGCACGCCCTGAAGAATGAGGGCGATACTCCGTGACGCAAGATAGCGTTTGACCTGAAAATCCATGTTTTCTTCACGGTGATCACCGTTGACGGCACTCCACCAGGTGGTGTTGATTTCATAGGGTTCTTCGGTCCTGTTTTCGGTCATCTTGAAGGATATTAGGGCACCGTTTTCCCCAGCCCTCTGAATGACGAATTCGATTTCTCCTTTTGGGAGGATACCCTTAACCCCCATGAGGCCGATTCCGTCGTGGGTGTCCAGAATATTGAAAAAGGTGGCAGTGTCCGAAGGATTTCTCACCTGCTGTGCCCACCCGGAAAGGGCGGCCACATCTTCACGGTAGAAGGCATGAAGTACCAGGGGCGGCAATGCGAAATTGTAGACCATGTGCGCTTCGTCGTGCCCGTTGCCGAAATAGGAG
>JAQUHN010000184.1 GCA_028683555.1 Geobacteraceae bacterium | reverse complement strand
TAGCTTCGCATCAAGGCCCGTGGCCTCGTTGAGCGACCGGTAAAAAGCCTTGAACCATGCCTCAACGATATGGTGGGTGTTCTCTCCATAGACAAGATTGAGGTGGAGGTTCAGACAGGCGGTATTGGCAAAAGCCTGAAAGAATTCGCGCACCAACTCGACATCGAACTCGCCGATTTTTACTTTCGGCAGAGGGACATTGAAGCAGAGATAGGGCCTTCCGGACAGATCGATGGCCGCAGTAGCCAGGGTCTCATCCATGGGTACCGTAGCCTGACCATAGCGACGGATCCCCATTTTGTCACCCAAGGCCCGTTTCAGTGCCTCACCAAGGACAATGCCGATATCCTCCACCGTGTGGTGGAAATCGATATCGATATCCCCTTGAGCCTCCACCTGAAGGTCAAATAACCCGTGTCGCGCAAACAGATCCAGCATATGGTCGAGAAACGGTACCGATGTGCAGATCTTGCCGTCACCGGTTCCATCCAGGCCGAGGGACAACCGTATCCGCGTTTCCTTCGTTACCCTTTCAACTACGGCGGTTCTTGACATGGGAGCCTCCTTGGGATATCAGCAAATTTCCTTGAGTGCAGCGAGCGTACGTTCCATCTCTGCGCCGGTGCCGATGGTAATGCGCAGCCCCGACGAAAGCAACGGATCGGAAAAATGGCGAACCAGTATTTTGCGCTGGAACAGAGCTTCATAAACCCGTCGGCCATTGCGGTCCGGCGGCACGGCAAAGACGTAATTACCATGGGAAGGGATCACCTGGTAGCCAAGTTCCCGCAAACCGGCCGAAAAGGTTTCACGGGTTTCTCGAACCTTGCTGATGCACTCCCGAAAATAGTCCTGATCGGAAAGGGCAGCGCTGCAAGCCGCCTGGGCCAGGCGATCCAGATTATAGTGGTCACGGATCTTGTCGAGCGCAGCTATTATTTCAGGACGGGCAATGGCCAGCCCCAAGCGCATTCCGGCAAGGGAATAGCTCTTGGAAAGGGTCCGGGTCACCACCACGTTTTCATACTTCCGAACCAGATCCAGCGCATTCTCGTCGGCAAAATCAACATAGGCTTCATCGGCCACCAGGATACCACTGCAACGCTTCGCCAGGTCCTCGATGTACTCGAGGGGAAAGGCAAAACCTAGGGGCGCGTTCGGCGTGGTAAGAAAAAAGATCTTGCCGTCGTAACGTTCCGGGAAATCGGCAATGCGGAAATCATCGGTCAAGCCGAAAGTTCGCACCCTGGCACCCTGTACTTCCGCCAGGGTAGCATAGTAGGAATATGAGGGATGGACGTACGCAATCTCCTCACCCTCTCCCGCGCAAGCCCGGATGAGATTATTGAGCACTTCATCGGAGCCGTTTGCCATAATTACCCAGGAGGGATCGAATCCGTAGAGCTCTCCGGCAATTCGACGCAGCCGTTCGCTGGAAGCACAGGGATACTTTCGCAGCGACGCACCATCGGTACCAAGTTCCGCAAGGACCGCAGTTACAACCGCCGGGGAAGGTGGATAGGGGTTTTCATTTGAATTCAGTTTAAGAAAAGCCTCGCCGTCAGGCGGCTGAAAACCGGGCACATAGCCTGCCATCGAGGCAATATTGGCACGCAAAACACTCATGATTCCGTCCTGTTCGAGAGCCGTATTCTTACCGACTCGGCATGGGCTTCCAGACCTTCCAGTTCGGCAATCCGGATGATGTCAGCCCCAAGTCTGCCGAGGGCTCCTTCGGAAAAGTAAATCAGCGAAGACTTCTTCACGAAGTCATCCACCGACAGGGGCGAGAAGAAACGTGCTGTCCCGCCGGTGGGAAGGGTATGATTCGGGCCTGCCAGGTAATCGCCGGCGGATTCCGGGGTAAAGTGGCCGAGAAAAATCGCTCCAGCATTCCTGATGGCGGGAAGTATCTCGAAAGGGTTCGCCACTGCCAGTTCCAGGTGTTCCGGAGCCAGACTGTTGGCAAAGGTAATCGCCTCGTCAAGTGTCCGGGTTACGATAATGACACCATAGTCGTCCCACGACTTCCGGGCTATTGCGGTACGGCTCAGGTTTGCCAGCTGAACATTCACTTCTGCTGCGACACGTTCGCCAAACGCGCGATCAGTGGTGATGAGCATGGCAGAAGCCAGTTCATCATGCTCTGCCTGGGAGAGGAGATCAGCGGCGAGATGTGCGGGATTCCCGCTGCCATCGTTTATCACCAGGATCTCGCTCGGCCCTGCGATCATATCGATCCCGACCTGCCCGAAAACGAGTTTCTTGGCTGTTGCCACGTAGATATTTCCCGGCCCGGTTATCTTTTCAACGCGGGGCACTGTCTCCGTTCCATACGCCAGCGCCGCGACTGCCTGGGCTCCACCTATGCGAAAAACCCGGTCGACACCGGCAAGCCGTGCCGCAACCAGAACATACGGGTTGAGCTCCCCATCGGGAGTCGGCACGACCATGACGATCTCGGATACCCCGGCCACCCGCGCCGGAATGGCATTCATGATGACACTGCTCGGATAGCTCGCCTTGCCACCCGGCACATAGATTCCGACTCGCTCCAGCGGCGTTACCTTCTGACCGAGAAGGATACCGTCCTCTTCCGCATCCAGCCAGCTTTTCTGTTTTTGTTTCTCATGAAACCGGGTAACCCGTTCAACCGCAAGCTGCAGGGCAGCGACCTCCTGCTCCCCAGCCAGCGAAAAAGCCCGCTCGAACTCTTCCTCGCAAATCTGCAAACCGTCCGCCTCAGTTTCAAGGCGGTCGAAACGACGGGTATAGTCGAGCAAGGCTGCATCTCCACGACGGCGGACGTCGGCAATAATCTCCAGGACCAGAGCCTCCACGTCACGGCTGGGCTCCTCGCCCCGACTGAGAATTGCCGAAAAACGCTCATCGAAATCAGCATCATGAATATCGAGAAATTTCATAGTAGATCGGTCCTCGGAGTGGCAGCACGGCTCAGGTTGCATGGCAAGCCGCACAAACTGAAACCGCTCTGGAAGCACCCCAACATACAACTTCGGCTTGTTTCACTGCTGTTCACCGCACAATAACACGGCGAGCAGCCCAAACAAGCAGTGACTGTCTTCGCCGGCCGAATCCGGAATCAGAGATGTTTTTCCAAACCTTCCAGTATTTCCGTAATCCGCTTATGCCTGGTTTTCAGGCTACCACGGTTAACAATCAAACGACAGGTTATCTCCGCAATCGTTTCCACTTCGACAAGGCCGTTCTGCCGCAGGGTCTCACCGGTGGAAACGAGATCCACAATTCGCTCGGAAAGTCCCACCAGCGGCGCCAGCTCGATGGAACCATAGAGCTTGATAATTTCCACCTGGACACCCTTGCCGGCAAAATACTTCTCCGTGACATTGGGATACTTGGTTGCAATACGGATATTTGCCCAGCTCAGGGGATCGTCGTTACGGGACAATTCAGCCGGCTCGGCGACAACCAGGCGGCAATAACCGAATTTCAGATCAAGCGGCTCATAGAGATCCTTCTGCTGTTCCAGCAGGGTATCTTTCCCGACGATTCCCAGGTCGGCGCAGCCGTATTCGACATAGGTCGGAACATCGGTGGCGCGCACGATCATGTAACGCATTTTCTGCGCCGGATCATCGAAGATCAGCTTGCGGGTATCGGACAGCAACTGTTCGCAATCGATACCGATTTTCTTGAACAAGGCAACGGAATCATGCAGAATGCGTCCCTTGGGAATGGCAATAGTAATGTAATCAGTCATTGAAAAACCTTTAAGTCCGGCTCAAGGCGACAGCAGAGGGCCAAGTGCAGCAAACAAAGACCGCCCTCCTAGCCGTACCTTTCCACCTTCTACCGTTAGTCTTCTTTTACTCTTTTTATCTCCGCCCCGAGTCCCGCCAACTTCTTCTCGATTGCTTCATAGCCCCTGTCAAGATGATAGATTCGGGATACCTCCGTGGTATTGTCCGAAGCAAGTCCGGCAAGGATCAAGGAAGCCGACGCCCTGAGGTCCGTAGCCATCACGGGAGCACCGGAAAGTTTTTTCACACCCTTGACGGTAGCGGTGTTTCCTTCAACGATGATATCGGCACCGAAGCGAAGCAACTCGGAAACATGCATAAATCTGTTTTCGAAGATATTTTCACTGATGACGCTCGCCCCTTCAGCAATCGTCATAAGAGCCATTATCTGAGCTTGCATATCGGTTGGAAAACCAGGATAGGGGCGTGTCTTGATATTGATGCTCTTGATCCTCTTCGGCCCCTTAACCCGAACCACATCATCCTTATGAGTGATTTCCACCCCGGCATCCTGAAGCTTGAAAACCAGCGCATCCAGATGGTCAAGGCGCATGTTGTGAATCCGGATATCGCCGCCGGTAATGGCGGCAGCAGTCATGAAGGTTCCTGCCTCGATCCGGTCAGGCATGACCGAGTGGGTAACCGCTTGCAGCTCGCTGACACCGTTGATCCGAATGGTATCCGTTCCGGCGCCTTCGATTCTGGCACCCATTTTTGTCAGGATATCGGCCAGATCGACTATTTCCGGCTCCCGGGCGGCATTTTCCAGAACAGTCTCTCCCTTTGCCGTAACAGCAGCCATGAGGAGTTGCTCAGTGCCGCCTACGGTAGAGATATCGAAATTGATCCGAGCGCCCTTGAGCCTTCTTGCCCGTGCCTCAACATAGCCATGCTCGAGGGTTATGTCAGCCCCTAAAGCTTCCAGCCCCTTAAGGTGGAGATTGATGGGGCGGGCGCCGATGGCGCACCCTCCCGGTAAAGACACCCTCGCTTTCCCGAACCGGGCCAACAGTGGTCCGAGGACCAGCACTGAAGCGCGCATGGTTTTTACCAGATCATAGGTCGCCTCATGGCCACTAAGCCGGGAAGTGTCGATTCTCACGATATTCCCGTTGCCCTGTATTTCCGCGCCGAGGCTTTCAAGAACCTTGATGGTGGTGTTTATGTCACGCAGGAATGGTACGTTTTGTATTTCGTTCATTCCAGGAGCGAGAATGGTCGAGATAAAAATTGGCAGGGCGGCATTTTTCGAACCACTGACAGTTACGTCACCGGCCAGCTTCTTCCCCCCCTTGATGATGAGCTTGTCCACTGCAATACCTCTGTTCTGCAGGACTGCATTTCAATGCAGCCATACGGAATAATGTGATCGATAAAGATGAAAGATCGTCAGGCTACTTTTTCCTGCCCCCTACAACACGTTCAATACCCCCGGGGTCAGAGGCACTGAACAGATCGCAAAAACATCCGGTATCCTTGAAAATTGCCAGCACATCGGCCGCCTCGCCAATCCCCACCTCCAGCAACAGCCATCCTCCGGCCACCAGACAGAGTGGCGCGGCAGGAATGATGCGCCGGTAGAATTCCAGCCCATCCGGACCACCATCCAGGGCTTCCCGGGGCTCGTAATCGCGCACCTCGGGCTGCAACTCGGCAAGCTCCGCGGTTGGGATATATGGCGGATTCGAAACTATCAGATCAAAGGTACGCCCTGCGAACGGCTCGAACAGGGACCCTTGAAAAAGCGTGACGGTTACGCCATGCCGTTCCGCGTTTCGTTGGGCAAGCGCCAGGGCCTTCGGCGAAGGATCAACCCCGTAGACATGGGAGTCGGCGCATGTCCTGGCGAGCGCCACGGCAATGCAGCCGCTGCCGACACCGATGTCGAGGATAGCCGCTTTGGCCGGACAGCGGTTTACCGCTTCCTGCACCAGAGTTTCGGTGTCGTGCCGTGGAATGAGAACCCCGGGAGAAACCTCAAAATCCAGCCCAAAAAAATCCTGGCTGCCAAGTATGTACTGCAGGGGTTCACGGCCTGCCCTCCGTCGCACCAGAGTTCTGCATGCGGCAAGCTCGTCAGCCGTCAAGGGCTTATCGAAATTGACATACAACCCGACGCGATCCATGCCGAGAGCTTCACAGAGCAGCCATTCGGCCTCCAGCCGGGAATTCTCGACACCTTTTTCCGCCAGGTAGCCGCGCGTCCAGGTGAGGACTTTGAGTATTGTCCATATTTCAGTCATGGGTAATCAGTCGCGGAGCTCGAGACGTGCAGGAAATCTTCCCGGCATATTCACTTTTGCTGAACGGTATCCCGGGTCCCTTGCCTCGTCCTTTATGCGGCTTCGCTCTGTGCCTTGAGGGCCTCCATCTGGTAGTGGGTGCGGAGGGCATCTACCGTCTCCGCGATATCGCCCGCCATAATGGCATCGAGCCGATAGAGGGTCAGCCCGATGCGGTGGTCGGTCATGCGCCCCTGGGGAAAATTGTAGGTGCGGATCCGTTCGCTTCTATCACCACTCCCGACCTGCTGCTTGCGATCAGCTGCCATCTTCGCATTCTGTTCGCTCACCATGATATCAAGCATTCTCGATTTCAAAACCTTCATCGCCTTGGCGCGGTTCTTGATCTGACTCCGCTCCTCCTGACAGGCGACGACAATCCCGGTCGGCAGATGAGTTATGCGGACCGCCGAGTCAGTGGTGTTGACGTGCTGGCCGCCAGCACCGGACGAACGGTACACATCGATCTTCAGGTCTGCCGGATTTATGTCGATATCGATGTCTTCGGCCTCGGGGAGCACGGCCACGGTACAGGCACTGGTATGGATCCGGCCTTGCGCCTCGGTGTCCGGCACCCGCTGCACGCGGTGCGTCCCGGACTCGTACTTGAGCTTGGCGTAGACCCCCTGTCCTTCCACGAGGGCAACGATTTCCTTGAAACCGCCGAGGGCGGACTCGGAACAGGAGATGACCTCCACCTTCCAGCGGTTTGCCTCGGCAAAGCGACAGTACATCCGGAACAGGTCTCCGGCAAACAGCGCCGCCTCATCGCCGCCGGTGCCGGCACGGATCTCGAGCACGACACTTCGGTCGTCATTGGGATCCTTCGGCAGCAGCAGGAGTTTGATTTCATCTTCCAGTTGCTCCTTGCGGCCGCCCAGGTCTTCAAGCTCCGCTTCGGCCATCTGGCGGATCTCCGGATCCGACTCGTCCAGCAGACTGCGGTTGTCCTCCATCTCGGCAAGCAGCTTCTTGTACTCGCGATAGGCGGCAATGAGGGCGGACAGTTCGAAATGCTCCTTGCTGAGCTTTCTGAATTCTCCCTGGTTGCCAAGGACCGCAGGATCCGATAGCAGCGATTCAAGCTCTTCGTAGCGTCGTTCCAGTTCTTCAATCTTGTAAAGCATACACCATACCTTTTACACCATTAGTCTGTCGTCTTTGTAACCATCATTTTCCGCAAGGGCCTCTTCCATGGAACGGATGGCCACCTCTACCTGGCTGTCATCCGGCTCGCGCGTCGTCAACCGCTGCAGGGCGAGTCCCGGCGCTATCAGCAGGCGGACCAGAGGGGAGTTCTCATGTTTGGCGCTCCACT
>JAQUHN010000183.1 GCA_028683555.1 Geobacteraceae bacterium | reverse complement strand
CTCCTTGGTGGCGGGCACGAGGTGGTGGCCTGGAACCGTTCTCCGGGAAAAGTGGAGGAGATAGCGGCAGAGGGGGCACAGCCCGCATTCAGCTTGGAAAAGATGGTGGCAATGCTGTCGCCTCCCCGTGCGGTCTGGCTGATGCTGCCGGCCGGAGCGGTGATCGATGAAACTATCGAACAGCTGGTAAAACTTCTTTCGCCCGGAGACTGCATTTTGGATGGTGGCAACAGCTTCTACCGGGATGATGTGCGGCGAAGGGACCGGCTCGATTCCCTCGACATCCGCTACCTGGATGTGGGGGTGAGCGGCGGCATCTGGGGGCTCACCGAAGGTTATTGTCTCATGGTTGGCGGCGACCGTCGGGACTATTCCCGCCTGGAGCCACTCTTTCGGACGCTTGCACCCGAGGATGGCTACCTCTATTGTGGGGAGACAGGGGCGGGGCATTTCGTCAAGATGGTCCACAATGGCATTGAATACGGCATGATGGCCGCCTATGGCGAGGGGTTCTCGATCCTCAAGGCCTCTCCCTATGGCGAAGCACTCGACCCGGCAGCAGTCGCCCACCTTTGGAACCGGGGCAGCGTGGTTCGCTCCTGGCTGCTGGAACTGGCCGAGGAGGCGTTTCGCAAGGATCCGGGGCTGGAATCGCTGCAGGGGTATGTGGAAGATTCGGGAGAGGGTCGCTGGACTGTCCAACAAGCCATCGACACCGGCGTACCGGCTCCGGTCATTGCCGCCTCGCTTTTTCAGCGTTTCCGTTCCCGGTTGGGTGACAGCTTCGGCGACAAGGTGCTGGCCGCACTGCGCAACGAGTTCGGCGGCCACGCCGTGCTCCGGACGGGAGAGGGACAACGGGCGGACACCGCCGGTGCAGGGGGGATACTCCCGGCAACGCCGGGGGAAAAGGCGCGATAACGCTTAGGCAATCCGGCAGTAAGTAAATAAAGGACGTTCGATGTTCAGGGATTCCCCATTTGAAGACATATCGTCGGGACAGGCGGCTTCCGGCTGCCGTATCGAGATTCCGAAGAGCTCCGGCCTGGTTATTTTCGGCGCCTCGGGCGATCTGACGCGCCGCAAACTGATTCCAGCCATCTATCGTCTTTTCCGGCAGCGTCTTCTGCCCCGCGGCTTTTTCGTTCTCGGCGTGGCACGTACCGAGATGGATTCCGCCCGGTTCCGTGAATTGATGGCGGCGGGCCTGAGGGAAACCTTTCCTGAGGAATGCGACGAAACCTGCTGGCATAACTTTTCCACCCTGCTTCACTACCGTTCGATCGACTATAGCGATCCGGAGTCCTATCGCGTCAACCTTGCCGAAGTGCTGCCGCCTCTGGAAAAGGCTGCCGATACGGGCGGCAACCGGATTTTCTACCTCGCCACCCCTCCGGGCGTCTACGAGGATGTTATCGGCACACTGCATCGGTCAGGGCTGGCAACCTGGCCCGGCACCAGCGTCAAGCTCGTCATCGAGAAGCCCTTCGGCAATGACCTGGAATCGTCCCGGAGACTCAACGCCATCCTGTTGGCTGCCTTCCGGGAAAGCCAGGTATACCGTATCGATCACTACCTGGCCAAGGAGACCGTCCAGAACATTCTCATGTTCCGTTTTGCCAACTCACTGTTCGAGCCTCTCTGGAACAGGCGCTATATTGATCATGTGCAGATTACCGCCGCCGAGACCATCGGTATTGAGCGACGTGCCGGCTATTACGAAGAGGCCGGCGTGCTGCGGGACATGTTTCAGAATCACATGTTTCAGCTGCTCACCCTGATGGCGATTGAACCCCCGGCGCTCTTCACCGCTGCCCGGGTCAGGGACGAAAAGGCCAAGGTGTTGCAGTCGATCCGGCCTTTTTCGCTGGAAAACCTTGACGACTGCGTTGTCACCGGCCAATATGCCCGGTCGGTCGCTGCCGGACTCAAAGGATACCGCGAGGAATCCGGGGTCGCCAGCGATTCTACGGTGCCGACCTACGCAGCGTTAAAAGTCTGGATAGACAACTGGCGCTGGAACGGCGTTCCGTTCTACCTCCGTTCCGGGAAACGGTTGAAGCGGCGCACCACCGAGATCGCCATCCACTTCCGGCCGGTCCCCCACATGATGTTTTCCCAGACCATGGGCGGCAGGATCGAGGCCAATACCTTGATTCTCCAGGTGCAACCAGACGAGGGTATCCACCTGGAAATACAGGCAAAGAATCCTGGTTCACGGATGTGTCTCATGCCGGTAAGCCTGGACTTTTGCTATCCCCGCGAGATTTCCCTGAGTGCTTACGAACGGGTTCTGCTGGACTGCATGGAAGGGGACCAGATGCTGTTTGTCCGCGAGGATGGGGTTGAACTGAGCTGGTTGCTCCTTACTCCGCTGATCGAGGCCCTGGCAGCCCGGGAGGCGGTTCCCCGGTCATTCCTGTATGAAGCGGGGTCGGATGGCCCGGCCGCCGCCGCGGCACTGCTGGAGAAGGATGGGCGAAATTGGCGATCGCTGTGATCGGGAAAAGGAACATGGCGGTCTTCGACACGGTCGAACAGGCTGCTGCCGAGGGAGTAAAACTGTTCCTGGAAGCCGCGCGGGATGCCTTGGCGGCCCGGGGCCGTTTCAGTGTGGCCCTTTCGGGCGGTTCTTCGCCGGTCCCCTTATTCCGCCATCTGGCCGAGCAGGCCCCGCGTGCCGGGATAGATTGGGGTGCGGTGCACATCTTCTGGGCTGACGAGCGCTGTGTGCCTCCCGATCATGCGGAGAGCAATTTCCGTCTGGCTGACGAACTTCTTCTGTCAAAGCTGCCGGCCCGCGGTCCGGTTATCCACCGGATAGCGGGTGAACTGTTTCCCGAGGAGGCGGCCAGCTGCTACGAGGCGGACCTGTCCCGCTCGTTTGCCGAGGATGAAATACCGGTTTTCGATATGATCTTACTCGGCATAGGAAGCGACGGGCACACTGCCTCGCTGTTTCCGGGCATGGACCTGGATCGCTGCTCCGGGCGGAAAGCAGTTGCCGTGTACGTGGAAAAACTGCACAGTCATCGGGTTACCCTGACCGAGCCGGTGCTCAGCAGGGCCCGCCATCTGGTTTTCCTGGTGACCGGCGTTGCCAAGGCCGCGATTGTTGCCGAAATACTCGGTAATAGAAAGGGCCTCTGCTACCCTGCGTCCCGTGTTGCGTCATCGTCGGCTGCCGTTACCTGGCTGCTGGACGCGGCAGCGGCGGGTGGGATAGGACATCCCTAAGACCTGCCAGGTTTGCAAAACCTGGCAGGTCGCATGACATCGAAAAAGACGAGAGGATTCCATGGAAAAACCAGCACTGTGGGAACGCTATAAAAATAACCTGAACTGCTATCCGGAAATCGGGCTGATGCTTGACGTCAGCAGAATGAGCTATCCCGACGACTTCTTTCAAGCCATGGAGCCTTTCATGCTGAAAGCGTACCGGGCGATGGCTGACTTGGAGGACGGTTCCCTGGCCAATCCCGACGAGGGGAGGATGGTGGGGCACTACTGGCTGCGTACACCCTACCTTGCCCCGTCCGCGGATATTACCAAGGCTATTCAGGCAACGATAGCGGATGTCAAGGACTTTACCGCGCGGGTTCACCGCGGGGAGATTGCTCCCGAGCAAGGGGGACGGTTTTCCCGGCTGCTTCTGATCGGCATCGGTGGCTCGGCCCTGGGTCCCCAGTTCATTGCCGATGCGCTTGCTTCTACCGCCGATCCCATACAGCCGTTTTTCTTCGACAATACCGACCCTGACGGAATGGACCGGGTGCTGTCGCTGATCGGTGACAGCCTGGCAGAAACCCTGACCCTGGTCATTTCCAAGAGTGGTGGGACGAAGGAAACCCGTAACGGCATGCTGGAGGCGGCTCGTGCCTATGAAAAGGCGGGGCTGGAGTTTCCGCGGCATGCCGTGGCCGTAACAGGGGTGGGGAGCGAACTGGACCGTCTGGCTTCGGAGCAGGGCTGGCTCGGCCGTTTTCCCATGTGGGACTGGGTGGGTGGTCGCACTTCGGTCACTTCCGTTGTCGGTCTGCTCCCCGCCGCTTTGCAGGGGGTCGACATTGATGCGTTCCTGGAGGGGGCCAGCAGCTGCGACGCCCTGACCCGGATGCCCAGCAATCACACCAATCCCGCTGCCAGAATGGCCCTGGCCTGGTTCCATGCGACCGGCGGCAAAGGGACACGGGACATGGTCATTCTGCCCTACAAGGATCGCCTGCTTCTGTTCGGGCGCTATCTGCAGCAACTGGTAATGGAATCCCTCGGTAAGGGAAAAGACCTGTCCGGCAACCAGGTGCATCAGGGGATTGCCGTCTATGGTAACAAGGGCTCTACCGACCAGCATGCTTTCGTTCAGCAATTGCGGGACGGGGTGGACAACTTTTTCGTCACCTTTCTTGAGGTGCTTCATGACCGAGAGGGTGAGTCTCTTCGTGTGGATCCGGAGGTGACCTGTGGCGACTATCTGAGCGGTTTCCTGCAGGGGACCCGGCAGGCCCTGTACGAGAATGGCCGGCAATCGCTCACCATAACCCTTGACCGGGTCGATGCCCGTTCCCTTGGAGCGCTGGTCGCCCTGTACGAGCGAGCGGTTGGTTTTTACGCCTCCCTGGTCGGCATCAATGCCTATCATCAGCCGGGAGTCGAGGCGGGCAAGCAGGCCGCTACCACCGTCCTGAAACTGCAGCGGCATGTGCTGGCTCATCTGCATGCCAACCCTGGCAGGTCCATGACTGCCGAAGAGATTGCCACGGCTATCGGGGCTTCGGAAGAAGTGGAAACAGTGTTCCGCATCCTCCTCCATGCCGCGGCAAATGAAGACCACCAAATCAGCCTGGAACGAAAGAAAGCTTGCTGGTCAAGTCGATTCAGTTCCAACTGTCGCTGATTCGAGGATGAAGGGGCAGGCTTTGCTGCCTGCCCTGCTGTGGGAAAGTTGTGCGGCGGTAGTGCATCCCTCTGCCCGGTCCGGCGGCAAGACGCCACTACGGCGTCCTACTTGAGCTGGAAGGATACCTTGAGAATTACCTGGTATTCGCTCACCACGCCGTCCTCTCCCACGTGCCCGTGGATTTCCTGGACCTCGAACCAGGAGACCCTTTCGAGGGATTTGTGGGCCTTGGCAATAGCTGCCTGGATGGCTTCCTCGATACCCTTTTTCGAGACCCCGATTACTTCGATTTTTTTGTATACCCGGTCTTCTCCGTAATGCATGGTGTCCTCCTTTGTCAGGTAGTGTCTTACTTAATGGTAGCACCCCCCGTTGCCCTGTAAAGAGTCCATTTTGCTTTTCTTTCCTCTTGAAAAAGGATACAACCGGTCTATCTGCCGGTGCCGAATCCGGGCAGTAGTGTTTCAATAGGAGAATATGGTGACATCACGGGCGTACAGGGAGATGGTACGGGGGTGGCTTGCCGAGGGCAGTTTCGATGAGAAACTCCCGGAGGTGGCGGCACTCCGGGGGGTACAGCAACCGGAGGAGTTCCATGCGGAGGGGGACGCATTCGTTCATACCATGCTGGCTATGGAGGCGGTGGACGACGATGAAGATCCGCGGGTTTTCTGGGGAACTCTGCTGCACGATATCGGTAAGTCGGAGAAGACTTTTTTTGACGGCACCCGCTGGCGGTCGATCGGCCACGCCGAGGCCGGGGCGGTGCTGGTTCCGGCAATCATGACGCGACTCGGGCTTGGAAAAATTTCCGCCGACGTCGCCTGGTTGGTGCGCCACCACCTTTTTCACTTTTCCTGGAATCTTGGCTATGACACCAAGCTGACGCGAAACCAGCGCCGGTTCATGGAGCATCCGCTGTTTCCCCTTTTGCTGCAGGTCTGTATGGCCGATGCCGATGCTTCCCGTGGGCGAAGCAATAAGGGGGACAAAATCAGGCTGATTGCGGAGATATTCGAGGAAGAATATCTTGGAAAGTATGAAGGATGAAGTATGAAGTATGAAAGTTGAAGGTCACTGGCATTTTTTTCCATACTTCATACTTCCAACTTTTTATACCAGTGCCTTGGCCGCATTCAGGACGGCATCGTAGTCCGGCTCGCTGGTGATTTCCGGGACGATCTGCACGTAGCGGATCGTATCGGCGGCATCGACCACGAAAATTGCCCGGGCAAGCAGTTTGAGTTCCTTGATCAGGATGCCATAGGCATCGGCGAATGACCGATCCTGGTAGTCGGACAGGGTCTTGACCCGATCGATACCGGCCGCGCCACACCAACGGGCCTGGGCAAAGGGAAGATCCATGCTGATGGTGAGCACCACAACACTATCCGGAAGAGCGGCGGCTTCCTTGTTGAATCGGCGGGTTTCCGTATCGCATACCGGGGTGTCAAGAGAAGGGACGGCGCTCAAGATTTTGATCTTCCCGGAAAAATCAGCCAGTGTGACCGGTGCCAGGCCGTTATCCACCACCCGGAAATCAGGGGCGGGATTTCCGGCTTGCAGTTCTTTGCCGACCAGGGTTAAAGGGTTTCCTTGAAATGTAATGATTCCTGTTCGTTCTTCCATTGAATCCTCCTTGCAGTAGTGTGATTGTCGTTGCTGCGTCTGTTTATCTCTTGTGGCGTCCCTTTGGCGGCTTGTACGGTGGACCCTGTGACAAGATATCTTGTAAGTCTACCACACGATTCGAGACCGGCTTGTCATTCAATCGTTAACGCGAGATTTATATGAAAAAGATGATGCGGACATGTCGTCTCTTGGGGTAGTATGCACTTTGCCTCATTATTGATCTGATGCCATGTTTGCCTAGGTGATACAATATCATCAATCCTCTGACGGGAGCTTGCAGCAGAAAGGGCCAGTTTCTTCTCTGAGGTGTCACTACTGCCAGCGGCGTCAGGACATTGATCTGGACAACTTTCCTCCAGGAGTTTGCCTCCTTATGACCACAATCGACGGACTTCTTCGGGAAAGCCTCCGCAGGTACCCGCTGAAAACGGCTCTTCGCCGCAAGGAAGCAGGAGCCTGGCGTGATCTTTCCTATCGTGCCCTTTCCTCCAGTGTCGAACAGATCGCGGCGGGTCTGCACGGTTCCGGTTTTGCTCCGGGTGACCGGGCGGCACTCATCGGGCCTTCTTCTCCCCGTTGGGTTGCCGGCTATTTCGGGATTCTTCGGGCCGGTGGGGTGGTTGTCCACATCGACAAGGAACTAAAGAGCGCTGAACTGCGCCATATCCTCACCGATTCAGAGGCGAAGGTGGTTTTTGTCGATGAAACCCATCTGGAAATCATCCTCGAGATGGTGGCAGACCTTGCCAAGGTGGAGCACATTATCCTTCTGCATGATTCTCCCCCATCTCATGGTACCGATACCCCGGAGAAAAAAATGCTGCGGGAGGTGCGAGACGAACTGCAGGGGCTTCTGGGGGC